>JAJDNG010000283.1 GCA_022340845.1 Gammaproteobacteria bacterium | reverse complement strand
AAGGGTTGTGGGCGGTTCAATGCTTCCAGAGGGAGTTCCGCCCCGGCATGCATTGAGCTGTGTTTGCGTAAATACATATACCCTAAAACCCTGCCCTCCGGATGCACCCAGAGAGTCACATGTTTTTGCGTTGTTGGTACGATTAAATGGTCGTTGTGCACATCGTTATTGTTCATTTTTTGCTCATTATACTCGACCGGCGTTTGACCTGGTAACTTTTATTTTTTCGTTCTGTCCTAGATGTATGCTAAAACCAACGCCAAACTCACTATTTTACGCCAGAGATCTGCGCATAGAGTGGTGTCATTAGAAACGGCCGTTTATCTGAGTTGTCATTCTACCGTGCTAAATTTTCGACTCAATGAATCATGTCCTGGTTAATTAAGTTATTACAATAGCTTATATTAAGACGAAAATAAAAGTCAGCCCTGATCAGAAATTACGCATGATCGTTTGCAGTGAATCTCACTGGGCTTCAATTTCGAAGAGTTTTCACGTATTCAGAAAAAGAATTGTTTGTAAATATCATTTAGATATATCGACTACTTTACTGCCGTCACGGTATCGGATTGACCAACCCGCCCACAGGGGTAATTCCTTTCTTTGCGGTTGGTTTTTACGAACACCGCTTATTTTTTCCAACGTCACCTGTTTCTTTTTAGGGTCATACTGTACTGTCATATGCAAGTTGGCTAGCTTTACCTTACGAGGGTAAGTTTGTTCAAATTTTTCCTTTTCCCATGTAGGAAAATCAACAAATGTCAGATCTTCCGCGGATAGTAAGGCCAAATCCTCGGCGCTCTGTACACCCAATTGCCGAAGTCTATTGTTTAACCATTGATCAGCATCAACAGGGGTTTGCCCTGTTTGATGGATGGCCGAATATAGATTGTAGGTAGCGATGTCGGATTGTATACGTTTTCCGGCCGGGGCAAGCAGTTTACCGGAAAGAATCAATGAGGTGCTTGCCGGGATTACGCTCTCTGAATCCACTTTTACTGTGTTCTGATGAAGGATTCTGCCCGCGTAACTACGTTGTTGCATGACATATATGGAATTATCTTCCAGCAGTGGATTCGTAGTGCTTAACTCGCCGATGTTGTGTTCGCCTACCCAGGTTAGACTCACGGGTGCTAAACAGGTGGCGATGTTTATGGTTTTACTTAAACCTTTACCGGGTTTGCTGTGTTGATCCAAGACTATTGCCGCCTCGGCATCATCCGGTAAACACGATTCGGATCCGATCTCTATTTCGCTTATACCGTTTCCCATGGCTTGGCGGCGTTTTTCCCGGCGAACAAAAATTAATGAGGGATATGCTTTGGCGATGGCGCTTAATAATGCATCTCGCGGTAAAGGATCATTGGCACTTACTTTAGGGAGGTTTAAAACGGAGCGCGTGTGGGTGGCGATTTGAACCGCTTCGTCAATAGCTTGACGATTCAATGGTAGTCTGTCATACGGTCTTTCTCTAATCATTCTTATCAGTAGCGTGACATCGCAATTTTCCGGGAGTTTTTCGGGCGACCCTTGCGGTATATCGTGTTGCATCCATTGCTGCAGTTGTCGGGCGTGTTGTTCGTTGCGCGGGAGGCGTAACAATTGTTGCCTGACAGATAGTGCGGCACTGAGGTCGATCATCGCCATTTGTGTGCTTTGGTCAGGCATGGCGGAAATCAAATGGGAAAACAACGGATCCAAGGGCAGGGGATACAGGCGCCTGCCATGCGCGGTGATATGGCCTTGTGTATCAATGGCCTTCATTTCGTGTAACAGATTTAAAGCCCTATCGACCGCGTGCTGAGGCAGGGGATTGGGAAACTCCAATGCCTGCACAGGCACCCCCGTCGCCGCAGCGGCCAGAACCAATTCCGTGAGTTCTTCACGGTCTGTCTCAGGGGGGGTAAAGGCTTCCAGTCGACTGTTTTTCCCCCACAGGCGAACACACTGACCGGGTCCTAATCGCCCGGCCCGACCACGGCGTTGTTCCGCGGCCGCTTGGGATATGCTGTGTAGGCTCAGTACGGTGCGGCCATTGCGGTGATGGGTACGTCGTTCCAGCCCCGAATCAATAACCACCTTAACCCCGGGAATGGTGAGGGAGGTTTCCGCAACATTGGTTGCCAGTATGATGCGCCTGTGACTCTCGGTGCGCAGGGCTTTATCCTGGAGCTGGTTGCTGATGCCAGCGTGCAAAGGAATAAGTTCGGCCTCAACTGCGCCCTGCAAACAAGACAAGGTTGATTGTATTTCACCACGGCCAGGCAAAAAAACCAGGATATCACCATCGGATTGAGGGATGACCGAAAGAACAGCCTGCTTGATCCGCTGTTCGAGATGTTTTAATTTCGGTAAGGTATTGTCCTCGCTATAGCGTACGGTAACCGGAAACACGCGCCCTTCGGACGTCAGTCTAATACCGTTTAAATAGCGGCTGAGTTTTATACCCTCTACCGTCGCAGAAGTTATCACCAGTCGACGCGATCCAGGAGCCTTTACTTCAACACTATTCAATGAATGGCGAAGTAAAGCGGCGAGTAAATCCGTATCCCAGCGCCGTTCATGAAACTCATCCAGGATAACGGTCTGAAAATCTTCCAACCCGTTTTCCGCGAACCACCGCAGCGCAATGCCGGGGGTAACAAACAATACGGAAGTGGCTGCGGAAAATCGGCTATCGAAACGCACCGCGTAACCAATGTCTTGCCCTAATTGGGATTGGCGAAGCCGGGCCACATATCGCGACAATGACCGACAAGCGAGACGGCGAGGCTCGACGACCAATACTCGCCCCAGTTCTGCGCACCAAAGCGGCAATTGGGTCGATTTTCCGCTACCTGTGGGCGACTCCACCACAACATGAGAGTGCTGCAATGCCTCGAGAAATTCTTTTTTTATAACTTCGATGGGAAGTGATTGAATATGATGCATATTATTAATAATATTGCTGGGGCAATAAATTTCTTCGATTTGCTTGCTAGCAAGGGATTGACGCCATGCGGTGAGTGAATTGGCAAGAAGTCAGGATATATCATGGCTGCAATTTATATTAAAATAGTATTAAGATATGCCTGTATATATCTTTTAAAGATTACGAAAGTTTTTTTGTGTTACTCAGATGTTGTGCCAAACCATTCTATGATAAATAACTGCCGCATATTACTGGTGTCATTCATTTTACTATCCGGTGTGCTGGATTCCCAAGCCAGCGCCATTAGTGAACACATTGCGGAGGCCATTTCCGCTTATGATTCGGAAGATTATGTGTCGGCCCGGCGCCTGTTTAAAGATATCGCACAACAAGGTGATCCCGTGGCACAGCGTTATCTTGCTCAGTTGTATGATAAGGGCCAAGGTGGCGTAAAAGACTATGTTAAGGCGGTGGAATGGTATAAAAAAGCGGCGAAACAAAACGATTCGAAAGCCCAATATTTACTGGGGGTAAAATACGTCAATGGGCACGGAGTTGCCGTGGACGAAAAACTGGCTTATACCTGGTTTGCCATTGCGTTTAATAATGGCTATGAACAAGCCGCGAGCCCACTTAAGGTATTGAACCAATCTCTATCTATGTCTGTGAGGCAGGAAGCGCTTCAGTTGGCGACCAAAAAACTAACAGAATTGCCTTAAACAGCGCTGTGGCGGATTACTGATGAACTCTGACAGTATGCGAACAATGACGACGGTCTTTTTGCTTCCGGCGATTTTGCACTACTAAGTAGCCATGACTGTCGACGTAAGGAAAATCGTGCTGACAAGTCCATTGTCTGCGATCAATGCCCTGACGGCGGTCTGTATTGGTGTTTATCGCTGCTGTATCACGGTTTGCTTCCACGGCTTTACTCCGAAAATTATCCACCTTCACTCCTGCAGGCGCCAAGTCCATCAATTATAGGCAGATGTGAAGCAATATTGTAGGAATTTTACACGTAAATCGGACAGACTTCAGGGGAAAACGAGCAATCTTCGAATTTTTCGATAATGTTTAGCAAATTATTCCGCTTTACTCACACCACCGCCTTTGAGTAATCTCTGCATTCGGTTTTGCGATCAATTTGTGCCACGGTTGATAGACCAGTACTGTGGATAGTGACTAAACGCAGTTCGTACGGGAGACTATATTATCTATGGATAGTTTGCTGAACCATCCAGCGGTGCAATCAGGAATTGTCCCTTTTATCGTCGCGCTGGCGGTTACTGCCATTTTGGGAAAAACAAAACCGGCACTTATGGGATTGGCGGCCGCCGCGGCGTTTGTGGCGACCGTCGCGCTGGTGACAGGATTCTCCCTCGTACCGTTATCCTCCACAAAAAAAATTATCTTAGTGGCTTACTTCGCAGCGATTCTCGGCATGGTTATCGATCTTGCCGATGAAAAACTGACCCACTATCGTAGATATCTCCATGGGCTTTTTGCCTTCCTGGGGGTTGCTGCCGTTTTGTGGATCATATGGCCAGTGATCAGCCGGCAAAGCACCCAGAATTCGTTGATAATGGCTATAGGATTGTCAGCTTATGTCGCATGGATGGTGTTTGCGGCTAGCGTGTTGCAGCAAAAGAAAGCTCAAATCAGCGCGGTTGTTTTCGCGACCGCCATGGGCACCGCAGTGGTGTCAATTGTCGGAGCGACGGCGCTATACGGTCAGCTGGCGTCACCGTTTGCCGCGGCCGCTGGTGCTTGGTTGTTGTACTATTTGCTGGCGCCACAAAAAGCGGTATTTTCAACCAGCTTTTTTCTTATGGCCAGTGTGACTTGCGCGTCGCTGGGGGCGGCGGCTACGATATACGCTAATTTGCCTTGGTTGACATTGGGTTTGCTGGCGTTGATTCCAGCGGTGGTTCATATCCCCATCAAGCAAGACAGTACAATATGGCTTCAGGTATTGAAATCCTATGTAGCGGCCTTAATACCCATGATAGCGGCTATTTGGTATACCGTACAGCAGTCTTCAAGTAGTGCTTATTACGGTTGATAATGATGTTGGTGTCCATTTTCATTAATGTAAAAAAAGGAGAGTAAATAATGAGTAAAATGTTGTTAAGTGTTCTTGCAGGAGTGGCAACTTTAACCTTATCGATGACGGCCAACGCCAGTGGGGAAACCTACGAACTGGATCCAGCGCATACCTATCCGTATTTTTCGATAAACCATTTGGGTTTTTCCACCTTGCGCGGACGTTTCAATACAACGTCCGGCGTCATCACCATGGATAAAGCCAAGAACACGGGAACCGTTGAGATAGAAATTGATGTCAGTTCCATCGATACTGCTCATGCCAAGCGAGACGAACACTTGCGCGGACCGGATTTTTTTAACGCCGCGGAGTTCCCCAAGATGACGTACAAATCCACCAAGGTTGCAATTAAAGGAGACAATAGCGCTAAAGTGGAAGGAAACCTGACCATCATGGGCGTTACCAAACCGGTTACGTTAAATGTGGATAATATCAGTTGCGGGGTGCACCCGTTTAATAAAAAGGAAGTTTGCGGATTTAACGCCACGGCAACAATCAAACGCTCGGATTTCGGAATTAAATATGGCTTGCCGGCGATCGGGGATGAAGTCACTATGTACATCGAAGCCGAGGGTTTTAAGAAATAATCAGTTTTAAATCTTAAAACGCTCAAAATAGCACAACACAGCCAAACCTTACATTCAGTATCTGTATTGTGGAAGCGGTGGGTTAACGCCGCTTCCCTATTTAACACACTGCCTAACTCACACCAGGCCAAAAAACGGTTGTACTTCGACTTCGGTTCCCGGCTCAATAATGCCGCATTCCAAAGGTAAGATGATAAAACAGTTGGCTTTGCTCATAGAACTGAGAACATGCGAACCTTGATTACCTGTACTTTTTACCACTAATTCGCCTTGCGGATTTTTTTCCAGGATGCCTCGCTGAAATTCCAGGCGGCCGGATCTTTTGTACAATTTTGAAGTACACGGTACTTTCACTGTGATGGTTTCAATACTTTCTTGCCCGGACAATTTCTGCAACCCGGGTAAAACCAGTTGATAAAAAGTTACCGCCGCTGAAACGGGATTTCCCGGTAAGCCAAAAAACCAACAATTGTTGATTTGGCCAAAAGTCAGTGGCTTGCCGGGTTTCATGGCAAGTTTCCAAAAGCTTACATTACCTTGCTGTTCCAGGGTTTCCTTGACAAAGTCCGCTTCCCCAACGGACACCCCTCCAGTGGTAATTAATACATCGGCATTGGCTGCCGCCGTGATGAAAGCGGTTTGGGTTGCGTGGCGATCATCCGGAATCGCTCCCATATCCAAAACGTCGGCGCCAAAACGGGATAACATTGCGTGCAATGTATAGCGGTTACTGTCGTAAATTTGGCCATCTTGCAGCACTGAGCCTAACGGCTTAAGTTCGTCTCCCGTGGAGAAAAAAGCCACCCGTATCTTGCGGAAAACCTTGACCTCCCCAATCCCCAACGACGCTAACAAGCCAACATCGGCGGGAGATATTTTGTGTCCTTGTTTTAAGATCACTTCGCCGGGGGAAATATCTTCTCCCGCACGGCGGACATTGTCACCTTGCTTAGGATTGGTGTTTAGGGTAATGGTGTCGCCACTAACCGTTACCAGTTCTTGCATGACCACCGTATCGGCACCGCGGGGGATTTTAGCGCCGGTCATGATCCGCGCGCATTGCCCTGGACTCAATTCCCCATCATACGGGGTCCCGGCCAAGATGGTCGCTACAGTTTGGAGTTGCACTTCTTTAGCCGCGATCAAATCGCTGTAAATGATAGCGTAACCATCCATCGCCGAATTATCGTACGGCGGTACGGCGATGGGAGAGATTATGTCGTGCGACAACACTCGGTCTAATGCCCGCTGTATGGGGACTTGTTCGCTACTAGGCAGGGATTGAATACTATTTACTATGCGGGAAAGCGCCTGTTCGAGTTTTAGAATACTGGAATCGTATTCACTGTCCATACAGGTTTTAGGTTTACTCGTTGAAGGTTCGCTGGTTGAATTAGTCATGTTGTTTCCTGATAAAATCCATTATGAATTGTACAATGCATGTCGTGTCATTCAAATTCAATACAGGAAGGTTTAACGCCGATTTCACTTGCAAATCCTCGGTAGTAAGCAATGCAATAATGTCGGGGTCATCGGGGCAGAGCAGTACCGGATTGGCCACGGCGCGATGTACCTCAAGCTTGGGATAAGACACATGTTTAAACCCTTCGACCAACACCAAATCTAATTGGGTTAAATCCAGGCGAGAAATTAATTCGGCCAGTTGCGGATCTTGTTTACGCTCGGCTGTTTCCACCGTGAGTGCCCAGCGATGTTTTGATGCAACTAGGGTTTGTTTGGCCCCAGCGTGTCGCAATATATAACTGTCTTTGCCCGGATGGTCGATGTCGAAGTGGTGGTGTGCATGTTTAATAATGCCAATGCGTATTCCAAGTATATTGAGTTCGGTAATCAGTTTCGCCAACAAAGTGGTTTTACCACTGCCGCTGAAACCCACTATCCCTAAAATAGGGGTATCAAGAATAAGGGATACTTTTTCAGCTGGTTCCAGATCAGGCATGGTTTTTCAGCTTTGCACTCACCATAGCCACATCGGCTTGAGTGTTGATATTGACAAATTTATCAGCTTCTGCGGAAAAATCCGCAATTAATGCATCACTGTATTGTATCCAATCCGACACTTTACACTGACCGGTGTTTAAAAATGCTTCTAACTGGCTTTTTATCGACCAGGGCAGCATCGCGCACAATGGTTGCAGTCGAATTCCGTCATGGGCGACGACCACACACTTTTCCTGACAATGTGATTGTGACCGGCGTTGGTAAAATCGTGCTGCTAAATCGTTCGGCAATAACGGCATGTCGCAGGGCACGGTCAACAGATCACCGGAGCCAATGTGACCGTTTTGCTCCAAGTAATCCCAAACGCTGAGTAATCCGGCTAGTGGGCCTCTCGAGTAACAAGGATAGGATGCGGTGGTGTCAGGTACTACCGTATCGGCAAATTGGCCGTAAATCGGCAAGTTGCGATTGGCGCTAATGACGATGGAGGCGACTTGTGGCCGAAGTCTATCGATGCATAACTCGATCAGTTTTCGGCCATTGATTTGCAATAAACCTTTGTCCACTCCTCCAAGGCGGCTGCCTTTACCGCCGGCGAGAATGACGGCCGTGGGTTTGTTCACCATCAATGGATTATTAATTATCGCTTGAAGCTGTGAGCGTGGAAGCGGCTTGCATTCAGGTCAAGAGAAAAGGGACCGCAGTTATCGCGAGTTGAGCGCCTTGGATTCCCGCCATTCACCAACGTATAGCACTTTATAACCACGGGTGCTTTTAACGATTTTGTAAGGTCCACCGAACCGCTGTTCCCACGCTTTTCGAATGCCCTTGGCGGTTTCCACATTTTCACTCCACACAGAGTAGGGGCGGCTTTCGCTGGCCACCAGATTATCGGTCATGCCGAAACTGGCCGGGCCGTTCGCAACCGGTTCCCGTGGCGGCGCTGGAAGATACATCCAATGCGTGGGACTGGCTTTATTTGTATTCTCATGCGTAAACCAAATATCATTATCGTACCAAGCCCTGAAACACCCTTCATCGGGCGAATAGGCCAGCACATCATCTGCTATCACAGGAAGTTGATCGTCAACACTTATCCATTTCGACTCCACAGAAGACACCCCCACTGCAAGTTACAAAAATCAAATTGAACGAATACCAGATACCTTTGTTCAGGTGTGTTAAGCACCTGTAAAAAGTAATGAATGGGATCGAAAAGTGATCCTAATTTATCACTGAATCGCAATTAGGAAAACCACTAATTAAAAAATTTTGTATTAGAATTTTAAAACCGCTCGCCGGTTAAACGGCCAAGTGGTCACTGGCACCAAGGTAATTTTAAGTGAAATCAGTCGCTTGGCTCTTTGGCGGTTTTGCTATCGGATTTCGATCAAGGCTTCGTTGGGATTGACACTATCCCCTTTAGCGACGTGAATGGCTGCGATTTTACCGGCAATCGGGGCTTGGATTTCGGTTTCCATTTTCATGGCTTCTGTGACCAGAAGCGGGTCGCCGGCGCTAACCTGGTCGCCTTCCTTGACCAAAACATCCACAATTGTTCCAGGCATGGATGTGGTGACATCGCCCGGTTCGTTCGCTTTCGGGCGGTTGCTGCCGTTGGAGATTTTCTCTGCCGTGGCGACCGGCCGGCTGCCATCGGTGTAGCGGACTATCTCATCCAACGGTTCTACCAGGATTTCTTCCGGCAATCCGTCTACGCTGAGGTAATAGGCGCGTTTTTCCTGTGCTTTGTTGCCGGTACCGTTGACTTTGATATGGTACGACTCTCCATGCAGCAAAACGTTGAATTCAGTAGCCGCCACGCAATAATCCGCTTTGGCTTCGGTATCCAGCGGCGATAGCGGTTCGGGTTCCAAAGCGCCCGCTTCGCGTTGCTCCAGGAACTCCCGTCCGATTTCCGGAAACATCGCATAGATCAACACGTCTTCTTCCGATTTAGCTAATGGGCCTATTTCCTCGCGTAAGCGTGCCATTTCAGGTTTTAGCAAATCCGCAGGCCTGCAATCGATCACGTCGGCATTGCCAATGGCTTGTTGGCGCAAAGTCTCGTTGACAGGTCCCGGCGGGGTTCCGTAGCGGCCTTGAAGATAAAGTTTGACTTCGTTAGTAATGGTTTTGTAGCGTTGCTCGGTTAATACATTGAGTACTGCCTGGGTGCCGACTATTTGCGATGTGGGTGTTACCAATGGGGGATAGCCCAAATCCTCGCGAACTTTGGGGATTTCATTGAGCACGTCGTTCATTCGAGTCAGTGCCCCTTGTTCCCGCAATTGATTGGAAAGATTTGAAATCATGCCACCGGGAACCTGGTTGACCTGTACGCGGGTGTCTATGCCCGTATATTCACTTTCAAATTGATGGTATTTTTTCCGCACTTCTTGAAAATAAAAACCCACTTCCTGCAAGGCGCGCAAATCCAAGCCGGTGTCAAATTGAGTTCCGCGTAAAGCGGCGACCAGGCTTTCGGTGGGAGGATGGCTGGTGCCGCCTGATAAGGTCGAAATAGCGGTGTCAAAATGATAACAACCGTTTTCCACCGCTTTGATTTGACACATGGCGGACAAGCCAGCTGTGGCATGGGAATGCAACTGCAGCGGGACGTTAAGATTGGCAACCAGGGCCGCTACTAAATCCGCAGCAGCAAACGGAGTGAGCAGCCCGGCCATGTCTTTAATCACGATGCTGTCTGCACCCATGGCTTCCAGTTGTTGGGCCTGACTAACAAATTGATCCAGCGTGTGAACCGGACTGGTGGTATAACATATTGCGGCCTGAGCGTGTTTTTTTTCGGCTTTAACCGCCTCTATGGATAACTTTAGGTTACGAATATCGTTTAAGGCGTCGAAAATGCGGAAAACATCAATGCCGTTTTCTGCGGCTTTGTGCACAAAGGATTTAACCACATCATCGGAATAATGGCGGTAACCCAGTAGATTTTGTCCGCGCAATAACATTTGCAACTGAGTGTTCGGCAGTGCCTGTTTTAATTTGCGCAGTCGTTCCCAAGGATCCTCCTTGAGAAACCGGATGCAAGAATCGAACGTGGCTCCGCCCCAAACTTCCAATGACCAGTAACCGATAGCGTCCATTTTATTGCAAATAGGAAGCATATCCTCAGTGCGCATACGAGTCGCCAGCAATGACTGATGAGCGTCTCTTAAAGCAGTATCTGTAATAAATACTTTAGGCATAATACGGTACCATCGGTTGGTCAGTGTTCGTCTATAACTTTACTTGGTTACAGCGCCATCATTTTATTAACAATATCTTGTTGCGATTGGCTCGCAGAAATTACAACCCCATATGTGCCGCCAGTGCGGCGCCAATCGATGCGGCAATGTGCCGTGATGAGCGGCGAACTGAATAATTGATTAACTCGGGGTGGGTCTCCACAAAACTGGTGTCGAAATGGCCAGTACGAAATTCGGCATTTTTTAAAATTTCAATATAGTAAGGAATGGTGGTTTTTACGCCGAATAAGCCAATGTCATTCAGTGCTCGAATGGCTCGATCCAACAAACTGTCCCAATCTAAAGCCCATACGGTGAGTTTGGCGCACATGGAATCGTAATAAGGTGGAATTTCGTATCCGGTATAAATGGCGGCATCGGTTCTTACTCCCGGACCACCGGGAGCGAAGTATCGGGTGATGCGGCCGAAACTGGGCAGGAAATCATTTTTGGGGTCTTCGGCGTTGATGCGTAACTCCATGGCATACCCCCGGCGCTGCACCTGCGATTGCGAATATCGCAATTTCAATCCGGAAGCGATACGGATTTGCTCTTGTACAATATCGATTCCGGTGATTTGTTCGCTGATGGTATGTTCCACCTGCAAGCGGGTGTTCATTTCCATGAAATAAAAATTGCCTTCCTGATCCATTAAAAATTCCACCGTACCGGCGTTTTCGTAATTGACTGCTTGGGCAGCTCTTACGGCGAGTTGGCCGAGATATAATCGTTGCGAGTCGTCCAACTGCGGAGAAGGGGCGATTTCGATGAGTTTTTGATGGCGTCTTTGAATGGAACAATCCCGTTCAAATAAATGAATGCAATTGCCGTGAGCATCACCCAAAATTTGTACTTCGATGTGGCGGGGATTGTCTATGCATTTCTCAATAAACACATCGGTGCTGCCAAACGCTTTGCTGGCTTCGGAAACAACGCGATCGTAATTGCGACGTAACTCGCCACTATTTTCACAGCGGCGGATTCCGCGACCTCCGCCACCAGCGGTCGCTTTCAGCATGATGGGATAGCCGATATTATCGGCGATGCCAAGCGCCTGGTTCAAATCGCCCACATTGCCTTCACTGCCAGGAATCACGGGGACGCCGGCGGCAATCATGGCCTGACGGGCTTGAATTTTATTGCCCATTCGAAAAATGATGTCCGCGTTGGGGCCGATGAATCGTACCCCCCGTCTGGCGCAGGTGCTGGCTAATTCGGGATTTTCGGCAAGGAAACCATAGCCGGGGTGAAGTGCATCGCAACCTGTTGCCACAGCCAGATTGACGATTCTATGTGCGTTTAAATAGCCGGCCACCGATTCAGGGCCCAAGCTGTAGGCTTCATCGGTTTTTTTCACGTGTAATGAATACCGGTCTGCTTCGGTGAATACGGCAACGGAACGAATGCCCATTTCGGCGCAGGCTCGGGCGATACGAACGGCGATTTCACCGCGGTTCGCTATGAGGACTTTTTTGATCAACAGCGTAATCCTTGCGCGTTTTAAAATTCACCAAAGGAAAGAAAAATTTTATTATTACTTGTTTGCAAAACATGTAAGTTAATTTGGACGCGATGTCAATAACTTACCGCCAGTTTTTCACCATCGCTTTGGTCACGTTATTAGAATTTTTGACAACGTTACCAATTACTTATATTATTGCGCGTTTATGTTGAATCGACTCCCTGAATTCGTAGATCCGTTGACTTTAGTCGAAAAACGACGAGGATTTAAGGGAACCCTAGCGCTTGCTAACATGAAGCGATTGGCTTCTTTGCTGGTGCAACCTTCCGGCGATGCCAGCCTGGAAATCGAGTTTGGGCGCGATAGTGCGGGCCAGGCCATCGCAACCGGCAAAGTCGCCGCTGTAGTGTGGATACAATGTCAGCGTTGTCTCGAACCGATGGAGGTTAATGTCGACAGCGAATTCACGTTAGCCATAGTGTCGTCTTTGACTGAATCCCGGCGTCTTCCGGAGAACTATGACCCCTTGGTGGTTGAGCAAGCCCCATTATTGCTCTCGGAATTGGTGGAAGACGAGATTCTGTTAGCGTTACCCGCTGTCGGGGTGCATAGCGAAGCATGCCCTGTGGTGCACTCGCTGGACAAGGATTCGCAGTCACAGAACGTCGATTCGATGTATAATGCGCCCGAGTCTGATGAAATCGTGGCGGAATGTGAAAAGAAACAAAATCCATTTGCCGTATTGGCGGATTTGAAAGAAAAATTGAAACACTAACTAAATGACTCGTCATGGAAAATGATCGAGGCAAGCAATATCCAGGCAAGTAAAAACAGGCAAGTAGTAGTAAATAGTAGCAAGCAACCAACATAACACGAACGCAGTAAATCCAGAACCACATTAACTGAATACAGAGGAATTCACCATGGCTGTGCAACAAAACAAAAAGTCACCATCAAAACGCGGTATGCGTCGTGCGCATGACGCATTGAAGGGCTCTGCGCTTTCCATAGAACCCACGACTGGCGAAACCCATCGTCGTCATCACATCAGTCCCGATGGTTACTATCGCGGGAAAAAAGTTATTTCCATAAGTGATGATGAAGAATAAACATTATTCGCATCATTCTTATCAAATTCAGTGAAATTTCTACCATTGTATTACGCCGGATATTGTTGTGTGACAGCCGTCCACAGTGAGAACCGGCGTTTGATCGTTCGCACACATGCAAAGGTAGGTCAATCATTGCAACCACACGTATAAACGTCCCAACAAAAAAAACAATGGCTCAAAAAATCACAATTGCACTTGATGCTATGGGTGGCGATTATGGGCCAAGCGTCGTGGTGCCCTCCGCTGTACATGTGTTAAAGGAAAAATCCGAATTAAGTGTCATATTGGTGGGTGACACTGACCGGATCCAAAACGAACTGGCCAGTATTAAAAACGCACCTCACGCGCGTATCGAGATTCAACATGCCTCCCAAGTTGTGGAAATGGATGATTTGCCGTCGCAAGCATTGCGCAACAAAAAAGATTCTTCCATGCGGGTCGCGATAAACCTGGTCAAAGAAGGCAAGGCCCAAGCTTGCATCAGCGCTGGTAATACCGGTGCATTAATGGCCACTGCGCGCTTCGTGCTCAAAACCATTGCAGGAGTCGACAGACCTGCCATTATTGCGTCACTGCCAACGATCAAAGGCCATACCCATATGTTGGATATGGGGGCCAATGTGGACAGCAGCGCGGAGAATTTATTCGAATTCGCCGTGATGGGATCCATACTCACCAGCGCTGTGGATAATGTTGAAAATCCCAAAGTGGGTGTGTTGAATATCGGAGAAGAGGAAATCAAAGGCAACGAACGTGTCAAGGAAGCTGCCCGCTTGTTAGCGAATAGCGATTTAAATTATGTTGGCTTTGTGGAAGGCGACGATATTTATAAAGGGTCGGCGGATGTAGTGGTGTGTGATGGTTTCGTAGGCAATGTTTCATTAAAAACCACTGAGGGGGTCGCGCAGCTGATTGCGCATTTTGTCAAACAAGAGTTTAAAAAGAATTTATTTACTAAATTGGCTGCGCTCATTGCAATGCCGGTATTGAGTTCCCTAAAGAAAAAGATCGATCCCCGGCGTTATAACGGTGCCAGTTTCGTCGGGCTACAAGGTATTGTTATAAAAAGCCACGGCAACGCGGACAATTTATCCTTTGCGTATGCAATACGTGAAGCGATGGTGGAAGTGCAAATGAACGTACCGCAAAGAATTAAAAACCAACTGGAGTCCATGTTGTCAGCGAGGCAAGCGAGTTGAAGTATTCACGTATTATCGGCACAGGTGGTTATTTGCCGGAAACCATACTCACCAATAAAGACCTGGAACGCATGGTCGATACTTCCGATGAATGGATAACCGATAGAACCGGTATAAAAAAACGTCACGTGGCGGCCAAAGATGAAACCACCTGCGATCTAGCCGAACACGCAGCGAAAGCCGCAATGCAGGCTGCCGGAGTGCATGCCAACGATATTGACTTGGTGATCATGGCAACGACAACGCCTAATCAAGTATTCCCCAGCACCGCATGCCTGTTACAACAACGCTTGGGTATCCATGGGTGTGCTGCATTTGATGTTCAAGCCGTATGCACAGGCTTCATCTACGCCTTAGGTGTTGCTGATAAATTCATCCGTTGCGGCTCCGCAAAAAATGCCTTGGTCGTGGGCTCTGAAACCTTGTCGAGAATTGTAGACTGGACCGACCGAGGCACTTGCGTGTTGTTTGGCGATGGCGCCGGTGCTGTGGTGATCCAAGCCAGTGATACGCCGGGTATACTTTCCACACATTTACATGCCGATGGCCAATACAAAGACCTGTTGACGGTGCCTTACGGGATATCGGAAGGCTACGAGGAGATGCAACAAGGCAAAGCGTTTGTCAAAATGCAAGGCAATGAAGTGTTTAAAATGGCGGTAAATACCCTGGGAAGGATTGTCGATGAAACGCTGCACGCCAATCAAATGCAAAAGTCAGACGTGGATTGGCTGGTGCCGCATCAGGCAAATATTAGGATTATCGCAGCTACGGCCAAAAAACTGAAAATGTCCATGGACCACGTGGTCGTCACCGTTCAGGAGCACGGAAATACTTCTGCCGCCTCGGTTCCACTTGCCTTGGATGTGGCGATCCGGGACGGGCGAATTCAACGCGGCGACACTTTGTTGCTGGAGGCATTCGGCGGCGGATTCACATGGGGATCCGCGCTGATCCAGTACTGAGATCTTTATGTGTCCTTTAACGTTGTTCGGCAGCCCATTTCAGTTATATTCCTACTTGAAACAATATCAATAAAAAGGTGACTCAATAATGGCGTTAGCTTTTGTATTTCCCGGGCAAGGTTCACAATCCGTTGGCATGTTGGCGGACTTGGCCGAGAAGCATTCAGTGGTGAAACACACCTTTGACTCAGCGTCCAACGCATTAGGTTATGATTTGTGGAATATCGTACAAGCAGGGCCGGAAATCCAGCTCAACCAAACTGACATTACGCAACCGGCGATGTTAACAGCCGGCGTGGCGGTCTGGCGAGTATGGGAGGAAATGCATGGCGCGCTTCCGACTGTAATGGCCGGCCACAGTTTGGGTGAATACACCGCTCTAGTTTGCGCTGGCTGCTTGTTATTTGAAGATGCCGTGACGCTAGTAGCAGACCGCGGCCGGTTTATGCAAGAAGCGGTTCCTGTTGGCGAAGGTGCCATGGCGGCAATACTCGGTCTTGATGATGAGGTTGTCAAACAAGCTTGTGAACAAGCCTCACAAGGTGATGTGGTTCAGGCGGTCAATTTCAATTCACCCGGGCAGGTGGTGATAGCAGGTAATACCCGTGCCGTGGAGCGGGCTGTGGAAAATGCCAAACAAGCCGGTGCCAAGCGTGCCGTAATGCTACCGGTGAGCGTACCTTCCCACTGCCAGTTGATGGAACCGGCTGCCCATTATTTAGCCGAAAGACTTCAGAAAGTTGACATGAAAGTGCCGTCAATCGATGTCCTCAATAATGTTGATGTGCAGGTCGAGGCGGATCCCGATGCCATAAAAGATGCTTTGGTTCGCCAGCTTGGGAACCCCGTACAATGGGTGAAGACGATTCAAAAAATGGCAGCCACCGGTGTGGACACGATGGTGGAATGCGGACCGGGGAAGGTATTAGTGGGTTTGAATAAACGTATCGATAAAAAAATAACAACGATTGCAGTATATTCCAACGACACGATTGAGCAAGCGCTACAAGCAATTAAAGGAGAGGACGCATGAGTCTGGAAAATGAAATCGCATTGGTCACTGGGGCCAGCCGGGGTATTGGCAAAGCCATTGCGTTGACATTGGGCAAAGAAGGCGCAGTGGTCATTGGCACCGCTACCAGTCAAACCGGAGCCGACGCGATCAGCGCAGAATTGGAGGCCAACAACATCAAAGGCAAAGGCTATGTTTTAGACGTTACCGAGCAAAGCTCGATCGACAGCATGTTATCCGCCGTCCAGAACGAGTTCGGTGCGCCTTCAGTATTGGTCAATAATGCTGGGATCACTAAAGATAATCTGCTGATGCGCATGAAAGACGAGGAGTGGGAAAGTATTATCAATACCAATCTCACTTCCATTTACCGTTTAAGCAAAGCCTGTTTGCGGGACATGATGAAACAGCGTAAAGGACGAATTATCAATATCAGTTCCGTCGTGGGGGTCGCCGGCAACGCCGGTCAAACCAACTATGCCGCAGCCAAAGCCGGCTTGCTGGGATTTACAAAATCTCTGGCACGCGAAGTGGGTCCCAGGGGAATCACCGTCAACGCCGTAGCACCAGGCTTTATCGATACTGATATGACCCGAGCGCTTGCTGACGCGCAACGGGAAGGACTGTTGAAGTCCATCCCACTGCAACGTTTGGGGCAACCCGAGGAAATTGCCGCAGCCGTGGTCTTTCTGGCCTCACTGCAAGCGGGTTATATCACCGGCGAAACGTTGCATGTCAACGGTGGAATGTATATGGCGTAAAGCTTTTGGATTAAGCTTTTTCGCTGAAAGTCGATTAAAAATAAATAGATATAGTAACTTTATTATGTATTTTATAACTTGTATCTCTGTGAGGTTTTCTCTAGAATACCGGGCGCAGCAAGCAGCTGTTTTTCAAACCATTGGGAGGATTTGCTTAAAATGAGCACCATCGAAGAACGTGTTAAAAAAATTGTAGTTGAACAGTTAGGCGTGAAAGAAGAAGAAGTCACCGGTGACGCTTCTTTTGTTGACGACTTGGGTGCCGACTCCCTCGATACGGTTGAGCTGGTAATGGCTCTCGAGGAAGAATTCGAAACGGAAATTCCGGATGAAGATGCCGAGAAAATTACGACCGTCAAGCAGGCAACTGATTATATTACCGGGCATCTCGGTTCTTAAACCCAGAATTCCAAAATAAGGCCGTAGGATCACACCAGTGGTCACGGCCTTATGCATTTTTGTACCTGTCAGTTTTGACTTTTTGATTAGCTTATTAAACAGCTCTCTGGACTGTTTTCTAAACTGTTTTTATCGATAAAAGCGAGGATTCTTTTTGAGCAAACGACGCGTGGTTGTCACCGGACTGGGTATGGTAAGCCCCGTAGGTCTTACTGTCGAAGAATCCTGGCAAAATATATTGGCCGGTAAAAGCGGCATAACCTCCATTACGAATTTTGATGTCAGTGCTTTTTCCTCGCGCATCGGCGGTTCGGTTAAAAATTTTAACGCCAGTGATTTCATCGCCCCCAAGGAAATCAAAAAAATGGATGTCTTCATCCATTATGGGATAGCCGCCGGCAAGCAGGCCATGGATGACTCCGGACTGGAAGTGACGGAAGCAAATGCCCCGCGTATAGGCGTATATGTTGGTTCCGGAATCGGCGGTATTATCGGAATAGAAAAAGGTCATGCAGCGTATTTAGCCGGGGGCCCGCGCAAGATTTCCCCGTTTTTTATTCCGGCAAACATTATCAATATGATCGGTGGCAACTTATCCATTATGTATGGATTGCAAGGGCCCAATCTGGCCATTGCCACTGCGTGTGCTTCAGCTACCCATTGTATCGGAGAGGCTTCGCGCCTCATCGAATACGGTGATGCGGATGTGATGTTAGCTGGCGGTTCGGAAATGGCGTGCTCGGCTACCGGATTAGGCGGGTTTTGTGCGGCAAAAGCATTGTCCACCCGCAACGATGATCCCGAAGCGGCCAGCCGCCCGTGGGACAAAGATCGTGACGGTTTCGTATTGAGTGACGGCGCCGGCATTGTGGTACTGGAAGAATATGAGCATGCCGTAAAACGCGGTGCCAAAATCTATGCTGAATTGCTGGGCTTTGGCATGAGCGGTGATGCTTATCATATGACATCCCCGGCTCCGGGCGGTGAAGGAGCCAAGCGTTGCATGCAAAACGCGCTGCGCAATGCAGGTGTTAACCACGATCAAGTTAATTATATCAACGCCCACGGCACATCGACACCGGCTGGTGATAAAGGTGAATCTGAGGCGGCAAAAGCGGCATTTGGTGATCTCGCCAAAAAAATTCCAATGAGTTCCACCAAGTCCATGACCGGCCACTTGCTGGGAGCCGCCGGTGGTATCGAAGCGATTTTTACGGCATTGTCCATTCGCGACCAAATCGCACCGCCCACCATTAACCTAGATAATCCCGATGACGGCTGCGACTTGGACTATGTGCCTCACACGGCCCGGGAAATGAAAATTGACATAGCCATTTCCAATTCCTTCGGATTTGGTGGCACCAATGGTTCGCTGGTATTTGGAAAATTAACCTAATCGTACCTGACTTAATGGGTAGTTCCGGCATCGATGCAAAGACATTCTGCCATTGTGAAAACCACATAAAACTCTAACATCGACCGATGCCTCTGGTGCAACGTATAAGTTCGGACGTTGATTTATTATCGCTGCACCAATTCGATGCTGAAACCTATCCTTATCTGCTGGAAACGGTGCTGAAAAGCAGCGGTCAACATTTCGATATTTTATTCGCTTTTCCTCAACAGACATTACTCCTGCAAGCCAACGGATTGAGTCTAATCAGTGGCTCTGCGCATGACAGCGAAGTGGAGTCATCCTCAGGCGATTTTCGCGCAGAACCCTCCGGCAACGATTTTCTCAGTAATTTTGACCAGTGGTGGCGCCAGGAAAAAAATTCTGCCCAGGAGCCCTCGTCACTACCTTTTCAGGGAGGTTGGTTCGTATTTTTAAGTTATGAATTAGTGGCGCAGATCGAACCCGGTTTGAGCTTACCCGTAAACGGGCAGTGCGAACCCATTGCATATGCCTCTCGCATTCCTGCCGCATTGGTTAAAGAGCACAGCAGCGGCCACGTATACGCTGTTGCAGAAGACGGCCGTCAGGGCCTCATCGACACTATGCTCTCAC
>JAJDNG010000273.1 GCA_022340845.1 Gammaproteobacteria bacterium | reverse complement strand
TGGCAGCCGGCTGGTTTTATCATCCGGAGAATCCCGACAGCTTTTGGCCCAAAGGTAATTTCTGGTTATGGCAATTTTTCTACGAAGGCGTGCCGGCATTGGCGGCTGTGTTAGTGCTGGGATCGGTATTTATTCTGATCTATAGCAGCTTGCGTGGTAAATTGGTGCAATACAAACTTGCCGCCGGCTGTGTGTTGCTAACCATATTATTGGGACCCGGCTTACTGGTAAACGCCATATTTAAAGACCACTGGTGCAGGCCCCGACCGAATCAAATTACGGAGTTCGGCGGTCACATGCAACACATTCCACCGCTGATGATCGGCGAGAGTCGCAAGGGTGAATCCTTTCCCGCCGGCCACCCTTCCGTAGGGTACTCTCTGGCTATCTTCTGGCTGCTATTACGCGGGCGTAAACCCAAGCTTGCCACCGTCGCATTCATTACCGCCATCCTTGCCGGTGTACTCATGGGCATAGGACGCATGGCGGCGGGAGGACATTTTTTATCCGATGTATTGTGGTCCGGTTTTATGACATTTTTCGCCGCAATCATGGTTTATTATTACATCTTGCGAGTACCACAACGCCGCGCAGCAATGGAACGAGGCGAAGCGACACTATCGACAAAAACGCCAGCCTGGCAAATCGCGGGCTACATCGTGGTGGGTATTGGCGTGCTGGCAGGCTCGTTGTTTGGTTTTCCCGTGGATAAAGACATACACTACAAAGTGAGCTCCGCGGATATGCCAGTCGCCCCACGCGTGATAACGCTCAACGTCGATAAAGCCAATGTGGAAATTCACCTGCGCAATAATGAAAATCCGTTTCTCGACATTCATGCGGCAATTAGGGGATTTGGATTACCGACGAACAATATCGGGATTACTTCGCATCGCGTTACCGAACCCGTGCCGCAAATCACCTATAAACTGACACATAAGGGAATCTATTCGGAATTGAACAGCGTCGTGAAACTGGACGTAGCGGCAAGGACCTTGGAGAGGCTGGTAGTAGACGTACAACAAGGTGATATCAGTGTCAGCCAGGCAGGCGGTTTAAACCATGTACCGCAATTGCAATTGACCACTACCAAGGGACAAGTGATTCGGGCAATAGATAACCCGTAATACATCCTATAAGGAACACTCGGCGGCCTTTTTTTAAAGGCAAATTGTTTTAATCAATCAGTACACCCGCTTATACATAAAATAAGTAAATATCCCCGCCACAACAATCGGCGCCAACATATACATGGCGGTATTCAACTCATAGACCAGCCCCGCGTAATTGGTCAAGCGGTTGAGGATATTGAAGCCGACACCAATAAGCACACCCACAAAAATCCGCTGACTGATACTCACGGTTCGCATTGAACCGAACACTAAAGGTATTGCCAGCAACACCATTAACATAGTAATAACCGGGGTGGTGAATTTGGACCACAATGTCTGTTCGAACCGGCCTACGCTGAGTCCGTTCTGGCGAAGATATCGCGTGTACTGGTACAAACCCCACACGGATAATGTCTCGGGTTTTACGGAAACCACATCGATCAAATCTGGACTGATGGATATGTCCCACGGCAGACTTTTTTGTTTCGCGCTGGTTACAGTGAGTCCGCTCAAACTAAAATCAGGGGCGCTCGTATTGTCCGCGCTTACGATATTAGAATTTTCGGGACTGGGGCTGTTGTTATTAGAGCTGTTGTTATTAGGGCTGTTGTTATTAAGGCTGTCGTTATTGGCAGGGCTCGTGTTCGAATTGTTGGGATTGGGATTGCTTGCACTGTTCCCGCTCTCGGCGTCAGTGGACACGGTCGAGCTACTCACATTGTGTAAAGTCCATTGCCCTTCTTGGTAAGACGCGTACTCCGCCTCAAGCAACTCCACCAGTCGATATTGCTCGTCCAGGCGATAAATACTCAATTGCCCAAGACGCCCCCCCGGCAACAGCTGTTTGGCATTGATCATGGTTAAACCGTCTTTGGCCCACAAACCTTGTTCGCTACCAATACGCAGATTGTTCGATTTGGCGTTGGCACGCAGGTTTTGCCCCGTTTCCAGGCTCCTTGGCGCCACCCATTCGCCAATGACGATTAACGCCACCACAACCAATAAACCTATTTTTATCACCGACCAGGCTATTCGCGTCAACGAAACACCCGCACTGCGTATCACGATCAATTCGCTGTTGTTCGCCAATATGCCTAAACCAATGATACAGCCCAGTAATGTGGCCATGGGCATAAGTTGATACAGCAAAGAGGGAATGCTGAGCAACACATATAAAATTGCCTGGTGGGCATCGTATTGTCCCTGACCGATGTCGTCCAGTTCTTCGAAAAACCCCATAAAGGTAAATAACGCCAGCAGAATCGTAGTAACAATCAGAATACTGGAGATGACCGAAATTCCAATATATCTGTCTAGCAAGCGCATGGTTACTCCCCTGATTCCTTCATGCGTGTCACGCCGCGCCATTTGTCGTACAACCATCGCAGATTGGATTGCACCAATATCATTATCACCACCATAACCAGCATAACCAGTGGCACCACCCACATACCCACTTCTGCGCTCACTTCGCCGCGCTCCACCCAGGATCGCGCCACACTCAAAGCGTTGTTAAATAACACCAAAAGAACAATGGCGACAAATAGCTTGACAAATTGTCCTTGGCGCGGTGAGGTGCGGCTCATCAATGCCGCTAAAAACGAGAACAACAGTGTCAATACCGGCAAGGACAATCGCCAATGCAATTCCGCCTGATCCCGCGGATTGCTCGAGTTGGCAAGCACTAAGGTGGGAGTGGCCTGACGATCATCTTTATTCGCTTCCACGTCACGTTCCACAATTTTAATACTGCACTGCTTGTAATAATCGATTTGCAGATTGGCCGTGCCAGGTACGCCGCGGTAGCGATAACCGTCGATAAATACCATATACCGCGCCCCCGTGGTTTTTTCCACCATTTGATAAGCTCGTCGTGCCGACACGACATCTACCTGTTCTTTCTCCTTTTTGTGCATAAAAATATTGGAAAATTCCTTTTTGTCCTGTGAGGCGCTTTCCACATAAATAACACCATTGCTTTCTGCATCGAATTGATTAAACCGGCCGGTAAATATGCCTTCGACTTGCGAGGTGGCCTCCGCTTTTTGTTTGATTTGCAGCGTTTTATTGTAAGCCCAGGGCGAGATATACAACGAAAATGCGGCAACCACAAAGGCGATTGCAATAGCCACCCAGGAAACCGAGCGCATCACCCGCACCACGCCCACGCCGGACGCGGCAAGCGCGGTCATTTCACTGTCTTTATACAAACGCCCGAACGCCAGCAATACACTGATATACAACGCAAACGGGAAAATTAAATACAAAACGCTGACGGAACGGAATAATAGCAAATCCACGACAATAGAAGCGGCGACTACCCCTTCGGCGGCCCAGGACAGATAGCGGGTAAAATAAGTAACAACAAAGATCAACACCACCACCGTCAATACGGCGGTGAAATTCGATAAAATTTCTTTTGCGAAATATCGTTCAATGACCACGAGATAATTCCTGTCCAGGCAAAACCTGAAGGCAATGGCCGGTTAGCCACTAACGCTGGTTTTTTCTATCTTCCACCACCTGCTCGTCGCTTGGTTGATCGATACGCTGAGGATGGCGCAGTAAAATATAAAAATGATATCCCCCAAACAACAAGCAAGTAACCGCAATACTGTTTACCACCCAACCCGCCTGGGTATAACCGGAGTCGTGACCGATTAACGCCACCGCGGCCAGTAACAATACGGCTACTATAATGCGCTGACCTTTCAATGTCATGCCCCACTGCCAGCGATTTGCCATCACCACGCCGGCCCATCCTCCCACCCAACCGATAAAGGCCCCGGCAGCGATGTCCACAGGCCAATGCGCTCCGACCATGACACGACTCAGGGCGATCAACGCCGCCAATGACATTAACACCACCGCTTTGGACCAATGATAGGCGCTGAACAACCACACCGACGCAAAAAGCCAGATAGCGGTGGAGTGCCCCGAGGGAAACGATGCGTGGCGATACTCTGGACCAATCAGCATAAACTCATCCGGCGCCAACACCAGTGGCGGCCTGGGTAAAACCAGCGAATGTTTTACGCTTTGTACGATGAGCGTGGTAAACAGCGCCGCCAGCACAGCGGCCCAAATCATTTTGGGATACTTACGGGCGAACAACAGCAATAACACGGCAACTGTCAGTCCATCCCCAACCACCGTAAGCGATGCCCAAAAGGATTCCGGTACATAGCGCCCCCAGCTCTGCAGCCATAAAAACAAGGCCTTATTCGCATCCAATCCATGAATGCCCACCGTCAAGATCAACAACACAGCCGCCGTACTAATCAGCAGCCGCTCATGGCTCATAATGCCCATCACACTTCTTACGCGACAGTTATTGACGACCAACGCTGCGATGGAATCCAATAAATCGTGCCAGTATTTGAACATCTGCCTGTGAGTCGTTATTCAGAAAGTTTTTTCGCCAACACGATGCCGTATTGTTTAAAGATCACTTCATGCGCACCGAGATCGGGCAAAGCATCAATGCGGGTAAACACAATCTCTCCCGCCCGAGGATCACGCCGTGGTGTTACCTGCTGTCGATAAACCGTAAAACTGGGCATATTTATACGCCACATCACCACCGGTTCGGTATATTGCCGTGCCTGCCGAGCGGCGGATTTCACCGGTTGTTGCAACAACTCGCCCGCCGCCGGCCCCACCCATTGTACTATCACAAAAGTATGCAGCGCCCCGGCCATTAATAATCCTTGCCACACCGGCTTTCCCCGCATGAAGAAAAATCCCAAGGTGATAATCAGCGCCGCAATGATACCGATACGGTAACCGGTACCGAAAACCGAGTCGACGGATTGCACCATAGCCCGGGTATAGGCATCATCCACTTCAGCGGCTGCTATGTGCAGCACATCCGGCAATATCGCCAGTAACGCCAGCCACAATACCAGCGGTACATAAGCCAATAATTTGGACTGTAAATCATTGCGGTATTTCGCCATCAATAAAAACAACGGCGTCGTACCGTACAGCAGGTAATGCGGCAACTGGGTATTGGAAAGGGAAAAGAAAACAAAAATAAATCCGAACCACAACCATAACCATAAGTCCAGAGGCTCGTGAAACGCCTGTTTAATACGCGGCAGGATGCGCAACAGCAGGCCCGCAAATGGCAGGATGATCAGCAATACCACCGGCACATAATACAACAAGCTGCCGCCGTGGCCTTCCATGGTGCTGGAAAAACGGCCTACGTTGTGTTTCAGGAAAAATCCGTCGATAAACGCCTGGCCTTGCGCCTGGTACTGCAAGATATACCAGGGCAAGGCGATGGCCAGCATGATCACCCAGCCCAACGGATTGAATACGGCGCGCAACCAGTCCTGCCAGCGTTTTTGAATGGCCACATACATTAAGCTCACGGCAAGCGGTACGATAATGGCGATCGGCCCTTTGGTCAAAAGACCCAACCCTATCCATACATACACCCGGTTTCGCAGCACAAAATCCGGGCGCTGGAAATAACGGATGATGTCCAGCAGTGTGAGCGTAATTAATAAATTCAGCAAAGCATCGGCGGTAGCCGCCCGCCCGATGACGACCACTCCAATGGAAAACGCGGCGATCAAGGCGGCGGCGAGGCCGGCATTGACGCCAACATTAGCGCCTTCGGTGGGTTCCAATCGTTGCCGCGCGAACCCATATACCGCGACCACCCAGAGACTCGCCGCAATCGCCGAAGGCAGGCGCAAAGCCCATTCATTTAGCCCAAACAAGCTGACGCTGGCCGCTTGCAGCCAATAAATCAAGATGGGTTTGTCAAACCGCAGCTCGCCGTTCAAATACGTAGTGATGAAATCGCCGCGCTGCAACATCTCCCAGGTGGCGGCGCTGAAGGCTCCTTCGTCCAAATCAAACAGCGGTGGCACACCCAGGTTATAGCCGAAGCACATTAGCAATACCGCACCCAATACCACCGGTGCGGGTATTGATTGGATCTGGAATTTACTCAACGTTACGGGTGCGAGACGGCTGCCACCACCCCTCATCGTCTGCCAGGGATTCATCATCCGGCGTACTCCTGACGATGTAACTTTTTTTACCGGACGATTCGAAGTAAATCCGCGCCATCATCTCCGAAAGCACACCAGTGGTAATAAACTGCACCGCCGCGACGATGCACACAATGCCCACCAGCAACATGGGCCGGGTGCCGATATCTTCGCCGAAATAAAACTTTTCCACGGCGAGGTACGCAAGAATCAGTGCTCCCACTAATCCAAAGAAAAACCCAAACGAGCCAAAAAAGTGGCCGGGCCGCGCTTTATAGCGCATAAAGAAAAACGCCGAAATTAAATCCAATACCACCCGGAAACTGCGACTGATACCGTATTTGGATTTGCCCAGGGTGCGGGGATTATGATGCACGACCATTTCACCGATTTTACTCGGCGGCACCACCGTGGCCACCCACGCGGGAATGAAGCGGTGCATCTCACCGAACAAGGTAACCTGGCGGATGACACTGGTGCGGTACACTTTCAAGCTACAACCGTAGTCGTGCAGCTTGACGCCGGTGACTTTGGCGATCAACCGATTGGCAATCCAGGACGGAATTTTTCTCATTAACACCTTGTCCTGGCGCTTTTGCCTCCAGCCTGACAACATAATGAGATGGTTTTTTTCCAGGTGTTCGATCATGCGGGGGATGTCTTGCGGATCGTTTTGCAAATCGCCGTCCATGGTGACAATCAGGTCACCGCGCGCATAATCGATCCCGGCTTGCATGGCGGCGGTTTGGCCAAAATTGCGTTGCAAAGGCACCACGCGCACGTGGCTGCCGTATTGTTGGGTGGCTTTTTCGGCATTCTCCAGAGTGTCATCGCGGCTGCCGTCGTCCACCAGAATGACCTCCCAGGGTCGGTCGTAGCCGCCTAAAGTCTCGTGCAGTCGAGCCACCAGAGGTTCGACATTTTCGGCCTCGTTATACAAAGGGACGACGATGGACAATCCTCGCGGCGTTTCTGCGCTGTGCTCTTTCAGTCGTGCGTGCATGCTATTGCTCATGATATAAGTCGATATAGATTAGGGTAAATTTACAAGGCTAAATAGGAACTGTTACAATTTCCGGCGTTTAGTGAATTTTTAGTTACCGAGACCACAGATTGCGGCGATTAAATAGCCCGTTATTATCGCACGTTACAATAATCTCAGAAACCTTTTAATAGAATACGCCAGAGCTTGCCATCTTCCATTCAAACACCGGTCTATCCAGCACTGATCCTCGCCCAAGACCGATACAGCCGATCAGGTTGGGAGCAATAGTCACTTGGATACTAAATCCCGATTCTCGTTGCCTCCATGGTTAGGCTGGACGATCAAAATCGCCGTAGTCGTGGCGTACTTTTGGATACTGGAAGTGTTTTGGGGCTGGAATCAACTGTTAGCGCCCTGGCTATCGATATCTTATGTGACGGTGTTAGCCGCCGTTGCATTATTGGCCCTTACGTATTTTATCCGTGCCTGGAGAATCTACGACTATTTTAGAGCCGATATCGACGGTAAATATCTGCTCACACTGAAACTCACTTTATTACACAATGTACTCAACAATTTGCTGCCGGCCCGCAGCGGCGAGGTCAGTTTTCCGGTGTTGATGAAGCGTTATTTTCAAGTAAGCCTGACGCGCTCTACGGCCACGCTATTATGGTTGCGCTTCATGGACTTACATACCGTGATACTGCTGGGTGCCGGCGCGCTGTATTTCGCAACGGCGACTTACCCCTGGTGGCTGGCCGCAATGGCTGTGTGGATGGTTTTGCCACTGGCGGCTTATCTGGCCCATGCCAAAATGGCCGGGGTTGTGCCACGTATCCGCAATCCCAAATGGCAGGCCGTTGCCACCAAACTCATCAGCGGCCTGCCCAATTCCTTGGTGGAGCTGTCCAGAGCGTGGTTGTGGACCCTGGTCAGCTGGAGCATCAAAATCGTCGCTATGGCCTGGATACTAAAACAGTTCGCTTCCATGAGTACTGCCCAAGCCTGGGTGGGATCTGTCGCCGGCGATCTCAGCTCGGTGCTGCCGTTTCATGCCCCCGCAGGAATAGGCACCTACGAGGCGGCGGCGCTGGGGGGGCTTGCCGCAGTGGGTATCAACACCGACAGCGCCATGCAAGCGGCGGTAAACCTGCACATCATGATTCTGCTGTCTTCGTTGCTGGGCGGCGCGCTGGCCTTGTTGATTAAAGACGCCAATCCAAGCCACACCGTATCCCCGTAATCCGCACCCATCCAACACTTCCGCACCGCTGTTCGAAATCTGGCATTAATATTTCCTCGCCGAGCCTGTATCATGGGCACTTCGAGAGAACGTCACAAAAAATATTAATTAATTAGAATCAATCAGTTATCTCTAACATGAGTTATTGGCAAGGCCTGAAACAGCGGTTGTTTACGCCCGTTGACGCCAGTTCCATTACTGTGTTCCGCATTGGCTTCGGCATTATCATGCTATGGGACACATGGCGGTATTACGCCAAAGGCTGGGTGGAGGCGTATTACATACAGCCGGATTTTTATTTCAAATATCACGGTTTCGAATGGGTGCACCCCTGGGACGGTGACGGCATGCTGATCCATTTCGCCGTGATGGGATTGTGTGCTTTTTTAATTGTGGTCGGTGCGTTTTACCGCCTGGCCATCATAGTGTTCACTTTAGCCTTCAGCTATGTGTTTTTATTGGACCAGACCCGCTATTTAAACCATTTCTATCTGGTCATCTTATTCAGCATTTTATTGTGCATTATTCCGGCACACCGCCAGTATTCGGTGGATGCCTGGTTACGGCCCAGGCTGCGCTCGGCCACGCTGCCTGCCTGGACCTTGTGGCTGCTGAGAGTGCAAATGGAAATCGTGTTGATTTTCGCCGGTTTAGTCAAAATCAATCCCGACTGGCTGCAATTGCAGCCGTTAAAAATGTGGCTGGCCGAACGCAGTGATTTTCCGTTTGGCCTGGGTTATTTATTTACCCAGGACTGGTCGGTCGGCATCGCCGCGTATGGTGTGATTGCCTTGCATATTATTGGCGCACCGCTGTTATTGGTGAAACGTACCCGGTTGGCGGTGTTTTGTGTATATGCGGCGTTTCACTGCTTAAATCACTTCGTGTTTTACATTGGCATATTTCCCTGGTTTACCTTATTCGCCAGTTTGTTGTTTTTCGAGCCCGACTGGCCGAAACGTTTGTGGGCAGGTTTACGGCAAAAATGGCCGTTGCGCCTGCATTTGTTAACGCCTAGAAACCACCCGCACAGCGGATCGCAGACTTACAATACGCCCGCAGCCCAGCAGCATCTGACGCTGGCGTTTGTGGCGCTGTGGGCTGCATCGCAAATCTTCATTCCTCTGCGTCACCTCTTATACCCCGGCAATGTGAGCTGGACCGAAGAAGGCCACCGGTTCGCCTGGCAAATGAAGTTAAGAGATAAAGACGGCTGGGTGGATTTTTACGTAGTAGACGCCGATAATCCCGGCAATATCACCCATGTGCCGCCGCAATGGTTTCTCACCCCCAAACAAGCGCGCAAGATGGCAGGACGTCCCGATATGATTTTACAGTTTGCGCATTTTCTCGCCGCGCATTGGCGAGAGCATTATGCGATGGCGAATCCGCAAGTATACGCATCCGCGTTTGTATCCTTAAACGGCCGCCCTCCCACATTATTGATTGATCCGACCCGAGACCTGACCAAGGTGGAACGCAGCCTATGGCCGGCGGACTGGATCGTGCCGCTAAACCAACCGTTGGAAATGACTTTGGGCCTGCAAAGTGAATAACACCAGCCAGCCGCCCACTATTTTATTCGATGGGGTGTGCAACTTCTGTCACGCCAGCGTGCAATTTGTGATCAAACGCGATTCAAAGCAAATATTCCGCTTCGGATCGCTGCAATCCGATGCGGGCAAGCGCTTGTTACAGGAACATGGCTTGCATGATAATCGGTTGCAAGGAAATGATTCACAAGAGAATGACTTGTCTTCGGTCATTTTGCTGCAGCGGCAAAAAGTGTTCACCAAATCCAGTGCAGCGTTGACCATCGCAAAATATCTGGATTGGCCCTGGCCACTGCTATACGGATTTATCATTGTGCCAACACTGCTGCGCGATGCCGTGTACGATTTTATCGGCAACCGGCGCTACCGATGGTTCGGCAAACGGGACGAATGCTGGATTCCGCCGCAACCGGTGCAACACCGCTTTATTGATAATGAGAAGCAACCTGACAAACCACAAAAGGACCTAGAGGCCACCCATGAGTGATGAACGCGACCTGGAAATGCTGTTAACGTCGCACTTTCCCATAACCACCATCAATACCCACGAAGAAAAACGTGCCCTGGAGCTGATGAAAAAAGTCGTCACCCGCACCGCGCGCACGATGTACACCTGGTCGGTTACCGAAGGGTTAAAAGCCGCCTATGGCCACAGCGCCGACAACTTGAGGTTGCAAGACGACTCCGAGTACATGGCATACCCCACCACCGAACCCAAACCCATGCTGGAACAGGTGAAAAAATCACTGGAAAACGCGGTTGTGGTGTTGTTGGATTTCCACCCCTATCTGAATGAACCGCTGATCATTCGCCTGTTGAAAGAAATCGCCTTGGAGTATTCGGTGAAACAAAACACTCTGGTATTGCTCAGCCATGAACTGACCATACCCGGTGAATTGGAACGCTTGACGGCCCGTTTCTCCCTGTCGCTGCCGGATGCCTCGCAATTGGAACAACTCATTTTCGATGAAGCCAAAGTATGGACTTTGAAAAACCAGAATCAAAGCGTAAAAGCCGATCGCCAGGCCATGCAAATGCTGATACGCAACTTACAAGGCTTGACCATGAGCGATGCCCGCCGCCTGGTGCGCAACGCCATCTACCACGACGGGGCGATTACCGAAGATGATCTGCCCGCTGTCATGAAAGCCAAATACGAGTTGCTGGGCCAGGGTGGTGTATTGTCGTTTGAATACGAAACGGCGCAATTTGCCGAAGTGGGTGGATTTAAAAAGCTCATCACCTGGATCAACCACCGCAAAGTGGCTTTTTTACAAGACAACCTGCAAGCAAAGGATACTGCCTTGGACATGCCCAAAGGCATTATGCTGTTAGGCGTACAAGGCAGCGGTAAAAGCCTGGCGGCCAAGGCCGTGGCCGGCGCCTGGGAAGTACCGTTGCTGCGCATGGATTTTGGCGCCTTATATAATAAGTTCTTTGGCGAGACGGAAAAAAATATCCGCGACTCTTTAAAAGCCGCGGAAGTGATGGCACCGTGCGTGTTGTGGATGGATGAAATTGAAAAAGGCATCGCTACGGGCGCGTACGACAGCGGCACCTCACGTCGCGTGCTCGCCTCATTGTTGACCTGGATGGCGGAAAACAAGAAGCCAGTATTTATCGTCGCCACCGCCAACGATATCGAATCATTACCGCCTGAGTTAATCCGCAAAGGGCGTCTGGATGAAATTTTTTTCGTGGACTTACCGGCGCAAAACACTCGCGCGGAAATATTTGCTATCCACTTGGCTAAACGCGGCCAACAACCACCGGATTTTGATATCCAGCGTCTGGCTGCGGAAACCGACGGATTCTCCGGCGCGGAAATCGAACAAGCCGTGGTCGCGGCGTTATACGCCGCCCATGCGCGCTCAACCACCATGACGACTCAACACATATTGGAAGAAATCAAATCCACCCAGCCGTTATCGGTGGTGATGGCCGAGAAAATCTCCGCCTTGCAGCGCTGGGCCGAAGGCAGGACGGTGGCGGCTAATTAACGTCGTTGTCATCTTGCCCGGCGTATTATATTTTTCTGACATTACTGCATCGTTCGTTCTTACATTCATCTCTCATCGCCAAATAATACGCTTTGTAATATCGCAGTTGCTCAATCGATAATCACATCATATATAAATACGAGATAAAGATTATCTTCGTTATATAAAAGCATTTATCTGCAGAATCTTTATGGCGGATAAGATATTGCAGTATGTATTGATATTGCTTAGTATCCATGAAACTTCACATTACTTAAACCATTAGATTTGTATTTTAACACTTTGGTATTAGCGACCTTTGCCAAGAAATCCACTATATTATTCTTTTGTTCAGCCGCGATAGCCAATCAATCCTTTATCCCGATCGATATCAAACCAACCAAATGGGGGCCATAATGTACAAGACAATCATGCTTATAGGGGCATTCCTGCTCATATCCGCTTGCAGTAATAGTGGAGACAGTGGAGAAAACGGCAACGAAGTACAAGGCCTGATATTACCAAAAGCCATTAATGTCGCAGCGCCGAGTTCAACCAACAACACAGCTCAAACAACTGCCTCTTCTTTGAGCAACGTGACAGCTGCGAACGCCACGGATCCCGGAACAGATTATAGTAATGATCCGGTGGAATATTATTCCGGAAATAATTCGTTCTTCAATTTGGACATGATTAATGGTTTGTTATGCCTACTGGATAAACTGCAGATAACGGACTTGGTGAATCAAGGTGCTTATATCGCCCGAATGCAGGATAGCATTTGTGATCAAAATAGCAGCGACGATGGACAGTCCTCCGCAAACTCAGCCTATGATGAGGTCACGGTGATTTCCCAAAGGGCCGATAACCAATCGCCCCACCTTGTTAAAATGTGGTTGGAGTTAAATGATCCGTATTATAGCTCGACAGAACCTGGCGCTATTACGCCAAAAATATTAGTCGAGGCGACAATCCGGGAAAGCGTCAGCGATTCCAATCCGTTTGGTGTGTTTGATTTTAATTACAGTATCATAGTTGACGCCAGCCTCCATGGTGGTACGGCTGGCGAAGAAATGCTGTACACACTAGCCAATTTCCGCGCTTTTTTAAGCAGAGAAAATAAACCGCATTTTGAATTTACGTATGAAGGTGGCAACGCAATCAATGAAAACATCACCGACCAAACAATCAAATGGTCTAGCGTTGTAGAACTGAATGAAGGCCAAGGCGATAGCGGCCGATCTAAAAATTACATATACTCCAGCGTTAGCAATAGTTATGAATTTGAATCGTTACTTGGTGCTGACTTTAACGCCGGCTATTTAATGACGGCAACTAATGATACCAACAATCCGGCAACGCAACAGCAGTGTTTGTCCAGAACGGAATCATTTAGCAACGTCATAGACTATAACCTCTATCACGCAACAGACAGCACATTTCACTCCAAGACGGTGCAAGCCGGCCAGCGCGTGGAGTTGAATACATCGATATATTTCACATTTAATGAAAAACACGGAACGTTTGGAAGCTGGGGTTACTGGCTGGAAGGCGGCGAGTTACTGCCTGACCAAACGACCATAGTAGATACGCAGGACAGCAAAACCTATACGGTTCAGGTTTCGCCGGGAAAATTATCGCGCACAGACTCCCGAAGCGGCTCCACTCAGTTTCAAACAGTGATTGTTACTGACAGCGAATTATTCGGCCAACCAAACCAGGTATCCACATTTTATTGTTATTTCAAATGCCCCAGAGGAGGTGTTACGCAAGAAAGCATTAACAACTCAGCCGGGATTCAAGACTTATATTATAATTACTCACAATCGAGTCAAACGCCTTACACATACACGATATCCGTTGAGAACTATAAAATTTTATTGAAAGACAACAGTAACGGTGATGCCTTGGTGGATTTTAGTCAGCTAGAATTAAGCACTTTCAATATAGACTATATT
>JAJDNG010000263.1 GCA_022340845.1 Gammaproteobacteria bacterium | reverse complement strand
ACCGGTATACCTCCTGGACTTCATTGGAGATGTATACTGCCAGTTCTTCCACGCCCAGCAGACGCAGAATGTCGTGGGGATTCGGTGGTCCGTCGGCGATGACTTCGCCTTTTTCCACGTGTTCCCCCTCGAAGGCGGTTATATGGCGCCATTTGGGAATCAGCTCTTCGTGGGCGTCACCTTCGTTGGGAGTGATTACCAACCGGCGCTTGCCTTTGGTCTCTTTGCCAAAACCGATGATTCCTGACATCTCCGCCAAGATTGCTGGCTCTTTGGGTTTGCGGGCTTCGAACAGTTCCGCCACCCGAGGCAGACCACCGGTAATATCACGCGTTTTGGATGACTCTTGCGGCAACCTGGCCAATACATCACCGATTTCCGCTTTTACGCCATCTTCCAACCCAACGATTGCACCAGGCGGCAAGACATAATGGGCAGGCACTTCACTGCCGGCGATGTTCAAGTCGGTGCCTTGTTCATCCACTAATTTGATCATGGGCCGCAAATCTTTGCCGACACCGGCACCACGTTGCTTGGGGTCGGTGATGACATTACGGGATAAGCCCGTCACTTCATCCACCTCGCGCTGTACCGTGACACCTTCGACGAAATCGATAAACTTAACCGTTCCGGCCACCTCGGTAATGATGGGGTGAGTATGCGGATCCCAGTTGGCGACGATTTGACCGGATGCTACCACATCACCTTCTTTGCTGGTGATGTCTGCGCCATAAGGCACTTTATAACGTTCTTTTTCACGACCGTGCTCATCCAACACCCCGATTTCACCGGAGCGGGAGGTGGCCACCAGGGTGCCATTCTTGCGTTCCACCCACTTTAAGTTGTGCAGTCGAACAGTACCTTTGGACTTAATTTCGATGTTGTTGATGGCAGCCGCCCGGGACGCCGCGCCACCGATGTGGAACGTGCGCATGGTCAACTGCGTGCCCGGCTCACCGATACTTTGCGCGGCAATGACACCGACGGCTTCACCAATGTTGACGCGATGACCACGGGCTAAATCCCGGCCGTAACACGTGGCACATACCCCATATCGGGTTTCACAGGTGATCGGCGACCGTGCCAGGATGTGATCCACCCCATATTCTTCCAGCAAAGCCACGGTTTTCTCGTCCAGTAAAGTACCCTGCGACACGAGCACGTCTTCCGAACCGGGGTTTAGAATATCCTGAGCCACCACGCGTCCCAACACCCGTTCGGACAAAGTCTCCACTATATCGCCACCTTCCACTAAGGGCTGTTTCGACAATCCGCGGTGAGTACCGCAATCGACTTCCACTACCACCAAGTCTTGAGCGACATCCACCAGACGGCGGGTCAGATAACCAGAGTTCGCGGTTTTGAGTGCGGTATCCGCCAATCCTTTACGGGCACCGTGAGTGGAAATAAAGTATTGCAACACGTCCAGGCCTTCCCGGAAGTTTGCCGTGATCGGGGTTTCAATAATGGAGCCGTCAGGTTTGGCCATCAAGCCTCGCATGCCAGCCAACTGACGGATCTGCGCGGCACTACCCCGGGCACCTGAGTCCGCCATCATAAAAATCGAGTTAAAGGACTTTTGTTTGACGGTATTGCCCTCGGCATCGGTGACTTCGTCGGTTCCCAAGGTTTCCATCATCGCCTTGGCCACGTGGTCGTTGGTGTTGGACCAAATATCCACCACCTTGTTATAACGCTCACCGTTAGTGACCAGGCCGGAGTTGTACTGTTTCTCTATCTCCTCCACCTGACGTTCAGCACCGGTAATGATTTTGAGTTTTTCATCCGGCACCACCATGTCTTCCAAGCCGAAAGACACTCCGGCGCGGGTGGAATAGTTAAATCCGGTGTACATCAGCTGGTCGGCAAAAATCACGGTTTCTTTCAAGCCTACCTGCCGGTAACAGGAATTAATGACATTGGAAATGGCTTTTTTGGTCATCGGTACATTAACAATATCCAACGGCAGTTGTGGCGGCAGCAATTCCATAATAACGGCCCGCCCCACCGTGGTATCAATGACCCGGCGCTCTTGATGTTTCTCACCATGCTCGTCGATGGTTTCACGCTTGATGCGGACCTTCACTTTGGCATGCAATTCCGCCGCTCCGGTGGCGTACGCCCGGGCCGCTTCTTTGATATCGGCGAACATCATGCCTTCACCTTTGGCATTGACCCGGTCACGGCTCATGTAATACAGACCCAATACCACGTCTTGCGATGGCACGATAATCGGATCGCCGTTGGCCGGTGACAAGATGTTATTACTGGCCATCATTAAAGCTCGGGCTTCGATTTGCGCTTCGATGGACAATGGCACGTGCACGGCCATTTGGTCACCGTCGAAGTCGGCGTTAAATGCGGTACATACCAAGGGATGCAATTGTATCGCTTTGCCTTCGATCAACAACGGTTCGAACGCTTGAATACCCAAACGGTGCAGCGTGGGCGCCCGGTTTAACATGACCGGATGCTCGCGAATCACCTCTTCCAGGATATCCCACACTTCCGGGCCTTCCCGCTCGACCATTTTCTTGGCGGCTTTAATGGTAGTGGCCAACCCGCGCATTTCCAGCTTGCTGAAAATAAACGGTTTAAATAACTCCAGCGCCATCTTCTTGGGCAAACCGCATTGGTGCAGTTTTAAGGTAGGACCCACCACAATGACAGAACGGCCGGAATAATCCACCCGTTTACCCAGCAGGTTTTGACGAAAACGGCCTTGCTTGCCCTTAATCATATCCGCCAGGGATTTCAGCGGCCGCTTATTGGAACCGGTAATGGCACGGCCGCGACGGCCGTTATCCAATAAGGCATCCACGGATTCCTGCAGCATGCGTTTTTCGTTACGTACGATAATGTCCGGAGCGTTCAACTCCAGCAAGCGGCGCAAGCGATTGTTGCGGTTGATTACTCGACGATACAAGTCGTTTAAATCGGAGGTGGCAAAGCGGCCGCCGTCCAGTGGGACCAAAGGGCGCAATTCCGGCGGCAATACCGGTAATACGGTCATAACCATCCACTCTGGCCGGTTACCGGATTCAATAAAGGCTTCCACCAGCTTTAAGCGCTTGGTGAGTTTTTTGTATTTGGTTTCCGATTTAGTTTCACCAATTTCTTCGCGCAGCTTGGTGACTTCTTCGTGCAATTCGATGCGTTTCAATAACTCAAAAACACTCTCCGCGCCCATTCTGGCGTCAAACTCATCGCCGTATTCTTCTATGGCTTCCAGATATTGCTCATCCGTCAGTAACTGGCCCCGCTCTAATTGGGTCATGCCCGGATCGATGACCACGAACGCCTCGAAGTACAATACCCGCTCGATGTCCCGCAAGGTCATGTCCATTAACAAACCGATGCGTGAAGGCAGCGACTTTAAGAACCAAATGTGTGCCACCGGGCTGGCTAATTCGATGTGCCCCATGCGCTCGCGGCGCACTTTTGCCAGGGTGACTTCCACACCACATTTTTCGCAAATAACACCGCGGTGTTTCAAGCGTTTGTATTTGCCGCACAGGCATTCATAGTCTTTGACTGGACCGAAAATCTTGGCGCAAAACAATCCGTCGCGCTCGGGTTTAAACGTACGGTAATTAATGGTTTCCGGTTTCTTTACTTCACCGAAAGACCAGGAACGGATTTTCTCCGGCGAGGCCAGGCCAATACGAATGGCATCAAAGTCCTCACTTTGTGCTTGCGCTTTTAAAATCTTCAATAGATCTTTCATTGTTTCTCCCGCGGTCGGTTCTTAGCTTCTGTTCTACGTAAGTAGGGTTGCACTGAAAAACAGTAGCTGCTATTGCTCAAGCTCGATATCGATACCGAGCGACCGGATTTCCTTAATTAATACGTTAAAAGACTCAGGCATGCCGGCTTCCATACGGTGGTCACCATCGACGATATTTTTATACATCTTGGTTCGACCATTAACGTCGTCGGATTTCACCGTTAGCATTTCCTGCAAGGTATACGCAGCGCCATAAGCTTCCAGCGCCCACACCTCCATCTCACCAAAACGCTGGCCACCGAACTGGGCTTTACCACCCAACGGCTGCTGAGTCACCAGGCTGTACGGTCCAGTGGATCGGGCGTGCATTTTATCATCCACCAAGTGGTTGAGTTTCAGCATATACATATAGCCTACGGTCACGGGACGTTCAAACGCCTCGCCGGTACGACCGTCGAATAAGGTGGTTTGACCGGATTCCGGCAGACTCGCCAACCGCAACATTCGCCGGACTTCATCTTCCGATACGCCGTCGAATACCGGCGTGGCGAAGGGCACGCCTTTGCGCAGGTTGCCAGCCATTTCCACCAGCTCGTCGTCGCTCATAGAGCCCAAATCCACTTTTACGCCTTCCCCGTCGTTATAAATCTCGCTGAGAAAACCTTTGATTTCCGCCACGCTGCGTTGCGCATCCAGCAGGGCACCGATTTTCTTACCCAAACCTTTGGCGGCCCAGCCCAGGTGGGTTTCCAGCACTTGTCCGACGTTCATCCGCGAAGGTACGCCCAATGGATTCAACACTATGTCCACCGGGGTACCGTCTTCAGAGTAAGGCATATCCTCTACCGGCTTGATCATGGAGATAACGCCTTTATTACCATGGCGGCCGGCCATTTTGTCGCCCGGTTGAATGCGGCGTTTCACGGCCAAGTACACTTTAACCATTTTCAACACGCCCGGCGCCAATTCATCACCGGAGGTCAGTTTGGCACGCTGGTCTTCGAATTCGGCGTCCAACTTGGCTCGTTGTTGTTTCAACTGTTCTGCCAGGTTTTCCAACTGTGCATTGACTTCATCTTCTTTGAGGCGAATTTCGAACCATTTGTCCCGGCTCACCTCGCTCAAATAGGGTTTCGCAATCTTAGTGCCGGCTTTAAGCTTATTGGGGCCACCTTCGGCGGTGTTGCCCGTCAGCAGTTTTTCGGCGCGCTGATAAATATCATCTTCGACGATACGGTATTGGTCGTGCAGGTCTTTTTTCGCCCGAGCCAGGGACGATTCTTGAATCTGCAAAGCACGGGTGTCTTTCTCCACCCCATCACGGGTGAACACTTGCACATCGATGACCGTACCATCCATACCGGAGGGCACCCTCAGGGAAGTGTCCTTCACATCCGAGGCTTTTTCACCGAAAATAGCCCGTAACAACTTTTCTTCTGGAGTAAGCTGGGTCTCGCCTTTAGGAGTGACTTTACCCACCAGGATATCACCCGGCTTCACTTCGGCGCCTACATACACGATCCCGGACTCATCCAGTTTAGATAAGGCACTTTCACCCACGTTAGGAATATCACTGGTGATTTCTTCGGCGCCCAACTTGGTGTCTCGAGCCATGCAGGTGAGTTCCTCGATATGGATGGTGGTGTAGCGGTCTTCTTCCACCACTCGCTCGGAAATCAAGATGGAATCCTCGAAGTTGTAGCCGTTCCAGGGCATAAACGCCACCAACATGTTCTGCCCCAAGGCCAGTTCACCCATATCCGTGCTGGGACCATCCGCCAACGCGTCACCCCGGGCCACGATGTCGCCCGGTTTGACCAAAGGTTTCTGGTTAATACACGTATTTTGATTGGATCGGGTGTATTTGGTCAGGCCGTAAATATCCACCCCGGGTTCTCCAGCGCCGGCTTCTTCGTCGTTGACGCGGACCACGATACGGCTGGCATCGACGCTATCCACAACACCGCCGCGTTTAGCTTGCACGGTTACCCCGGAGTCCATGGCCACGGCACGTTCTATGCCTGTGCCCACCAGGGGTTTGTCGGCCACTAATGTCGGTACGGCCTGACGCTGCATGTTAGATCCCATCAACGCCCGGTTTGCATCATCGTGTTCCAAAAATGGAATCAACGCCGCCGCCACCGACACAATTTGCCGTGGGGACACGTCAACGTAGTCCACTTTGTCCGGCGTGGACATGGTAAATTCATTTTGATGTCGGCAAGACACCAGGGTGTCAATCAAGCGGCCTTTCTTATCGATGGTGGCATTCGCTTGCGCCACCACATACTGACCTTCTTCGATGGCGGACAGATATTCAATTTGGTCGGTTACCAGCCCATCGACGACTTTACGATAAGGTGTTTCCAAAAACCCGTAATCGTTCGTGCGTGCGTACACCGCCAGCGAGTTGATCAAGCCGATGTTCGGACCTTCCGGTGTTTCGATAGGGCAAACCCGCCCATAGTGGGTAGGATGCACGTCCCGCACCTCGAATCCAGCACGCTCACGGGTCAAACCACCTGGGCCTAATGCGGATACACGGCGCTTGTGAGTAATCTCGGACAGCGGATTATTTTGGTCCATGAATTGAGACAGCTGACTGGAGCCAAAGAATTCTTTAATGGCCGCCGATACTGGTTTGGCGTTAATAAGCTCCTGGGGCATCAAACCTTCGCTTTCCGCCAGACTCAAGCGCTCTTTTACCGCGCGCTCTACCCGTACCAATCCCACGCGGAACTGATTCTCCGCCATCTCTCCCACCGAGCGAACGCGGCGGTTGCCCAGATGGTCGATGTCGTCCACGAAACCATTGCCGTTGCGGATCTCGATCAGGTTTTTCAAGACATTGACGATGTCATCTTTGTCCAGTATCCCCTGACCCATTTTTTGGTCGCCCATCCCCAGGCGGCGATTGAATTTCATGCGGCCCACAGCCGACAAATCATAACGCTCTGTGTTGAAAAACAGATTTTCAAACAGCGTTTGAGCCGCCTCTTTGGTGGGCGGCTCGCCCGGGCGCATCATGCGGTAAATCTCCACCTGTGCTTCCAGTTCGTTGCGGGTGGCATCCAGGCGCATGGTATCGGATATGAACGGCCCTTGGTTTAAATCGTTGGTATAAATCGTGGACAGCTTTTTAATGCCGGCATTGACGATATTTTCCAGCAATTCCGGCGTCAGTTCATCGTTGGCGTTGGCGATAATTTCACCACTGCTTTCATCCACAATATCGTGCGCAATCGCCTCCCCATGCAAATATTCCAAAGGCACGGCGAGATTTTTTACCCCGGCTTGTTCCAGCTCACGAATGTGGCGCGCGGTAATGCGACGGCCTTTTTCCACGATGACTTTATTTCTGACTTTAATATCAAATTCAGCCGACTCGCCACGCAACCGTTCGGGTATCAATTCCAGCTTGGCGCCGTCTTTTTCCAATGTGAATGAATCGGATTGAAAAAACATTTCCAGAATCTGGTTATCGTCATAACCCAGAGCATGCAAAATGACCGTGGCCGGCAGTTTGCGGCGGCGGTCAATGCGCACAAACACGCAGTCTTTCGGATCGAACTCAAAGTCCAACCAACTGCCGCGATAAGGAATTACTTGGGCGTGGTAGAGCAATTTGCCCGACGAATGGGTTTTGCCTTTATCATGATCGAAAAACACCCCAGGTGAACGATGCAACTGCGAGACAATTACCCGCTCGGTACCATTGATCACAAACGTGCCGGTATCGGTCATGAGCGGCATTTCGCCCATGTAAATTTCTTGTTCTTTAATGTCTTTTACAGGTTTGGGTGTGGCTTTAGAGTCTTTGTCGTAAATCACCAGACGGGTGGTAACGCGCAACGGCGCGGCATAGGTCAAGCCGCGTAACTGGCACTCTTTAACGTTAAACGCGGGAGAACCCAAGCGATAATTAACGTATTCCAGCGCGGCATTACCAGAATAGCTTACAATGGGGAAAACGCTTTTCAGCGCCCCATGCAAGCCTTCGTCCTTGCGTTGATTTTCCGGAGCGTCCGCTTGTAAAAACTTGCGGTAGGAATCCACCTGGATAGCCAATAAATACGGCACATCCATCACGCTGGGAAACTTGCCAAAGTCCTTGCGAATGCGCTTTTTTTCTGTAAAGGAATAGGTCATTTGCGATCCTCTGTTAGTCAGTCACACCAAGAAATAGTCACGACCCTGAAAAAAGAATAAACACCAAAAGGCCGGCAGCGCTAAGCCACCAGCCTTACGGTGTGATTTTTAGTTGTGCTGGACTCTGTGGTAATAATCTTCAGTCTAGACCAAAAAGTTAATATACAAAAGCACCAGCTCAATAAGTTTAATGAATGTTGCGATACCAAATGAGTTAGCAGCCTCAGTTATTTCAATTCAACTTTAGCACCGGCTTCCTCTAATTGTTTCTTCACGGTTTCGGCTTCATCTTTCGATGCAGCTTCTTTCACGGTTGAAGGGGCACCTTCCACCATTTCTTTGGCTTCTTTTAAGCCAAGTCCGGTGATGGCACGAACCGCCTTGATAACGCCAACCTTATTGTCGCCGAAACTGGCCAACACGACGTCGAATTCGGTCTGCTCTTCCGCGGCGGCGGCTTCACCACCACCTGCTGCTGGGGCTACTGCCACCGCGGCAGCGGCAGCGGAAACACCGAATTTTTCTTCCATTGCTTCGATCAGATCAACCACTTCGACAACGGTCATGTTGGAAATGGTTTCTAAAATGTCTTCTTTTGAAACGGCCATGATTAAAACTCCTCTAAATGTCGCCTGATAATTAGAAAATCAATAATAATAAAAATTAACCAGCTGCTTGTTTCTGGTCGCGGATAGCGGCCACCGTGCGAACCAGCTTGGCATGAGGCTCGGCCAATGTACGCGCCAATTTTTCAATGGGCGCTTTCATTACTGCCATCAACATGCTGATCGCTTGTTCCTTGGTGGGCATATCAGCCAATCGCTTGATATCGCCAGGGGCTAATAGCTTGCCGCCAATTGAGACGACTTTCACCACCAGTTTGTCATTCTGTTTTGCAAAATCCTGAATGACACGGGCGGCGGCGCCTGGATCTTCCTGCGAAAAAGCCAATACCAAAGGCCCTACCAACACATCCGACATGCATTCGAACTCTGTTCCTTCGATCGCGCGTTTCGCCAAAGTATTTTTGACGACACGCACATAAACAGAGTTCTCCCGGGCCTTGGCCCGTAATGCGGTCATATCCCCCACAGACAGGCCGAGATACTCAGCCGCTATGGCAGAGTGTGCATTGGCAGCGACTTCGCTGACTTCCGAGACAACAGCCTTTTTTTGATCAAGACTTAATGCCACGAGTACACCTCCAGTTAGTTGAAAATCGAGAATAGTATTAAGCTCAAGAGCCCTAACCGATAATTGCAGTCAGCCGCTCTCTCAATGAACTCATGACTACCTCATTACTGCTTCATAACCACGGGCGCCCGTTGACATACGATCTAAGGCGACACCGTCTGCGTGGGCCGGAGTACTCTCCATTAACTCTGTGTGTTGTATTAGCGCCGATACGGCACCAAACACCTCAGAGACCCACGGTCTTTGACGTCCACTGACTCACGTCAGTGGGACAAAGTTTTTACCACAAACGTTCTTTTCGATAATGCTTTTCTATTGCTTATTGCTTATTGCTTATTGCTTACAGATTAAGCGATGTTTTATCCACCGCAATACCCGGTCCCATGGTGCTGGATAAGGTCACTTTTTTGATATAAGTGCCTTTGGCCGCACTGGGTTTGGCCTTGTTTAAATCCGCCAGCAAAGCATCCAGGTTTTCTTTCAATTTATTGACATCGAAATCGGTCTTGCCAATCGCGCAGTGAATAATCCCGGCTTTATCGGTGCGATAACGCACTTGGCCCGCTTTAGCGTTTCTAACCGCCCCAGCCACATCCGGTGTTACAGTGCCAACCTTAGGGTTAGGCATCAAGCCACGAGGCCCCAAAATCTGACCCAGTTGACCCACCACTCGCATGGCATCGGGCGAGGCAATAACAACGTCAAAATCCATATTGCCGGCCTTGATGCTGTCAGCCAAGTCGTCAAACCCGACAATATCAGCACCGGCTTCTTTAGCCGCATCGGCATTGGGTCCCTGGGCAAACACCGCGACCCGCACGGACTTACCAGTACCATTGGGCAACACGGTGGATCCGCGCACTTGTTGATCCGATTTGCGCGGATCAACGCCCAGATTGACACTCACGTCAACCGATTGTTCAAACTTTAGCGCCGGCATGGATTTCAACAATGCCAGTGCTTCCTCAACGCTGTAAAACTTGCCCGCTTCGAGTTTTTCCCGAATGGCTTTGGCTCGTTTGGATAATTTTGCCATGGTCTATACCCCCTCCGTTTCAATACCCATGCTGCGCGCCGTGCCGGCAATAGTACGCACTGCGGCGTCCATATCGGCGGCGGTCAAATCGGGTTGTTTGGTCTTGGCAATCTCTTCCAGTTGCTCGCGGGTCACTTTACCCACTTTATCCCGATTCGGTACGCTGGAACCTTTTGCGATGCCGGCGGCCTTTTGCAACAAGATAGACGCTGGAGGGGTTTTGGTAACAAATGTGAAGCTACGATCACTATACACCGTGATTACCACCGGAATCGGCAAGCCTTGTTCCATGCTTTGGGTTTGCGCGTTAAATGCTTTGCAAAATTCCATGATATTGACACCGTGTTGGCCCAAAGCCGGGCCAACGGGTGGACTGGGGTTCGCCTGACCTGCTTTGACTTGCAGCTTGATATAGGCTTCGATTTTCTTCGCCATGTATAACTCCTCTGTGGGTGGTAGCGCTTTCAGTTTGCCTGGGCAAACATCCAGCTCCCCTGTTAAATAAAAACTATTCTATTAAAATTAAAAATCAGTCCCGCCATGCTATATGGCGGTAGGACTCAGCCCTTTTCGACCTGGCCGAATTCCAGCTCAACGGGTGTGGAGCGGCCGAAGATTAATACGGAAACACGCATTTTGCTTTTCTCGTAATCCACTTCTTCCACAACACCGTTAAAATCATTAAAAGGCCCGTCAGTAATCCGAACCATTTCACCGGGCTCAAACAATACTTTTGGCCTGGGTTTGTCCACGCCCTCTTGCACACGTTGCAGGATAGACATGGCTTCTTTTTCGGTGATAGGCGTGGGTTTGTCCCCCGTACCACCAATAAACCCCAGCACTTTGGGCGCGTCTTTTACTAGGTGCCAGGTTTCGTCGTTCATTTCCATTTGCACCAGTACGTAGCCGGGGAAGAATTTTCGTTCGCTTTTACGCTTTTGTCCTTCGCGCATTTCCACCACTTCCTCGGTGGGCACGAGGATCTCGCCAAAATGCTCGTCCAGACCTTTGCGTTTAATGCGTTCTTCTAGAGAACGTTTAACTTGTTGTTCGAATCCGGAATAGGCGTGCACCACATACCAGTGTTTTGCCATGTAATCCTGTCCTCTTTAAACGGTCAAAAAGCGTACAGCCCAGCTTAGAAACATATCCAACATCCACAGGCAAAAACCCATAATCACCACCGCAACCATAACGAACATGGTGGTTTGCGCGGTTTCCTTGCGTGTTGGCCAAACGACTTTACGCACTTCGTTACGAGCTTCTTTGATGAAATCAGCGGTCGCTCTACCGGTTTGCGATCGTAACGCAATTACCACAGACAATCCGGCGGCAATCAATAAACCGATGACGCGAAGCAGAAGCGATTCATCGCCAAAATAGTAAAATCCGCCAATGGCGGCCGCGATGGGTATCACTGCCAGGGTTAAAATGACTTTATCCAAAATTCCGCTCTCTCGATCAGCTTTTTATAGTGGGTAATCAGTTGTATGGCAGGCCAGGAGGGAATCGAACCCCCAACCTGCGGTTTTGGAGACCGCCGCTCTGCCAATTGAGCTACTGGCCTAAAAAAATGAGACTGAGCATCATACCCAGTCTTCAATTTTATTAACAGTTTTACCTTATAATGATATCGTGTTGTTTCTCATGTCTCAGCGAGAAGCGGACAACCCGCTTGCGCTGAGCCTCGAGGTCTATTCGATAATTTTCGCCACCACGCCGGCGCCCACGGTACGGCCGCCTTCGCGGATCGCAAACCGCAAGCCATCTTCCATCGCGATGGGGGCGATCAGGTTCACCACCATGTTGATGTTGTCGCCCGGCATCACCATTTCG
>JAJDNG010000256.1 GCA_022340845.1 Gammaproteobacteria bacterium | reverse complement strand
CTGTGCAAATACACCGATTTTCACGTGGTATCGTTGTATGGCGGTATGGAATACCACAAACAACACAAACTCATGCAAAAACAGTTCGTGGACATTGTGGTGGCCACGCCCGGACGGTTGATTGACTTTATGACCCGCAAGGATCTTTATCTGGACGTATTGGAATCGCTGGTGTTGGATGAAGCGGACCGTATGCTGGATATGGGCTTTATTCCCCAGGTCAAACGCATTGTGCGCGCCTGTCCTGATACCGATTTTCGCCAGACCCAATTGTTCAGCGCCACATTTACGCACGACATATTGAATTTGGCGTCGCAATGGACTCATCAACCGGTAACGGTGGAAATCGAACCTGAAAACGTCGCCACCGACACGGTCGAGCAGAAAGTGTATCTGGTGTCCAATGAGGAAAAATTCCGGGTATTGTTGAACATTTTACGTTCCCCGGAAGTCCAGCGGGTCATCATATTTACCAATCGCCGCGATCAAACCCAGCATTTGTACGACAAAATCCGCAAAGCCGGTTTACAAGTGGGTCTGCTGTCCGGCGAAATTACCCAGCAAAAACGCACGCGCACCATGAGTGATTTAAAAGAAGGGAAGATCAATATATTAATTGCCACCGACGTGGTGGGCCGCGGCATACACATCGAAGAAATCAGTCATGTAATCAATTACAATCTGCCCGATGAACCGGACGATTACGTGCACAGAATTGGACGCACCGGCCGCGCCGGCTCCTCGGGTATTGCGATTAACCTGGCCTGCGAGACCGAATCCTTTCAAATCCCTGCCATCGAGGCCCGTTTGGGGCGCAAGTTGAAGTGTGAGTTGCCACCGGAAGAATTGCTGCAATAATCAAGGCCCTGGCTTATTCCTCCTCAGGCAACAAATCCAACTCTACCATGGCCAAAAAGGTGATGGTGGAATCGGCGTCTTCTGGGGCCAGCTCCGCGGTCGGTTCACCGGCAAGCCGCCCCGTAGCCTCCTGCCACATCCATTGATCCAGTTCCTGCTGAGCAACCGCTGCTGTGATGGCAGAAGGTTGTATGGGTTGTAAAGGCTGTCGGAGCATTATCCCCACCGTTAATATCATTACTGCCGCGGCGGCCGCGGTTCCATACGTCCACCACCCTTTGTTCCGTTTCGCCGCCCGCTTGTGGGCGGTTTTCGCACGATAGTCGCTCAATGTCGTGGTATTGCTGTCGGCTTGTTCGGGCAATGCGTTAATGATACGCGCTACTGTCGCTGGATCCGGCCGCGCGCTCAGCGAGGCTTTAACCTCCGTTGCAGCCATCATCTCATCAAGCCGGCTGGCTTCACGCTGGCGATGCTGCAATTGCGCGGAATTTCTGATCATCGCATTCGCCGCTGTCCGTTCTTCTTCAGGCCAGTTACCGGCATCGCCGCCGTAACATTCCAGCAACTCGATGACGCGTTGTTCGTTGACTAGTTTCGCTGTTTTGCTTTGCATGGTGTTTGCTTCAAGCCTCCATCTTGGTTCGATTGTATCTTGTTCGAGTCTTAGCCTTCAGTACCCGTGTCGGCTGCTATGGTTCAGCACTCAGTTGTTTTCGCAGTTTAGCGCGCCCTCGCGCCAGTAACGATTCCAGCGCTTCGACGCTAACATCCATCACATGGGCCGCTTCCTTGTTGGACAATCCCTGGTAGTTGCACAACGCTATGGCCGTACGCTGAGTTTCCGACAGCGTGGCGAACGCTGTCGCCAACAGCTTGTCTTTTTGCAGTTGGTAGAGGTTACTCTCCGGAGAATCATTGCCACTGAGATCAAAGTGTTCATCCACATCGGTTTGGGGTTTGCGTTTGCGCAATTCGTCAATGCATAAATTATATGTGATGCGGTACAGCCAACTGTGGGGTGGCAGTTGGCGATCCTGCCAGTCCCGTGCTTTACGCCATACTCGTATAAACGTTTCCTGGGCGATATCCTCGGCATCGGCTTTGCGACCCATATGACGCCAGGCAAAATCGGTGATGCGCTGATAATAGCGACTGATAAACTCAGTCATCGCCGCTTTACTGCCCTGAGCGATGTGAGTGAGCAACTGCAGGTCATCCTGACCTGACCAGTTGTCCCCGGCGAGTTCGGCAATTGGCAGCGTTGGCTTCATTGTCATTTATACGATAGTCATTTATACGATTACGACTTTTTCAATAGTCTCTGTGGTGACAAACTCTTTGGTCCCAATGGGATTTATCTATCCCGCATACTGTTACGAAAAGCCTGCACCTCATCGGCAGTGACCACTTGGTCGCCATTAGCATCGATGCGCTTAAACCAGTTTGTCCAGGCCGCGAGGCTTTCATCCAGGGTCAGTTGCGCATCGTTATTGCTATCAAGCTTGGAGAAAAACCGATTGCCGTCGCGATGGTGACCGTGTTTTCCGCCATGATGGTCACGATTGCCGCGTTTACGGTTAAGATATTCCTCTTTGCTGACGACACCGTCGTTGTCGGCATCCATATCCAGATAGCGTTGTTCGGCTCTTTGCTGTCTATACAGGATATATTCCTGTTTGGAAACTTGCAGGTCGCCATTGGCGTCCATTTCAGCAAAACGCTGTTCGCGCCACTGGGCTTTACGGTCGCCCACATACGCCTGAAATTCTTCCATACTGACCGTGCCGTTGCCGTCGGCGTCCATTTTGGCGTAACGCTGCTTGGAAGCCTCATTGAGTTCGCTAATGGTCACTACGCCATCCTGGTTGGAATCAAAATACTCCATGAATTTTCCTTTTCCTTTACCGTCGTCGGCAACCGCCGCCAGCGACAGACTTAAGATGCAGGCGCCAATGGCGAAGCTGGTAAATTGTCGATAAATCTTCATCGTTTTCTCCTGATAATCCGGTAATGTAGGTATTAAAGCGTGGTCGTGCCTTGGTAGAACGTGACCACTTTGTGTTTCCGTCGCGTCGGTTGCACTTTTGTTTTCCATTTACCTATTCCGGGTAAAATCTATTTTACGGTATACCCGCGCCCTTCCAGGCAGGCGGCAATAGCGCGCTTATAATCTCGTTTTTCTTTGTCAGAGTAATCCTGTTCTTCCATAGTGGGATCCACATCCGACTCCGACACCGCCCAGCGGTGACATTCGTAGCGGTCCTTGGCCTGTTGTTCCTCGCTCTGCCCTTGTTTGGGATACACATACAGCCGTTCTTTCGTGGCTTGTTCAATGGCTTTTTCAGCGCTCGGCGGTTCTGGTACGACCAAAAAAGCGTCTCGTGTTTCGTCCCAAATGTAATAGGTATCGTTGGCGTAATAGTAAGTATCCACACCAATGGAAAAAGCAATATAGCCGGTTGGCAAAGTGGCAACCACGGCACCAATGGGAGCGGCAACCACAACGTATCGGCTTCCATATGGCCGGTAGTACGTGCCGCTGACGTAATAATACGGCAGACCGCCCACCACAATGCGTATGTATGGCGTGGGCAAATAGGCCAGGGTATAACCAATGGGGTAATAGTGCCAAACAATCGGCGCTAAAAACCAGGTGTTATACCACGGTGATCGGTAATAGATGTATTTATGCCGATTATGCAATCGGTAATTGGGCCGGTGATCATGCCGATGATCATGGCGTGGTGGACGGTTCGGTTTGTACTTATTATCCGGTCTATGATCGCGTTTATGATCAGTGTGCCGCTGGTCGGGGCGATGTTGGTTGTGTTGTGGTTCAGGGGGGCGGCGGTGTTCATTGCCCGGATGTTTATCGCCACCCTTTTGCTTGTCATCGGAACGTTTGTGTGGACGATTGTCTGGACGATTGTCTGATCGATGATCCGGCCGATGCTCTCTGGGTTCTCCCCTTGGGGGAGGCGCATCATGGGACGGGCGCGGCGATTGCCGTTTTTCGTTACTCCCGCGAGAGTCTTGATCTGGCGACCTGTCACCCCGCTCTTTGCCTGTTCGGTGGGATTTAGAAGACGAATGCCCGGATCGATGCTGGTCGGAGTTCCAGGTATTGATTTTTATGCGATCCCTGGAGTTTTGATCATCGCTGCTATGGGTGTTGCGAGGATTGTTGCGGGCGTTGTAATCCCGCTGGCTATCGTCGCGCGCCCACTGGCTGTGGGCAGCATACCCGTCCCGCGTTCGCATGGACCGGGAGTCGGCCATCACGGCAACACTAATGAGCAGACACATTAAAAAACTGACCCATTGCAGAATAGGTTTGGATTTAGATTTCGGTTTCATGGGATAGACTCTCTCCTCGTTGGCACTTTATTCAGAGCCAGAAATTGCGTTTGGAGTGAAGCGGTCACACGGCATAAATGAATACAACATAATCACGGGCCTGTGTTGAGTATAACGTGGCAATTTGCCAAATCCGTCGCTCAACAATCCAACTCCTTCAACGAAAGAACCGACATTGGGACACATCCGAATCAACAATGTTTTACATTGTCTACTTTGTCAACCACCCTCAAACCCAAATAGTACTCAACTCATTCCCTAGATAAGTTTTTTACCCTTTTTAATTCAACAGGTTATCAATACCTAGCAAATCAATCAGAAATTGGTACACGGTTTGCTCTATAGCAATTAGTAATTCATTAAGTGGCAGTTCTGCACATAGTGAAATCTGTACCTTGCAGTCGATTATTTTTTAAAAAGTCAAAGCAGCTCCAAAAGGAGGCATCAAATGGATAAGCAAATTATGGATGTTAATGTAAGTTTTTACGACAAAGTCAATCGTCTGGTCATGGGGTCTTTACTGCTCATCGCCATGATGGCCATGGAAAGCATCCCGGCCTGGCTGACCTTGATTCCGGCGTACCCCATCTTAACGGCAATTGCAGCTTGGGACCCGCTGTACGCTGTGTTCAATCTGGCACGCAAGGCGATCGGGGAAAGACCCAGCTTCAAAGGAGGCAAACTGGCGCTGGGGTCATAGCAATGCTCACAGCGGGCGGGTCCTCTTGTTCACTCTCCTTCGCGTCCGCCCGCTGTGATTTTCTCAATGCACGCATTAAACAATTCATGTTTTAAACAATACCCATATCAAACAAGGAAATGGCACATGATGTTACAGCTATTGAACAAAACCAAAAATATTGTTTTATTCCTGACGGAAGAATTCGCGGACGGCATGTCTTTACATCGCGGCGCACTGAAAAAAGGCTCCCATGAGCAGTTCCTCGATACCGAGCAAACCCTTGCCAGCGAGGCAGTGCCAGTACTCAAATTCGATTAATCATTGAAAACCGGTATCCATCTTCACCATCCCTGACTGTCGTTGTCACGGCTGATGACTGTCTCGTCCTCCTGCAACAGGCGCTCGATTTCATCGCGCGCTTGTTGTGAGATAGAAATGACCTGGCTTTGATCATGATGCACCTGGTACAGTTTATCGATTAGTTCGCTGTCGTAAGCGCGGAATCGCTGCGCGGCACGGTGAGCGCGATGTTTTTCGTAACCCAGCTGCACCAGCGCAGACTCTCCCAGCCTAAGCGCGGAATCAAAGGTTTCGCGCTCGATAATCTGCACTCCATGATCCTTAAGTTGATACACATGAATCAAATCCCAGGCCCGCGCCAGTATGCGCACGTTGGGAAAATGCTCGCGCACCAGATCGACGGTCAGTAAACCGCTGTCTCTGTCATCCGTGGCAAGCACAAATAACTTCGCATGTTGCAGCCCAGCGGCCTGCAACAAATCCAGGCGAGAAGCATCGCCGTAAAACACTTTGAATCCGAAGGTACGCAGCCGCTCGATTTGATTGGGATTGTGATCGATGATGGTGGTTCCGATCTTATTGGCGTGCAGTAGGCGCCCGACGATTTGTCCAAAGCGCCCAAAACCCGCAATCACCACGGGATTGCCTTGCGGCTCAATGGTATCTTCGGGGATCTTGTCCGCGTTGACGAAACGCGGCTGGATGAAGCGTTCATTGACTATAAGCAACAGTGGCGTGGTTAACATGGAAAACGCTACCACCACAATCAGCAAATCCGCAAGCTCGCTGGGCATGGCCGAAAAACCCGTGGCCGCTCCAAACAGCACAAAGGCAAACTCGCCTCCCTGAGATAACACAAAGGCAAAAAAAGCCTGTTGGCCAACGGGAATCTTGAACACCCGCGCCAGCAGCCATAATACCCCTGCCTTCAGCGCAATCAATCCCACTGTCAGACCAATAATCACCCAAGGTTTACTCAGCAACAGACCGAAATCCACGGACATACCCACGGCGATAAAAAACAATCCCAGCAGTAATCCTTTGAATGGCTCGATATCGGACTCTAACTGATGGCGGTATTCGGATTCAGCCAACAACACGCCGGCCATAAAACTGCCTAAGGCCATGGACATGTCTATCCTTTGCATGATCAAGGCAATCCCTATGACCAACAGCAATGAAAACGCGGTGAATATCTCGCGTGAATTGGCGCCCGCAATCAAGCGGAACAACGGCCGGGTCAAAAACCGCCCCACCACTATAATGGCAACCATCACCATCAACACGATTACCACATCCAGCCAACCCGATTCGTCGGTGGGCGAACTCACTGTGGCAACGCCTAATACGGGAATCACGGCCAGCATGGGGATGACGGCAATGTCTTGTAACAGCAAGATGGAAAATCCGCTGTTGCCTGCCGTGGTGCTGAGTAGATTTTTTTCCGTCATGGTTTGCAATGCAATTGCCGTTGACGACAATGACAAACCCATACCAGCCACCAAAGCGGTCTGCCAGGAAATCCCAACCGCCATACCGGCCACGGTAATGAGCAACATGGTCAACAACACTTGGGATCCGCCAAGTCCCAGGATGGGTTTGCGCATGCTCCACAACCGTTTAGGATTCAACTCCAGACCGATGAGAAACAATAACAACACCACGCCAAATTCGGCGAAATGCAATATGGCCTGGGCGTCGGTGACCAACTTCAATCCCCAGGGGCCGATGGCCACGCCGGCAAGCAAATACCCCAGCACCGACCCCAGGCCCAGGCGTTTTGCCAGCGGCACCGCCAGTACGGCCGCGCCAAGATAGATCACACTGTCAACTAATAGGCTGTGATTTTCCATACATAATTGGCTTTTTGTCGGATTGCTTGACGGTTTCAGTTACAGGCATCGGCCATGTGTATTCGCTATCGGATTGTATGGGTCGCCATATTAATCCTTAGGCTCAAAAATCCCAGCGCCTTGCCTGGTGTATTCCAGCAGCAATTCCCGGTAACGTTCAGCGTGCATTTGAATCGTAACATCGGTTTGCTCGAAGCTGCCATGGATAACCCGCGGCGGGCGGTATGTCATGTTGCAGCGCCTGGCCACGGCTTGCATGGGATACAGCAATTCGTTCATCGTGAAATAGTTATTCCCCTCACGGGAAAAGGCCTCCGCTTTACCGCCGGTGCTGATCGCCGGCATGAAATCCTTGCCCTGCAGCGCGTCGCCGCCCTCACCGTAGGCAAATCCATTTTCCAGCACCACATCCTGCCAGAGCTTTAATATCGGGGGGACGCTGTACCAGTAGAAAGGATATTGGAACACCAGAAAATCGTGTTCCAATAATAAAGATTGTTCGTGGCGTACATTGATATAGAAATCCGGATAGGCTTGGTAAAGTTCATGCAAGGTAATGCCGGGAGTATCCTTGATGGCGTCGCGCATCGCTTTATTGATTTTAGAGCGATATAAAGACGGATGGGCCATTAAAACCAACACACGATGCGAAGATTCATTCATTGCTGCGGCTATCTATAATTGGTTGAGCGTTTACTAAGAGTTGGTTAATTATTGTTTAATTAATGCTAAAACTTTTTCCCGCACAGCATTCACGAATCCATCGCCAGGCCCGTTATTATAGCGGCAAGCTGTAACAAAGTAAGTAACAAAAATATTGCAAATCAACCCTTGTGAAAAAGCGCAGAAAAACCTTGTATTCGCTACTGTATTCCCATCAACAGCATCGCTGACCAACTGGCTTATAAAAACTCGGCAATGATGGATATTTCGCCATGGCCCGCGCCCGGTCTGTAGATAAAAGTCTGATAAAATCCTGGGAAACAAGATCTAAATGGATTTTTTTGTGCTGCTTATTCGTTGCGCTAGGCAGCTATTTCTACAAAGACAGACTGCCTTCGCCCGATTTTTATGATGCCTATTTTCTTGAGGCGCCGCTGCAGACTGAAACTTCCACCACACCGTTTACGGCCAAGGTGAACAAACAACAATATTATATTGAGCCCCGGTTCGACTACGACCTTACCGGTGTGGTGGTCAGCTACCATGATGCCGATGTACTGTGGGACATCTGGCATCACGGTAAATGGCAGGACTTTATTAATTTGCGTGATCTGTGTGTAATCTGGGGCAGCAATGTGCAAACCGGCGTGTATCTGGATATGGAATTTTCTAACGACAGCTGGACTTGCTGGGCGTATTGGCCCGACCGGGCCACCGGTGAGCGTTTCAGTCCCAGCGAACTGTCCAACAACCACTTGCTGGCCGATAAGCCGTTGGTAAAACAAGCCTTGATGTCCGCCGAACCCGGCGATCATATTCGTCTCAAAGGCGTGTTAGCCAGTTATCGCAATCCGGTCAACAATTTTTTCCGCGACACCAGTACGGTGCGTACCGACACCGGCAACGGCGCCTGTGAAACCATTTATGTCAAGCAGTTTGAAATTCTCAAAAAAGCCAACCCACGCATCCGCGCGCTCTACGGTATCGCCAAATGGCTTTGCCTGCTTTCGTTTAGCGCGTTTTGTGTCTTGTTTGCCATCACACCACCGACCAAACAGTAACGGCCTCACCAAAAACCGGCTCCCGCTGGTTAATAACATGATTTAAAGGGGATTTTTTCTAGACTCGCCTACGCAGCCAGCCCTTACGGCGCTCGGCATTGCATATTAAGCTCCGCCTCCATGATCCGATATAACTAAGTGCATCAAACTATTTTCCAGTCAAAATCCTATGTTAAGGAGATTTCATGGATAACAAAAAATCCAAGCGAGTGATCGCGGCGGGTTTTGGAACCATTCTTTCTATTCTTATGTTCATGACGGCGGTGTGGGTGAGCCATATTATGGAAAACACCGATCGGTTGCAGGAAATCGTGCTTGAGCACGAAGAAAGCGAATATGTTTTTCAAATGCGCGATGCCGCCTACAACCGCGCCATCGCCTTGCATCGCATGGCGTTGATGGACGACCCCTTCGAGCGCGATGATGAATACATGGAGTTTAAAGCCGCGGCGGAAACTTTTATTAAATCAAGGGACAAATTGCTCAACCATAATCTGACCGAGGAAGAGCAAAAAATCTGGCAGCGGGCAAAACCGCTGGTCATGCAAGGCTCTCGGGTGCAAGGCGAGGCGGTGCGGAAAATCATCGACGAATCCGATATCAAAGCAGCCAACGCATTATTGCTCGCTAATGTCATCCCCACCCAAAGACAGGTCATGAATGAGCTGACATCGATGTTGGGTGCGCAAAAACGCCAGCTGCAAAATGAGTTGCTGGAAGCTGCTGCTCGAAATCAAACCACGCTGACCTTGGTGTTGACCTTGGGCTTGGCCGCCTGCGGCATCGGCGTGTTCGTTGCCATTTCGGTCATTCGCAATAACGACAAAGCCCAGCAAGAGCTGATCGACGCCCGCGTTAAGGCCCAACAAGCGGATCATCACAAATCCCTGTTTTTAGCCAACATGAGCCACGAAATTCGTACCCCGCTCACTTCGATTATCGGCTTTGCAGAAACCCTGCGTAATCCCCAACAGAAACAATCCCTCAAGGAATCTGCCGTTGCCACCATCATCCGCAATGGCAAACATTTGTTGAGCATTATTAACGATATTCTCGATCTCTCAAAAATCGAGTCCAACAAGCTGGAAGTTGAATCCATACCGGCCGATCCCCTGGAGATTATTGCCGATGTGGAATCCATTTTCGGGCGCCTGGCAAGAGAAAAAGGCCTGAGTTTTGGTCTTAAAACGCAGTTCCCGTTTCCCAAACGGATTATCACCGATCCCCTGCGACTAAAGCAGATTATTATCAATCTGGTCAGTAACGCGATCAAGTTCACCGAACAAGGCAAGATCGAAATCGATGCACAAGTGAATCCAGATCAGCAGCTGCTTATTATTACCGTTAGTGATACGGGCGCCGGGATGTCCGCCGATGCCATGGAGAAAATTTTTCTGCCGTTTACCCAGGCCGATGCTTCGACGACGAGAAACTACGGCGGCACCGGATTGGGATTGACCATTTCTCGTAATCTGGCTAACCGCCTGGGCGGAGAACTACGTTGCAGCAGCCAGCTCGGTAAGGGCACACAATTTGTGCTGACCCTGGCCACCGGCCAGCTCTATGACAATGAAATGTATCATTGCCGGCAAGACTATCAACGCATCGATGACGCCATCAATGACCGGATTGAATCCACTGAGGCGCTAAAACTGCAAGGCAAAGTGCTGTTGGCAGAAGACAGTCCGGACATCCGCGAATTGATACAGTTGTATCTCGGTGAAACCGGCGTGCAAGTCGCCGCGGTGGAGAACGGCCAACAAGCCGTGGAAATGGCACGGGATCAGAAATTCGACTTGATTCTCATGGACATACAAATGCCCATCATGGACGGCCGGGATGCTATCCAACAGCTGCGTAAAACCGGCAACCAAACGACCATTATCGCATTGACCGCCAACGCCATGAAAGAAGACGTGCGCGAATACCTGGAGTTGGGCGCCAGCAATTTTTTATCCAAACCCATCGATAAAAATCAATTTAAAGCCATCCTGGCAAAATACCTGC
>JAJDNG010000230.1 GCA_022340845.1 Gammaproteobacteria bacterium | reverse complement strand
CCTCGTCTAAACGCAAACTCTCAAATTTTGAGATAGGGTTCTAGATAAGCCGCTACGGTTACGTTGCCATCAAGTCGTCCAATGTGCCTTCCATGTGCAACTCGGTTAATTCGCTAAACCCACCAATCCAATTCCCGTCTATAGTGATTTGAGGCACGGTGCGCGCACCGTTGGTGATTTTAGCCATTTCCCTGAGCCCCGTATGATCTTCATCGATACGGATCTCTTCGTATGCGATATTCCATTTGGTTAATAAAGTTTTGGTTTTGTCACAAATAGGACAAACAGCGGTGCTGTAAATTTTGACTCGATTACTCATGGAGTGCTCACCGGTACATTGGATTAACGGACAGGACGCTTTTATATCTGCCGAATCGACTGAAAACTTTAATAAAAATATAACCGCTTAGAATTCATGACGTTAAACCGGGATTATTTTCGCCGAAAGCCACCTGATTCGCGGACAGTGAACGCCCATCAAGCAGCGATGACTTCGTTTAAAAACAATTAAGAAACGGCTTTTATAAAAATTTCCTTTCGAACAGCGCCGTGGTTAGCTTTCCTTGTTGGGATTCTCTTTTTTAGCGTGCTTTTCCAGTTCCTGGTATAAGCGGTCCGCGGGTAAATAACCCGGGAGTACGGAACCGTCTTCCATGACTAACGTTGGGGTGCCGGTAACACCAACCATGTTGGCGATTTTCATATGCTCTTTAATGGAATCTTTGCAGGACTTGTCCTTGACTTGCTCGGCTTTTTTAAGCTGATCCAAACTGGCACCAGCTTTGGCGGTATTCATGGCGGCGTTACGGTCTACCGAACACCAAACCGCCACGGCTTTTTCGTAGGACGGTGAATTCAAACCCGCCCGGGGATAAGACACATAACGAATTTCAATACCCAAATCATTATACTGCTTCATCTCTTTATGCAGCTTGCGGCAATAGCCGCAGTCGATATCGGTAAACGCGGTAATGGTGAATTTTGGCTTGCCGGACGCCGGGGCGAAAACGATCATGGAATCTTCATCCAGATCTTGCATGGCTTTTACACGGTTTTCAGCACGAATTTCATCGGTAAGATTGGTGCGGTTTTTCACATCGTATAAATCGCCTTGCAACATGTACTTACCATCGGCTGATACGTACAACACATACTGCCCGACCAAAACTTCGTATAATCCGGGAATGGCGCTTGGAGTTATTTTTTCCGGCGTGTCCCTGAGCCCCATGGATGCAATAGCGGCTTTAATGGTTGCTACGGCTTTATCATCGTCAGCAAAAGCCAGTTGCGCCCCTGACATAGCACCCGTTAACAATGCACTCATGAGCGCCATTTGAAATAATCTTTTCATGTTAAACCTCGTCGTTTTTGAATAGCGTCCGTAATATTAATCCCTGAAATTGGTGTATTGTAGCGGCAGTTCCAGTTTTGCTTCTTTCAACATAGCGATCACCTGCTGCAAATCATCGCGTTTTTTCCCGGTAATGCGAACTTGTTCACCCTGAATAGCGGCCTGCACTTTGAGTTTGCAGTCTTTGACCATTTTGACGATTTTTCGCGCCAGGTCTTTGTCTATGCCTTGCCGGGCAATGACTTTCTGGCGCGCTTTTTTACCGGTGATTTCCGGATCCTTGGCCTCTAAACAGGCAATATCCAGTCCTCTTTTGACCATTTTATTCTGCAATATATCCATCATCTGATTGAGTTGGAACTCGCTGCCCGATTCCAACGTGATTTCACTCTCATTAAGCTGGAAATTAGAATCCGTTCCCTTGAAATCAAACCGCGTGCCAACCTCACGATTGGCTTGATCTACAGCATTGGCCAGTTCATGCATGTCGATCTCAGACACGACGTCGAATGATGGCATCGGTTACAGCCTCCCAGTATAGTCGGTGGTTATTTACAAAATATTACATTTACAGGCCTGGCGCCAAATACTCTTCATGGACAGCCACTATCCGCGGGGGTGATGTTGGGCATGGAGGTTTTTCAATCGCTCTGTCGCCACATGGGTGTAGATTTGCGTAGTGGATAAATCACTGTGACCCAACAGCATTTGCACAGCCCTAAGATCGGCGCCATGATTCAACAAATGGGTTGCAAAACAGTGTCTTATGGTATGCGGTGACAATGGTTTGCGAATTCCCGCGGCGCTGGCATAACGCTTAATCAAATACCAGAACGCCTGCCGGGTCATGGCTTCTTTGCGCCGGGTGACAAACAAGGCTTCATGTACCGTGCCTTTTAGCAACGCCGAACGCGCTTCCTGCTGATAGCGGATCAGCCAATTGGCTGCCTCTTCTCCCATGGGTACCAACCGTTCTTTGCTACCTTTGCCTTGGGTACGCAGCACGCCTTGGCGCAGGTTTACTTCAGTGATTTTCAAACTAACCAGCTCCGAAACCCTGACTCCCGTAGCATACATCAATTCCAGCATGGCGCGATCGCGGATACCCAATGGATCTTTGGTGTCCGGCGCCATGAGCAAGGCTTCGACTTCTGCTTCAGTGAGGGCTTGAGGCAAGCTGCGCCCAAGTTTGGGCGGCTCAATTTTATCGCTAGGATCGGTATCAAGTCGTTGTTCCCGGATCCAGTATTGATAAAAACGTTTCATACTGGAAATCAGGCGCGCAGTCGTGCGTGGGCGGGCCCCTTCGTGTACCCTGGAAGCCAAATAGGACAACAATTGTTGGCGGTCCACTTCCAACAGAACTCCTCCCCCGTTTTGAGATAACCAGCGGGAAAATCCTTGTAAATCAGTACGGTAAGCATTAAGGGTGTTATCACTCAACCCACGCTCCATCCACAAATGGTCTATGAAATGCTCTATGGCGGTTTGATCCGTACTATTCAGGGAGTTGTTCTCTTCGCGCATGCTCCAATAACCGCAGCTTAAACTGGTGCCGACGTTCGAGGATTCGTCCGCAAAAACCGCCGGCACTGTATGTGGCCATGAACTCGTGACTGGGAACAAAAAGTGGAAATGATTGGTGCTGAGTTTTTCGGAAGATGCAATGGTTGCATTATAAAAAGCCTGGCTTTGCATTCCTTTAGAGAGCCTGCACGGAGAATAACCTTGTGTTCAAATTCAGCCAATAAAAAACGGGAGTTATTACGATAATAGACTCCCGTTGTTCAATTCTCAATCGACCCAACCGTTAGCCGGCCGATTTTGATTGCAGTTTTTCCTTGATCCGTGCTGACTTACCGCTGCGTTCACGCAAGTAATACAACTTGGCGCGGCGCACATGCCCTCGGCGCTTCACTTGAATATCATGGATGGCGGGGCTGTAGGTTTGAAATACTCGCTCCACCCCTTCACCATGAGACACTTTTCGCACGGTAAACGCAGAATTTAAACCACGGTTACGGCGGGCAATGACCACACCTTCGAATGCCTGCAATCGCTCACGAGTGCCTTCTTTTACCTTGACTTGAACCACAACCGTGTCGCCTGCAGTAAAAGCCGGCACTTCTTTGTTCATTTGTTCTGCTTCAAGTTGATCAATTATGTTGCTCATGTCCTACTCCGTCAATAATTGCCGCGATTATACCCGTAATGCCATCTATTTTCATGTTTGGCGTTGATATTCTTCGATGAATTCCGCCAATAATTGTTGTTGCCGCTCGTCCAGACCCGCGTGCTCCAAAAGATCCGGGCGGTGAAGCCAGGTTTTACCCAGCGCTTGCTTCAACCGCCATTGGTCGATAGCCGCGTGATCGCCACTTAACAACACCTCCGGTACCGCCAGCCCATCAATGGACTGGGGCCTGGTATAGTGTGGATAGTCCAACAAACCGTTCATAAAGGAATCTTGCTCGGCAGACTGTTCATGGCCTAACGCACCCGGCAACAAGCGGGCCACGGCATCAATAGTCACCATGGCGGCCAATTCGCCGCCGCTTAATACAAAATCCCCGATGGACCACTCTTCATCAACCTCGGCCTGTAAAAACCGTTCGTCAATACCTTCATACCGGCCACATACCAGAATAAATCCCGGTCTTTGCACCAATTCCTTCGCCGCCGACTGATCCAGTCGCCGGCCTTGCGGTGTCAGATGTATCACGTTGCAACCGCTGATGCCTTGTTCGGCTAAGGAGTGCTGTGCTTTTTCCAGTGCCGCTGTTAGTGGCGGCACGCTCATTACCATGCCCGGACCACCGCCAAAGGGCCGATCGTCCACCGTTCTGTGCCGATCAAGCGCATAGTCTCTGGGATTCCACAATCCCAGCTGCAACAAGCCTTTATCAATGGCCCGGCTGGTGACACCGCCGCAGGTCAACGCATCGAACATCTGCGGAAATAACGTAATGACATCGATGTGCAAAATAATCTCTCAATGAGGATTAGAAATCGACGTCCCAGTCCACGTGGATGACTTGTTTTTCCAAATCCACGGATTTAATAAATTCATGCATCACGAAAGGGATTAAACGCTCCTTATCGCCTTTTAATACCAATACGTCATTTGCTCCGGTTTCCATCAAATCGTCTACCACACCCAGCTCAATTCCCTGCTGATTGATGACGTGCAGCCCGATTAAATCGATCCAATAATATTCCCCTTTTTGTGGTGGGGGTAGCTGCTCTCGCCGAATGGCGATCTCACGGCCTTTCAAACGTTCGGCGCTGTCGCGGTCATCGACGGATTCAAGATGTACAATCAGGGCTTTGCCATGGATCCGACCCTCACTGACTCCCTGGCTCACCCACTCACCGTCGCGCTCAATGTACCAGGGCTTATACCGGAGCATATTGTCTTCAGGATCGGTATAAGAATGGACTTTTACCCAGCCTTTAATCCCAAAGGGTGACGTTATTTTGCCGACGACAATAAAATCCTGCATTGTTGCGGTCATCGATCAGTCCGGCCTTAACCCAAGTTTCGGCCGCGTTCTTACTCGCGCCGGTGTTAAGCTTCGACTGGAGTGTCGGCTGTGCCTTGGGCACCTTGCTTGATTAATTTGGCGACACGCTCCGAGGGTTGCGCCCCGTGGCTAAGCCAATAATTGACCCGCTCTTGATCCAGACGCAATGTTTCTTCATTGCCTTTAGCCATTGGATTAAAAAATCCCAAACGCTCAATAAAACGCCCGTCCCGTTTTTTGCGTTTATCCGCCACCACAATACTGTAAAAAGGGCGCTTCTTTTGGCCGCTGCGAGCCAGACGTATTCTTACCATACTTAAATTTTTCCTGTAGATATCAAAAAGTTGGTTTTATTTACCGCCGCGCAGCGATAGTTGCGGGCAGAAAGGGGCGTTATTTTAAGGGAATCCCATGAAAAAGCAATCATTTGCTGTAAAATTCACACCCATGAGCGCTGCCCAGGGGTTTCACCCGCGACAGACCGCCAAGATTTATCCTCGCGGCTTTGTGGCTATTTCAAAGCCGGCATATCCCCGAGGCTGTAAGATGCTTATTTCAATACGAAATTTCAGTTAAAACGGCATACCTGGCGGCATTTTTCCTTTCATACCGCGCATCATTTTGGCCATACCGCCTTTGGACATTTTTTTCATCATTTTTTGCATCTGGGTAAATTGCTTGAGCAAGCGATTGACGTCTTGCACTTCCGTGCCGGAACCTTGCGCGATGCGCTTTTTACGGGAACCTTTTATCACTTGTGGAAATCGGCGCTCGTGAGGTGTCATGGAGTTGATAATCGCTTCCAGACGGCGCATTTGTTTGTCGTTCATTTGGTTTTTCACCGCATCGGGAACCCCACTCATGCCCGGCATTTTGTCCAGCAGTGATGTCAACCCCCCCATGTTTTGCATTTGCTGTAATTGGGAACGGAAGTCCTCCAAATTAAAGCCCTTGCCTTTTTGGACCTTGCGTGCGAGTTTTTCCGCTTCTTCGCGATCGACTTTTTGCTCCACTTGCTCGATCAAGCTCAACACATCGCCCATGCCGAGAATACGTGAAGCCATGCGGTCCGGATAAAACGGCTCCAATGCGGTAGTCTTCTCACCCACCCCTAAAAATTTGATGGGCTTACCGGTAATATGACGGATCGACAGTGCCGCGCCCCCTCGCGCATCGCCGTCGGTTTTCGTTAACACCACCCCGGTAAGAGGTAAAGCGTCATTAAATGCCTTAGCGGTGTTGGCGGCGTCCTGACCGGTCATGCTGTCCACCACAAACAGGGTTTCCACCGGATTAATGGCCGCGTGCAGACGTTTGATTTCCACCATCATTTGCTCATCGATATGCAACCGACCCGCGGTGTCGATAATCACTACATCAGCGGATTGGGTGCGCGCTTGCTGCAAAGCACCCGCGGCAATATCGACGGGATCCTGCGAAGGATCGCTGGGGAAAAAATCCACCCCCACTTCCGCCGCCAGGGTCTTCAGCTGATCGATGGCGGCCGGGCGGTATATATCGGCACTGGTGATCAAAACCGATTTCTTTTTGGTTTCTTTCAGCCAGCGGGATAATTTGGCAACTGTGGTGGTTTTACCCGAGCCCTGCAGGCCGGCCATCATAATGACCGCCGGCGGCCGGGCCTTGAGGTCCAGCTCTTCGCACTGGTCCCCCATCAAGGATTCCAGCTCGGACTGTACGATTTTGACCAAGACTTGCCCAGGGGTGAGGCTTTTTTTCACTTCTTCGCCCACAGCCCGTTGCCGGACGTGTTCGATAAAATCCTTGACCACGGGCAATGCCACGTCGGCTTCCAAAAGTGCCATGCGCACTTCCCGCATGGCGTCTTTGATGTTGTCATCGGTCAGCCGTGCCTGACCGCGCAAGGTTTTGACGGTGGCCGCCAATCGATCGGTGAGACTTTCAAACATAGGAAGTTCCTGTTAAAAAATCGGAGAGCTTACCAGTATAAACAATTATGGACGGGATATGCACAGGGAAACTTCAATGGGTTTCCAGTGCATGGGTGATGTTTTGGTTTTTGAGCGTGAAATTAAAAGGTGAATTCTTCGCCACCGAATAATCGATAGACGTCGCGGCCGGCAAAAGACTGTTCGCATTCTTTGACGATCAGTTCTTCTTGGCCCGGTTTGGTGTGGGACAGAAATATTTTCGGTCGGTGTTGCAGTTTGGCGATGTCCGCCCCTAACAAGGCGGGGGTATAATGGCCGGCTTTCAAACTCAGCTCCTGCTCTGAATTGGGGAATGCCGCTTCAACGATGAGCAAATCCAACGATTCCCTTTCGTTGAGAACTTCCCAAAAATGTTCCTGGGTGGTGGAGTCACCGCTGAAAGCAAAAGCTCCGGTTTCGCAGGATACTCGATAGCCGATACAGGGAATGATGTGATTGACGGCAATAGTCTCGAAAATCCGATGTTCCCGTTCATACATTTTGTTCGCCTCGATCACCTCGTATCGCATGACCGGCTTTTCCGGGGTGGGTAACTTGGCAAAATCGGGCCAGATGACCCAATTAAAAATATGTTTTTGCAAGGCTTGGATGGTTTGCGCCTGGCCGTGCACGACGATGGGATCCTTGGTGGTGTCAAAGATACTGTCTACTAGCAATGGTAGGAAAGTGAAATGATCCATATGGGAATGGGTCAAATAGATATGCCGGATCTTGCGCATTTCTTCCAACGTGAGATCACCCACGCCACTGCCGGCATCAATCAATACATCATCGTCGATCAACAATGATGTGGTCCGCAGCCCTACGCCTATTCCACCGCTGCATCCTAACACGCGTAATTTCATAATCGTAACGTCGTTGTTATCCAATAAGTTTTTTTAATCGTTAAATTTACCTCATGACCACCTGCTGTGTACAGACTAGATCATGTTTCCCTGATCCACAGGGTGGTTAACAGACCTTGGGCAAAAAAACGCTGTATTTTCCGTAAAATGCTACGTATTCTCCAGCAAAACAATTTATGTCGACGCTATAGCGAAAAATTAATACACTATTGTCAATTTAACGGCAACAAACCCCTGTCAACTGACACAAGAAATGACGAACCCGGTCACAAAATAGTCACTTTCAGAGCAGCTTTAGCGTAATAGCGACCTTTTAGATAAAATATTGAAATATTTATGCCTATATTATTGATCTCCCTATTCACCATGACCTGCTACGTGCTTACCGGATTTTTGTTGGGCTGGCGGTTGTTCGCACGCAAGACTGACGCCAAAGACAACCCATTGCTCGCTAAACCCGGTTTGATTGTCCTGGGGCTCGTTGCAGTCTTACTTCATGGTTATATTTTATACAACGCTCTATTTACCCCAG
>JAJDNG010000217.1 GCA_022340845.1 Gammaproteobacteria bacterium | reverse complement strand
AGCCTCAAAGGTAGTGCGGGTACGCACGGTTTACAAGATTACACCAATATCTGCCATCAATTTGAAGATCAGCTACGCCAGGTTGACGGTCGATTCGATGCTTTTAATCCCGAGTTGGTTAACACCTGGTTGAAATATGTGGATTTAATGCGTGAAGTACTGGATGTTTACCAAAAAGCGCCGGACGACGGGCGAGAGCTATGCCCGGAATTTAATGAAGTTGTACGAGCGCGGCTGGAGGCATTACGCCAGCATGTATATTGCAACGGATTAACCGCGATGATTGTGGCATCGTCCCGTTCCATCGAAAGTATTTGCCTTAATATAGTGAAAAACCTTAACTTTAATTTTTCCCTGATGAACGATGGTTATTTGGCATTGGGGCGTTTGTTAAACGAAAAGATAGATGTACTGATTACCACCCGCGAGGTCAGTGGCCTCAATGGGAATGTTTTAATCGCCGCGATCAAACTGGCGCATAAAAACACACGTCCCACAAAAACCATACTGTTGACTTCGGAATCCGATGTTTATTCCGGCCGATTTTCCGATCCTGATATTACGATAGCCCGCGATATTCATCTGGTCGAGAACCTTACCGACGCTTTAAACCGTATCGTCCCCCGCCGGCGCTAAGGGTAACTTTGGATTCGCCAAAGCCCTGATTCAACTGGTAGAATCACAAAGTCACTTCTCACAACCATCGTAATAATACTCGTAAGCGAAAATCGGTATGCCGCAAACCAAATCCCAGCCAATAGCAAAACGGCTTCTCATCCATTTAAAATCATTGTTGATGGTATTTTCAGTGGTAATAGCAATGGCGTTTTTACCGTTACCGTTTACCACATTGTCGGCGGACGAGGTCCCGCCGCTGGGAAACACCGCCCAACTGCGACAGGGATTACAGGCATACGCTAACAAAAATTATCCGCTGGCCTGGCGCCATCTTTTCCCTTTGGCGAAGCAGGGCGATAGAGAAGCGCAGCGGCGCATCGGCATCATGTATCGCCATGGATTGGGTGTTGCCAGGAACGATCTCGAAGCCCTTAAGTGGTATCGTAAAGCCGCTGAACAAGGACATGTAAAAGCCCAAAACAGTTTAGGCATCATGTACCGTTTCGGTATGGGGGTAGCGAAAGATCCGGGGGAGGGCGCCAAGTGGCTATTGGCTGCGGCCAGACAAGGGTATGCCAAGAGCCAGGAGAATATCGGTTTGGTGTATTTGGATGGCGACGGCGTTGAACAAAACGATGAACTGGCGGCCAAATGGTTGAAGCAGGCAGCGCTGCAAGGGCAAGTGAGAGCTCAGCTCACTTTCGGTCTATTAAGCCTGGCAGGCCGGGGTGTGGCGCAAAACCAGACCGAAGGTATGCAATGGATCGAACGCGCAGCCACCCAAGGTTCGCAGCAAGCTGCCATGGCATTGGCAAAAGCTTATGAACAAGGACTGTATGGCAAGGAAAAAGATTTGCACCAAGCCAAGGTCTGGTATCAGCGGGCCGGGCAGCCGGTACGGTAAATAAACTATCAAAAAATGCGGTTGAAAGGTAGCAACGTGACATTGAAAACTATTTGCGGGTTGATAAATTTTTTAATTTTTACTTTTGCGGTGGCAACTTCAGTCAATGCGCAACCTTTGCCGCTGATATATTCCGGTAATCTTGATGGCGAACTCGAGCCTTGTGGTTGCACCGAAGAAGGCAATCTGGGGGGCATCAACCGGCGAGTGAGCTTATTGGATAAACTTAGAGCGGACAATCCCCAACTGGTTGCTATATCCGGCGGAGGGTTGATTTCGGCGGAAGGCAGTACTGACCGCATCAAAGCGAAATACATTCTCAAAGGATTTGCCGATTTACACTACGATGCCATTGGCGTGCAATGGAAAGATTTATCCTATGGTGCGGATTTCATCGTGCAGAATCCACTGCCATGGGTGGTCAGCAACTGGAAACATGATGGCGTAGCGGCAGAGAAAACACTGTCCCGTTCCATAGGTGAGAAAATCGTTAAAATCAAAGTATTCTCTTGGCTGGATCCCGATTATTCCCCCATGCGGCAAATGCATGGAGACCACTCAGTGGTTGTTGATAATGTCGAGCACGTCAACACGGCAATAGCCCAAGCCGACTCGCAAGGCTTTGTTACTGTATTGTTGACGTCTTTGCCGTTGGAAGCTGTTAAAGAGCGTTTCGATTTGAAGATGGTGGATGTATTGTTGGTGCGCGCTTCATATGAAGTGTTTGGCGAACCTAAGTCAGAGGGCAAGACTTTAGTTCTGCAACCCGGCTCAAGAGGGATGAGAATCGCCCGGTTGGATTTAAATATCGATGCCAAAGGCGATATTAAAGATTGGACGCACAAGATTATTGGGTTACCTTCCAGCGTGGCGGACTCGCCGCGCATGGCATCCTGGTATAAAGCCTATAACGACGAAGTGAAACAAGACTACCTCCAGCGAGTCGCCATTCGCAAGCAGCTTGATTCAGGCGCAAGTACATTCGCCGGCGAGGAGGTCTGTAAGACTTGCCACGCTGCTGAACACAAAAAGTGGTTTGACAGCCAGCATGCGATTGCGTACGAGGATCTGGAAGGTGTCAACAAGGCCTTCGATCCGGCTTGCATTGTATGTCATACGGTGGGTTTCGGTGAGCCGGGCGGATTTGTCGACATGAGCCTGACACCGCATTTGCTAAATGTACAATGCGAGAATTGCCACGGTGCCGCAAAAGAACATGCCGAATCCAAGGGCGTCAAACCTGTCAGTAACCACGACTGGCCAAAAGAAAAAATCTGCGCTCAATGTCATGTGCAAAAGCATAGCCCTTCGTTTTCATTCGAACAGTACTGGCCGAAAATAGCTCACTAACCCGTTGAATAAAAAGCCAATAAGCATTAATTGCGCACTGATGTAGTGCGTCATAAGTCATGTGATTAAAAATTCACTGATAAATAAGCGGTTGGCTAATGATTGAGGGCGCTGATGTCACCATTTGATTCGATACAATACCCTAGACCC
>JAJDNG010000214.1 GCA_022340845.1 Gammaproteobacteria bacterium | reverse complement strand
GAGATTTCTACTGTGATTTATTAATGGACGCAACCGGCGTTTCGCGCACCGCGCGCCAAGCCGGATACAGGCTGGCGAAAATACCTGCTCCCCAGACAAATAATCCGATGTAAGCGGCCTGGATTATGTCCAGGTGAGGATATAGCACTCGTCCGGCGCCGAACATTGTCGCGCCTTTTGCTAATACGCCCAAATCCAGACCATGACGAAAGGCCAGTACAGTCGATATACCGCCCAATAGTCCTGCTAGTACACCCACGCCAATAAGCAGCAAAGACTCCAACAGTACCATTAACAATATCAGATGCGGTTTCAGCCCAAGCGCTTGCAGCAAGCCGAATTCCCGGGCCCGTTCAAAAACAGCCATTAATAACGTGTTAACCAGCCCGAATGCCACCAGAATAAACATTACCACCGTCCATAGCGCGATAGTTCCGTCGGATATCTTCAAAATAGCATTGGTAAACGGTTCAAGTTCGGACCAGGATTTTATGTCCAGCTCAGGGGCTGCCCTGTGTAATTGCTGAATAAAAACTGGCAGGGAATCCAGCTCACGCATCACGAAACAAATCTCGGAAATGTCACCATCAAGCCCCAGCATGTCTTGCGCCTGCCCCTGCGTAACAAACACGAATGACGTTTCGGTTTCTTCCTGCTCTGCATCGAAGATGCCCACGACGCGGAATCCTCTTTCGGCGATGGTACCGGAACTGCTCTGACTCATTATTACCACACGCTTGCTGATATTGGTGTGCAGCCGCTGTGCGAGTTTTCGCCCTAGCAGGATGCCAGCGTCTTGCGGGTCTTGCAGATAATGCCCTTCATGTACTGCATCGGCGATAAATGACAGTCCCCGTTCTCGCGCCGGAATGATACCGACTATTTCCACGGGTGAATTTTCCCTTTCGGTTTGGATGATGGCGGGCACTCTTACCCTGGTGGACCAGGCTTTGACTTGTTCTGAATCCAGCAATGCGGTTAACGGGCCTTCTGGTAATGCAAATCGGTGATCCACATTGGGGTCATCGAGATAATGAGTTGCATGTATTTGACCATGACCGGTCAAGGTTTTGGTCGAGGCGTTAAACACACTCATGGCCCAGGCATCCATGAGCGCGGCGAGTACAATCATGGACCACACCCCGACCCCGATGGCCGCGAAGGTGATGAGTGTGCGGCGGCGATTGCGCCAGATATTGCGCCATGCCAGCGATATGAATAGCCAGAAGCGATCCATGGCTTACACCGTTCCCATTGCCGGAATCGGTTGTAGGCGATAGATGCGCAACATCGGATATATACCCGCCAACAATATGCACACAGCAATCACTGTTGGACCAGCGAATAACGTCAAAGGACTAATTTTAGGATACATGGCACCGGGTAACCCAAATTTGGCGAACACTTCTTGTGTCTCGCCAAAATAAATACCGGTATTAGCGTAATATTGTGTGATCGCGAAGCCGATCATTATTCCCGCTCCTAAACCGATCGCGAGCAACAACAGGGTTTCCATCCACACCATGCGGCCAATCAAGCCGGGACGCATACCCAAAGCCATTAACATACCGAACTCACGGGTTCGCTCCAGAACCGACATTAACAAACTGTTCAATAAGCTGAATGTGACGACCACGATCATGGCCACATAAATGAGTACGGCGGAACTGATGTCTAATAATATGCCTTGTAGCAAGCCCGGTTGTAATTGCTTCCAGTCCAGCGTCGCCAGTTGGTGTTGCGTCGCGATAGCTCGAATCGGTTTCATGAGCGGTTGTACATCGGACAAAGACTCAGCGCCTAACACCACGGTGTGCACTTGATCTGGCATGGAAAAAGTTTCTTGAAAGCGGGGCAGGGGCATTTCCGCCACTAACCTGTCCATCTCCTTGATGCCGGTGGAAAACACCCCGGATACTTGCAATGAATCAGCCGCCAGCGAACCGTCACGGCCCATACTCAATAAGGTAACCCGGCTTCCAATACCAACCCGTAAATTTTTCGCCAAGGTTTCGCCCAGCACGATCTCATCGCTAGGCTCATTTTGAAGATACCGACCTTCGTGAATGTTTTTAGGGATAGTCGACACGGCTGACTCAGTGTCAGGCTGCACGCCGACAATTCGTACCCCGAAACTGCGATTATCCGAGGTCAATAAGGCGTAACTTTCAGCCCTGGCGCTGACCACCTTATTGCCGGGCAACTGTTTTAGTTCCTGTATCAGTGAACCGGGATGGGAAATGCTGTTGCGAATCTCGGGATCATCACGGTATCCCGGTTGCTGAATCTGAGCGTAACCATCGAATAACTTTAGGGTGTTTTCAATCATCGCGACGTATGAACCGTATTGCCAGGAAGGCATAAAGATAAGGAAAACCGTAGTAAAGGCAATAGCGAGACTACTGAGTATCGTTCTGCGAGGTTGACGCCATACGTTACGCCACGCCAGAGTGGCAATCATGGTGCTCTCCAGGGTCTGGGATTGCGCAGATTGGACAACGTGAATAAATAGTCGGGTAAGGTGATATCAAACGTAGCCTGTTGTGTGATAATTTCGGTCCAGTGATCCGGTTTGTCTAGCGTGGTCATACGCATCACCACCGGATAATCTCGTCCGCCCAGCAGGGCGATCTTGAGGGTTTCCATGCGTTTGGCCGGTTGCAGGTCCTGATCGAAAAAAGTTTCTTCGAGTAGCACGAAGTCGTCCCGAATGCGCAAACGCTCTTTGCCCCATACCACCGGCGCGCCGGTTTTGGGAATCGACTCAATCGTATACACCGTATGGCCATTGGTTTGTTGAGTGTCGATCAAGGTGTGGGTGTATTCATGAATAATTTTGTCGGTTTTGGCCAGATCGTCGTACGAAAAGTCAGAACCCATCCAGCTTTGCGCCATCATACTCGCAGGCAGTTTGATAATTTGATTCAGTTTGGGCGTGTATATCCACATTCCCTGTCCCAATTTCAGTGTGGCATTGCCGGCGTCTTTGGTTGGCGCGGTAAAACGAATCAGTGAATCCTCTCGTCCCCGCGTCCAACTCAACATGCTCATACTGCGTTCCCAATCCGGGCGGTGCACCGTCATTTCCACTTCGCCGTAGGAGGAATCCCCGCGCCAGTGGTCAATGGCGCCTTGTATGAGTTTTTGTGGATCCGGCGCTGGGTCCGAATACACCGCAGTCGCCATCAACAAAGGCACTACAGCCGCAAACCAACAAATTTTCCAAGCGTTCATAACAGAAATCCACCGCAATATGATCGACTTACGAAGCATGCCAAATGAGGTTATGGTTTGCCTTGCGCCTGATCAAGATATTGCTTTTGAGTGAAATACAATTCGAGCGCCAGAGCAACCAAAACGATTGCGGCGATGTTCATAGATCGATCCCATTAAAGTAGCAAGGGTATCGCTAATATTTAATCAAGCCATCATCGGCTTGTTGGCGTATTCAAACGATAAAGCCCCCTTAAAACAATAAGATATGAAGGTTCTGCCATGGCTTATTTGTCGTGTGCGCGCCCCTTCATAAACATCCAAATTGTCGTGTTTAACATATTAATTTTAATTCAGTTTTTTCGCCAACACGCCGATATGGTTCAAAGGATCAATGTAAATGTTTACTCAATCGCATCGACTGCACGTGTGAGGGACTGTCGGCTATGAAAGCATGTTTTGCAAATTATTCTCAGTATGTTTCTTCAATGTTTTGGGTTGCACTCATTCTGTTATCGAGCGCATTGCACAGCAGTGCCACGGCGGACGTTACCCGATTATCCCCGGTAGCCGATAAGAA
>JAJDNG010000204.1 GCA_022340845.1 Gammaproteobacteria bacterium | reverse complement strand
CAATCAGGTTAACGGCAATGGAAGTCGGTATTTATTAATATAGAGAATAATCAATGCGCAAACCGCTTTAAGAACGGACGATTTTGAGTGACCAGTGGATGATCCGACCCCAACAAGGTGAACACTTGCAACATGGCTTTTTGCGCGTAGTTATCCTCGAAACTCGTGTCCTGTTCCATCATGACCAGTAAAAGCTGCAATGCTTCATCAAAACGTTGATGAATTACGTAGTAAGCGATAAGTTGTTTTTTCGCATGCATATCGTTTGGATAGGATTCACAATGCAATCTCAGCGTATTCATATCGTGTATTCCCCTGGCATCTTCTTCAAAATTCAGCAACGCGCGAAGTTGCACGATTTCGTGATATTTCCGGATGTCAGCGGGTGATGCGTCAATCAAATTCAGTGCATCAACAAAGCGGCCTTCGTGCTTTAGTAATTTACACATGGCCAGTGGCAACCGGGGATTGACGGGATCTTCCACTATGGCATTGACAATAATGTCATAGGCCTCGACCGTATCGCCCTGCGCGTACCGCTGGATTGCCTCAGCCAGGGTTTTGTCGGAGTCTCGGGATACGTATAGATCCAACTCTTTTTTAAGGTCCTGTCCCGCCTGGTAACCATGCAGGGTTTCCATAACGTTGCCGAATCGGAACAGTCTCAATGTGGGTACGCTTGCAATACCGTATTCTTTGGTATAAACAAATTCTTTTTCGGCATCCACGTTCACTAACAACAAACGCCCGCTGTATTCATGAATCAATTTGTCCAATATAGGATATTGACGCAAGCTCGGACCCGCTTTACGAGACCATAAATCCACCAATACCGGACCATTATTTGAGTTATCACGTACAAGCGATTTGAAATTATCCGTTGTTCCCTCGAGTATGTACGGGGATTGAACCGATTCTATCATTACTTTACCTTTTAAAGCTGTTTTGGATTTGGTCTTGCTATAGCGTAGGTCTTCTATTGTACGTCATCGATCCGGTAGCACAAAATTCACCGTTGCACCTTTTCCAAGTTTCCCTTCGGCCCAGATCCGGCCACCGTGGGCTTTTATGACTCGCTCTACTGTAGCCAATCCTATGCCGGTACCGGGGAATTCATCGTCCCTGTGCAAGCGGGTAAACGCTTTGAATAGCTTGGAAGCGAAAGAAGGATCAAATCCGGCGCCGTTATCTTTTATATAAATGAGTTTCTCACCCGGTAACTGCCGGCCACCAAATTCGATAACAGTGCGTAGATTGTTGGCAGTGAATTTCCAGGCATTGTCAAAAATATTTTCCAGCGCAATTTTTAACAGGCGAACATCACACATGACATGTACATCCGGTTGGATATTGAATTCCACCTGACGATCCGAAGTACTTTCACGCAATGTTGTAGCAATTTCGCTGGCTAACTCACTTAGACATACTGTATCAAATTCAGGTTGGGCGCGGCCAATGCGGGACAAATGCAGCAAATCGTCAATTAATTGTCCCATTCGCTGGGAAGAATTGCGTATACGTTGTAAATAGTCTTTTGCGTCGTCATCGAAAAGTTGCTGGTAGTCTTCCGCCAAAACGTAAGAAAACCCGTCTATGGCGCGCAATGGTGAACGTAAATCGTGCGATACACTGTAACAAAACGATTCCAATTCCCGATTTGTATTCTGCAATTCCCGAGTACGTTCTTCCACACGCGTTTCCAGTTCCTGGCGGGAAGAATTTAACGCCTTTACTAAGTCATTCTGTACTCGGCTGCTATACCATTCCCGCAAAGCCAGAAACATTGTGAATATGACCAGGGAAACAGTAATGACTTTCAGCAAATTCTGATCCAAGCTTTCCCAGAAAATGGCTCCCACCAACAACACCACGCCCAGCGCGATGGCCGGCATAATTCCTTCCAAATACGACAGCCGCGCCTGATCATGAGATCTCCGCCTCTCGGCACTGGGTTGCTGCACACGCAGAAAATCCTGTTCAGTGGCTGCCAGGTATTGCAAGGCAAACGCGCCCAGCCAGTACACATTAATATAGTTGACAGAACTAAAGCTTTCGCCTAGCAATTCGAATGAGTATATAGTTACGGTAGCCGCATGCAAGAGCAATGAGCCAAGCAACAAACTAAATACGTGGCGATAATGCTGCCAAGAGTAGTACCAGAAACAAAACAAAGTGAAGAAAAATGCCAGCGAATACAACACTGGGTACGCCACCGTTACCCCAACAAACATGGCGGATTTTCCACTGAAGGTGATAGGCATGTACAAGACAATGCTCACTACCATTGCTATGGCGCTGAGAATAATGCCGAGATTGCCGATTTGAATAAAAGTGAAACCAGCATTGGGTACTTCCAAACGGAAGAACACGGTGCCCAATACAAACAATGGCGCAAAACCCATAAAAAATAAGTCCGCTATGGACGGAAACGGTACCGACAACCCAATCGCCAGTTCGTGATAATCCCAAATTAACATGCCCACAAACCAGCTCATTGCGGCCAAGCCATAGCACAGCCAGGCGGCACGTTGATTTGACTTTGGATGATAATAAGCCGTATGCAGCGATTTCAGTGCAGCGGCCAGAGCAGCAAGAGTCCAGGCTGTATCCGTCCACCACTGCGCGGCGACATCTCCCAGCAATCCGGAATAGGTCACTACCGCATAGACTGCGACAAATGTCCAACAACCAATGTGAATAATGCGGCGCCGTGACCCGGCTTGCGGTAATTTCTCTATGGAAACACTGGAATTTGGTAAAACGTTTTGATCCATTAACTGAACATTAGTGAGGTTTTAATAAAAGCAAAGTAAATACCATAGCCAATTGTACCCAATACCGCAGCAAAGACCTATGTCACAAATAGATCTATTGCTGCAAAAAACGCACAATAACTATGGGTATTAGTCTTTTGGAGGATTTTATATGTTTAAACCGGTCGAACCCCATGTGGGATTCCAAATTAACCCCGGATATCAAAGCGTTGCAAAGCGGCTAAGCCGTGTGCGGTAGACTCGTTAAGGTAAGGCGCAGTTCGCAAGCAAACCACCATTCCCACACAGACATTGGTTCTATAGTATCGGAAGGTAAGTTCTAATAAAGTGTGCGCCCCGGCTTATCGCCTTGGAGCACTTTATCCACCCGCTCCGCGATTTTCACGAATGTGAAGAGGGTTTCTAAAATCCTAGCTGCGATGGCTGTTATGATGCATTTTCGGACGGAAACGATTTTCAGAATCAAACTCAGCGATCGCGGTCCATAACGGGAATTACACAATAGTGAACAGCATGTTTTAACAGAAAGGAGACGGAATTTTACATCTTCTTGCGTAAATTACATGCCTTATGAAAAACGATTAAACGTAATTCAAATCCTGGAAGTCGCCTATTAGCCTTCAGCTACATAATCTTCAGAATCATCCCCTACTAAAATTTTTAGAGCGTGGGGTTTCAGACTGACGTAATCGCTGCGTGGCTGGTCCGATTCAAAGTAAATTTCTATGCCGTTTTCCGCATCGCCTTCTATAGATACAAGGATGGTCCTCAATATCGTTCACATCTCGCAGGGTAATAGGGTCGGTCGTGGTACGGATATTCATTGCAGCCTCCGTTCTGAATTACTCAGACAATCCAACTGTAGAAGGCCTAGTGCTTTAGTCAAAAATATTGCAGCAATTCAATGACGGGCTAGCCACGTGTAAAAATATTTTTTACATCCCAAGCAGGATTTTTCCTCCTAACTTTGGGCTTTCGATGGCGGCGCGTTTGTCGTAATTGGCTTATTAAACCCCATTGCAATTCCCTTAGTGCCGCATCGCTCTGACTACCATACACACTGCGGGATAATTGGGCGAACAAAACAGTGAGCTCTGATGCAACGATATACCGCTGTTTCCATAACCTCAAAAAGTCGGATACGGTCAAGTTGGCGGGCCAACCTTCAGCTACGGCCAGCCGTCGTAAAGCTATTAGAATTCGTTGTGGAGTATTCGCTTCTTCAAGGGCACGTATAGCAGTTCGTTTTTGTGTAATACGCTGATATTTCTGAGCAATCCGTTTTCTTCCTTTAAACAATAAAAACATCATCAAAAGTAAAACTACCGCAAATACTGTAGTATTCCACGCAAACGGTGGTGGTGTTTGATGATAAACCGTTTCGATACGCCCGGTATCCGGATCAAAGTACTGAATTTTTAATTGTGGTAAATCAACATTCCCGATACTTTGAGGTTTAAAAGGCACCTGGTGAACAACCCGAGCGTGCGTACCGCCTGCATCAATGTACACCGACGGCCAGGACTTAGCCGGCAGGTATTCAACTTGATTCGATGACTGTATATGATGCAATACCGGTGGCAACCAGTAAGCTAATGTGCCATCGGCATCAAGTGTAATATTCCAATACGCCATATGGCCGGTTCGCAACCAGCCATTAGTCATGAACTCCGAGGCCACACTGACCTTGGCCACCGGCATATTCGGAGGAATGTATGCCGGCAATTCACGCACGCGAACTGTTATGCGCGGTAAAAAAAATCGACGATTGATTTTCCCTCCCGTCAGGTACCGGATCATTGGCAATTCCAGGGTAAAATCGCCACTGAGCAAAGGGAATACTGCCCAACCCGCTCGGATACGTGAACCATAGCCAGAATCAGCGGCAGACGCATCGGTTTCAAGCGTTTCTCTGTTCATTACAAACGGCCTTACTTCGAAGCTACCCGAATTAAATGGTTCCGCCTCTATGTTAAAAAACCGGTCCGGACTTTGAACCTCTACCGTGACGAGAAGCTGTTGCCGCTGCCACACTTGTTGGGCCGATACGTTCAAATCCACAATCAAAGGCTTACCATGTATGATCGCGTTACTGATTTTCACCGTTTGCGTTTGAGTTTGCATTTCACCAAGCACTAATGCAGGTATTGTTAACCCACCCGTTCTCCGGGGAAACAGTTCCAAATTCATTGATTGTGTACTCGCCGCCCCGTCACTAGTCACCGCCTCAGTGACAAGGGCGAAATCTTCTTGCAATGGGGTTAAATCGATCTCTGCCAGTGCGTATTTCGCATGGTGTGCGATAAGTTTGGCATGAATGCTCTGCCCCCACTCGACGTGATGGTGTTGCAAGTGAAATTCCAATTGGGCGGCACTACCGGTAGCACTTGAGGTAGCACTGGCGGTACGGACAAAAAAAACACCGACACATAAAATCAGCCAACAGCCAAATGTCTTTTTCACCATGGCTGCACTCCCGGTATTTCGTTGGGTTGGCGTTGCGGTGCGATAAAGCCCTCTTCCTGTTCAAACATTCTCTGCCATAAGATGGCGGGCTGATCTTCAATCTGTAGCATGAATAGCCGTGCCTTGGCCAGGTCTTGCTGTTGTTGTATCATGCTCTTCCCAGATTCACCACTTGCCGCCACTTGCACAAACTCAAGACCTTTGCGAATCAACTCATCCCAGGCATCCGATTCCATCTCAGGCAACTGAGGAATCACTGTAGGTTGGTCTTCTTCGCTATCGTCTATCGCGAGACTGGCGTTATCACTTAGGTTCAAATCGCCTACCGGCCTTGCGGTGCGGGGTCCACGACCTGCCATGGCGGCATCGTCTTGCTCAATGAACACCTGCGTGATTTGTTGATACAGTGTTTGACTCATCGCTAGGTTATGACGGGCCGCGGGGTGGGATTTTTGATAGCGTAAGACATCAGCAAAAGTCCGCGAGGCGTTTCGATAATCACCTTGTTGGAAATAACTATTGCCCAAATCAAATAATGCATCGGCGCGTTGTTTATCGTTGTCTGCTTGTAATACGGCATCACTAAATTGGCGTTTCGCAGACTGATACTCCCCTAGGCGATAATAAGCTGCGCCTTCACCCAAGCGCCCTGCAAAACCCGCTACAGTGTTATACAGCTGGATTGCAGCGTCGAAATCTTGCTGCTGATAGGCTTGAAATGCCTGTTGTTCTACAACTTGTTCTGCAGGCACTTCGGCGGCATAGCTGTTGATCTGTGGTAGCGATGCTGTCACTAACAGTGCAATTGCACTGACCATTACGGACCTGCGCAACCGCAAAGGCATTACCGCAATAAAAAATATGACAACGCCCGGAAACAATGCCCACGGATACAGTTCCAGCCACAAGCGATCGCTTTCATCCTCTGGCGCAAGCTTACTTACCATGCCGCCATCGTATAAGTAACGCCAATCGCTGTCGTCTTCCTTTGCCCGGCTATAACGGCCGCCGGTTGCCGATGCCAGCTGTTGCAATAAAGATTCTTGCATTCTTGATATTACCGGTCTGTTTTCGTAACTCAACCAAGCGCCGTCTTCCAGCGGGATGGAACTTCCCTCTGTGCTACCGATGCCGAGCACATATATCGGAACCTGCTGTTGTTGCATTTCCCGCGTCAAGGCATCGAGTTTCACCTGAAATGGGTTGCCGGTTGACGCTGTATCACCATCGCTAATTAACACTATCGCTGAAGGCAGGGTGGGATATTGCGGCGCGGTAATTAGGGTGTCTTTAGCCAATCGCAAAGCATCGATAAGTTGACTGCCACGAGTGGGCAGGACCAGCTTGTCCAGCGATTGCAAATAATACCGCAACGCGGCATAGTCCCATGTCAAAGGTATGAATACATGCGGGCGGGCTGCGTATACAACGACCCCAACTCGCTGACCCTGAGCTCTTGTCAGCAACTCATACAACTCAAGTTCTGCGCGGCGCAGTCGGTTGGGTAATACATCGTTGACCGTCATGGAACGTGACACGTCCATTACCACCAGAATATTCATGCCTTTGTCGGGATTCACCTGGGGCGTAAATACCGGCAACCGCGGCCCGGCAGCCGCCAACGCAAACAACAACCATGCCAGTATATACGCGCTATTGCGCGACAGCAAAAGGCGCCGCCAAGAATTTAATTCATGCACGACTACCCATGGCTGAAGAAGTGGATCAGCGTATTCTTTCAGTTGCCGTCCCTGCCACATAATGGCGACCAGCCATATCAGCAAAGGCTGCAAGCCAAGCAGCAGCCACAGTGGTTCGCGCCAGTCTAATTGTTGGAAAAATCCCATCATGAATTCATGTTGACCGTACACTCCGCAACAAGCGCACCAATTGATACAGACTGAACAACAACAGAGCCGATATTAGTGGCCATATATATAATGGTTTTTGTACATACTGCACTTTTTGTTCGGCGACATTTTCTTCGTGTCGGCTTATATCAGCAACCGCTTGCTCCAGGGCATCGCTGTCGCCCGCCTGATAACTGTTACCATTGGTCATTTGGGCAAGTCCTTCCAGCAAGGCCATATCAACCGTTTGATACAATAGTCCCGGGTGTTGGCGTAACTCCTGCGCCTCCAGGGTGGTTGCACCAATGGCTATGGTATATAAAGGCAATCCTGCTTCGGCAGCGAGTTGTGTGGCGGCCTGAGGCTCAATCTTGCCGGTATGTTGCCCGGCGTCAGTGAATAAAACCAAAATCCGGCTGCGTTGCCGCTCATCACCTGCTTCACGCACAGCAAGCGCTATTGCATCGCCCAGCGCATTGAAACGCCCCACCATTCCGGCCGATATGCGGCTTATCATATTGGATAACAAATGCCGGTCTTGCGTGAGCGGTACCAGGGTATTGGCGGTTTCGCCAAATACAATAATGGAGATTCGCTCGCCTTTTAAGTTGTGCACAAATTGTTTCAACAAATTCTTTAATAAACTAATGCGCTCAATACGCTGTCCATTGAGGACATAGTCGCGCAATACCATACTCAATGAAGTATCAACGATAAATACGATATCCCGCTCATGTGTGGGTTTGGAAAGTTGCGCACCAATGCGTACCGGTTGACTGAGCGCCAACACCAGAGCACTCAACAAAATCCACATCAATACCTGCAAAACCAATCGACGATGACGACCGGCACTGACGGGGGTAATCAAATGCAACAAGGGATGACTAAGGCGATGACGGCCTGGCACCGCACCGGACGCCAAACCGGTGTCATCATCAGGTTCAGCAAAATAGCTCCACAGCAATGCCGCAATTATCAACACGGGCAACAACCAAAGCCATTCGGCGTGTGCCAACTGAACGCCACCGGTCGTCATGGCCAACGCCTCATCCAATATTTAGCTTCTGTGAATAAGAAGCCAACGTCTTGCTCAGAACAGTTGCGTGGGCTGTAGCGCGTTTCATGCAATCGCTGTAAAAATACCTGCCAGCGGTATTGCTCCGCAGCAAGTGTCATTGGCAATGCCACGACGGGGGACAGATGATTGATGCGCAAACGCGCTTTCAAAAAAGCGGCCAGCCAGAAAATGACATCACGTGCGGATAATTCCCCCGCTTTGTAAGCTGCGAACAATTGTTTTAATTGGCGCATGGTTTGCCGCCGTTCAGAACTATACCAACGCCATATAGCCCAAACTGCCATCGCAAGCACTGTCATAGCCACCACAACCAGCCATGTTGCACTTTGTGCGCTTGCCAGCGGTTCGGACGGCGATATGATGTCGATCAATTGACCGGTAGAATGAACGTCTTCGACCATGGAAATACTTTCATATAAAGAATAAGCTTTACTTAAATGTCAGTTCGGCTTCGATGTTAGCAATGTTTGTTGGCAAACGAACATAAGCCATACCCAATCCACGCAATAATGTCTCGCGTTCCATGAAATAACGTTGCGCTGCGTGTTGATATCGCTCGGCAATGTGCGTATTTGATGTATCTATTTCGCGAACTCGATCATCGGACATTGCGCTCAGGCACAATTTACCGGCTTTGGGAAGTTGTAGTTCCGCGGGATCAATAATGTGCACGGCAGAAACATCATACTCAGCCGCAAGCTGTGCCAATACCGATCGACACTCGTAGGTGGCGTCTTTAAAATCGCTGATCAAATACACCTGCGAGCCAGGAGTCAGCAGGTTTTGAATCGCGCGCAGTACACTCGCTAAATCCATTTGTTGACATTCGGTGGGCAATGGCGGGCAAGCCTGGTTTATGTTGCTGACCATAGCCAGGACGCTTTGCTCGTCGTGACTGGTTGCCAACCAGCGTACGTCCTCGTCAAACACCAAGCCGGCCAATGAGCGTCCGCAATAATGATTATAAAAAATCAGCAATACCGCAGCGCGCAGGGCTTGCGCCGCTTTCAAGCGTACTTGGGTTCCGAATCGCATGCTGGCACGCCAATCCAGTAAAATAAACGCACTTGGCCTGCGTTCTTCTTGAAATATTTTCACATGCATCTCACCGGTGCGGGCGGTAAGCCGCCAGTTCATGAAACGCATTTCATCACCTTGCTGGTAAACCCTACTCTCGTCGTAATCCAATCCATAACCTCGGCGTGGCGATAAATGTTCACCATGTTGGCGGTGCAGCACGGGCTTGTACGTCGCCGGATATCCCATGACGCCTAATGCCCGCTGGCGTAGATCCTCGATCTGCGCGTTATCCAGTAATGGCACTTGAGTCGAACTAGCATATTTCGGGATTTCACCGCGATGAAGCGATTCCTCTATTTTGAGTAACCATGCGTTGGGTAGCCATGCGTTGAGTAACCAAGCCTTGGAAAACCATGCCTTGGGGAACCATGCCTTGGGGAACCATGACTTAATCAACCGTGAGTTGTGCAACCGGAGCTTGGGGAAAAGATTTGCCAGGGGCTGCATGTTTAGGGCACCGGAACATATTCCAGTATGCGCGCGATTATGTCGTCGGCCGTCACGCCACTGGCACGAGCCGCGTACCCCAATACAATTCGATGGCGCAACACATCGGGAGCAATTTCCAGGATTATTTCTGGCGTTAAATACTCCTGCCCGCGTAAATACGCCAATGCACTGGCGGTACGCAGTAATCCGATGGAAGCCCGTGGCGAGGCGCCGGCCACCAGAAAGTCCTGCCACTGCGTATCTATCGTTCCTATATCGCGCGTCGCGGCCACCAGGGTCACAATGTAGCGCTCCAGCATATCTTCCACATGAATGCCGGCCACCTCGCGGCGTGCCTGTAATACGGTAGCCGGTTGCAATGGGGAGGATACGGCAACGGGATCGGCGCCGAAATATTGCTGGCGATCGCGTTGCAGAATCAACAATTCTTCTTCCTGCGACGGATAAGTCAATATGAAGTGTAACAGGAACCGGTCCAACTGGGCCTCGGGTAAAGGATAAGTTCCGGTGGTTTCCAGCGGATTTTGTGTTGCCATTACAATAAACAAATCCGGTAAGCGGCGGGTGGTGCTACCCACAGTGACTTGATGCTCTTGCATGGCTTCCAAAAGCGCGGATTGCACTTTGGGTGGGGCACGATTAATTTCGTCCGCCAGTACAATTTCATGGAATATGGGACCTGGCACAAACCGAAACGCGCTTTCTTTGGGGTCGAAGATATCGCTGCCGGTAAGATCTCCGGGCATGAGATCGGGGGTAAACTGAATTCGTTGAAAAGTGGCATGTACCCCGCTGGCCAGGGTATTCACCGCAGTGGTTTTGGCCAACCCGGGAGGGCCTTCAAGGAGAATATGCCCACCGGTTAATAAGGCGATCATTAAGCGATCAAGCAATGCGCCCTGCCCCACGATCACTTGTTCAAGATGCTGTCGAAGTTGGAGAAATTCAGGTTGTGTTTTCATAAAAGTCCACGTCAAATGAGCCAATCCTTAATAATAAGGTAGACAGCAACTGCATCATAACAAAAAACGGGAGCTATTATAGGACACCACTGACAAACTGTCCCGCCGATCACAAAGGAGTGCGGAAGCTATGAGATATCTATTGGCTAGGGTAGGGACTCGCTTAAGAAGAATCCAAGGAGGTTTTCGATATGCAGGCTAAGACAGTGGCTTTCTTTGGTGTACG
>JAJDNG010000158.1 GCA_022340845.1 Gammaproteobacteria bacterium | reverse complement strand
CTGGGACTGCTATGGGACAAGTGGCTGTAAAACAACCAATCACAGACAGTTTGTATGGGGAAATTACCGCATCCGACCCGGCTGAATTTGAGCAAGCGGTTCGCCCCTGGGACACATTGTGCTTGCCGCTGTCGCGCGGAGCATTCAATTACCGCATGGCCTACTTCGTTACGCCCTCATTTACGTTTTATCGGGAAACCTACGCCAATAGCGTGTCAATCAAGGGCATGGCGCCACCGGATATGCTCGCCTTTTCAGTACCACTGCTTCCCGGTCAAGATTCAAAATACTGGAACTCAACGCTCGAGCATCCGGGTTTTCCCGGTACGTTGCCGGGCGGTTTGGATGTAGTGTTTTCCAAAGGTCACGACCATTTTGTGGTTTTGATTGCATTGGATTTGCTGCACCGGATGCTCCCCGCGGTCGTGGTTGAGAACTTGATGCGGGCAGCCTCAAACCATTTTCTACCTTCATCTGTGGAAGGCGTGCGACATTTCGGCACATGGCTTCTTAATTGCCTTAGCACAGTAAATCAGTATCCGCAGATGCTTCAACAACCCCATGTATTACAGTCATTGGAACAGGAACTGATTGCGCAATTGGCCAACACTGTCACTGTCACAAATTCTCCCACGACACGGCCCCGCACTTCGGTTCGAGAACGCGCACTCAATCGAGCACTCGATCACCTTTACGGCGATATCCATGGAGAATTAACGATCGCTGAGTTGTGCCAGATAACCGAAGCGAGTCAACGCACCCTGGAATATGCGTTTCAGGAAACATTCGATATGACGCCGCGGGAATTTCTGAAATTGCGGCGTTTGCACGCTGCGCGCCGTGCATTGCTGGCGACAAACTCCGGCGAAGGAGGAACCGTCAGTGAGATCGCCTACGCCCATGGTTTTTATGAGTTAGGCCGCTTTGCCGGCATTTACAAACAGGCATTTGGCGAACTGCCATCCGCAACACTAATTGGTAAACAATAAGCTTACAAGTTGTTCGGCGTCCTCTGCGTCAGCACAGCTGCCCCACACGGTCCAGCTTCCCTCAAGGAACGATGGGGGGGCGGAACGAATTCCAACAAAAACTGAACCGCGGAAACTGGAAAGCTTTATACCAATTTTGCTCCTGACTGACGTTTACGCCACGGGATTTCGATCGGTGCATGAAATGAGACTTGTTGAATGGTATTGAGTGGTATTGAGTGGTACTTCGCAAAAAAAACAACTTTGTAGAGCATTACTACCACCGTACGGCTAGCGTCGTTGCAGCAACTCCTTCAATTCCGGTATGCAGGAACCGCAGTTCGTGCCCGCCTGTAACACACTGCCGATTTGTTCCACATTGGTGATATTGTTGGATGCTATCGTTTCCAATATAGTTTTTTCCCCAACACCAAAACACGCACAGACGGTTTTGCCCTGCTCTTTTTGACCGGCGGGTGGTTCGCCGGTTAATAAACTGATGCGTTCGCTTTCCGAAAGTTTTGCTTTTTTAAACAGGCTTGCTAACCAATTGCGGGGCGGCAAGGCATGATTCGGTGCGATAAATATGCAGCTTTCTACGGTATCGCCGAGCAAGCGCACGCCACGGTATTGTTTGACGGCAACATCCAGGTATTCCACCCAGTTGACGTCGGCATGCGAGGCACAAAGATAGCTTCTGACCCACACCGGCCAGTCGGCTGGGCTTTGCTCCCCTGCAAGTTCATAGCGGTAATAGCCTTCGCCCTGGCTTTTCACCCAATAGTCTGCATCCAGTGGTCGTAGCTCCCGCCTAGTCAACAGAAAACCATACCAGTTAGGATTATATGGTTCTATCTTAACCGGTGTGTGTTTAAACTCCGGTTGTCCTGATATCGGATCCAATGCAGCATTGACGATAGAATCCACATTAGCGTTGCTGGCGAATTGTTGGTTCCAGTGCATCGGCACAAATACACTGCCAGGACGCTGCTCATCGGCTACTTTCGCCCTTACGATCACTTCAGCATGAGAGCTGATTATTTTTACTAACTGATGCTCCACTATACCCAGCAGTTTGGCATCACTGCTGTGCAGTTCGGCATAAGGCTCCGGTGAGTGCTCACTTAATCTGGCCGCTTTCGCCGTACGGGTCATGGTGTGCCATTGATCACGTACTCGACCAGTGTTTAGGACGAAAGGATAATCCTTTGTAGCAGGATGTGCAGGTTGGCGTGGCTGAATTGGGATGAATTGTGCTTTTTTCGATAAGGTATAGAATTTGCCATCGGCGAACAAACGCTTTTCTCCCTGCCACTGATCAGAGTCGGTGGTTTTTACCGGCCATTGCAAAGGTTCGAAATCATCGTAGGTGGCTTGATCCAGTTCATGCAACGCCGCAATATCGAAATCGCGACTCCCATTGTTGCGGTAGCCAGACAACCGAGCGTATTCTCTGAATATTTCTAAAGGGCCAGTATAGGAAAACGCCGCGGCAAATCCCATTTTTTTCGCGACTTCGCAGATAATCCACCAATCCGATTTGGCCTCGCCCGGTGGCGGCAAAAATCGTTTTTGCCGGGACAAACGCCGTTCGGAATTGGTCACCATGCCGTCTTTTTCACCCCAGGTCAACGCCGGTAATAACGCATCGGCATATTGGGTAGTATCGGTATGACGCATGCAATCGGACACCACGACAAATTCGCAACGCTCCAATGCGGATCTCACCAGATTGGCTTCCGGCATACTCACGGCGGGATTGGTACCCATGATCCAAATGGCTTTAACCTTGCCTTCATTGACCGCATCAAACAACTCCACGGCTTTTAATCCTGCCTTATCCGCCATACGCGGTGATTTCCAGAAATCTTGCACTAAAGAGCGGTGACCGGCGTTTTCGATTTCCATATGGCACGCCAGTTGATTGGCTAGGCCCCCCACTTCCCTGCCGCCCATGGCATTGGGTTGCCCGGTAAAAGAAAACGGCCCCATACCCGGGCGACCGATTCTGCCGGTCAATAAATGACAATTAATAATGGCATTGACTTTGTCGGTGCCGCTGGAGGACTGATTAACGCCTTGTGAATACACCGAGACGACCCGCTCGGTTTGAGCAAACCAACTGTAAAACTCCGTTACTGCTCGCTCCGTTAAGCCGCAAGCTTGCGCTGTAGCACTCATGGAAGGTGAGCTGGCTTTAGCCGCTTCCAGCGCCTCGTCCATGCCTTGGGTGCAAGTGTCGGTAAACAAACGATTGTGCTCGTCTTGTTCCCAAAGATAGGCGAGTAATCCGTTGAATAAAATACTGTCGGTGCCCGGCTGCAGCGGTAAATGTAAATCGGCAATCTCGCATGTGGCGGTATGGCGGGGATCTATCACCACCACTTTGACATCAGCAGCGGCTTTTTTGGCTTTTTTGATTCTCTGAAATAATACCGGGTGACACCAGGCGGTGTTGGAACCCACCAGGACGATCAGTTTGGCGCGCTCCAGATCTTCGTAAGAACACGGTACGGTATCGGAACCGAAAGCCCGTTTATGCCCCGCCACGGAGGAAGACATGCACAAGCGGGAATTGGTATCAATATTGGCGCTACCAATAAAGCCTTTCATGAGCTTATTGGCTACATAATAATCTTCAGTCAGCAACTGACCGGAAACATAGAACGCGACGCTGTCAGGCCCGAATTGCTGAATACAATTTGTAAACCGAGAACTAACAGTATTGAGCGCCGTATCCCAATCGACTTGCTCGCCATGAATCAAAGGATATAACAACCGCCCATCCAGGCTTAAGGTTTCGGCCAGTGCCGCGCCTTTGGAACACAAGCGTCCGTAATTGGCGGGGTGTTGTTGGTCTCCAGTGACCGTTACCTGCCCTTTGTCTGCAATGTTAGCTACTATACCGCAACCAACACCACAATAAGGGCAAGTGGTTTTAACCGATGTTTGCATGCCGTGTTTAGCGTGTCAGAAATATTTATAATTTATGCAACTGGATTAACGCGCTTGTAAGGATATAAACACCATATTATCGTGCAGTTTAACCGGGTACGCCGTGGTGCATCCTTCGTCCGGCGCCAGCGCTTGACCATTCTCCAATCCCAGTACCCAGTTGTGCAACGGACACGTGACACTGCGTCCGTGCACTAGCCCTTGTGATAAAGGGCCGCCTTTGTGCGGGCATCTATCATTAAGTGCGAAAATTTCATCTTTGGCGTTGCGAAATACTGCAATATCTCCCAAATGTGTGGTAATAACCCGAGAACCCAGGATGGGTATGTCGTCAATGCTGCCTACTTCAATCCAATCATTCATGTTTAAATAAACACCTATACGTATTATATAACCTGCTTAAGCGGCGTAAACTCATGTTGTTGCACACCTTCTGTGGCACGCTCCGCCCACGGATCTTTTTGTGAGTATTGCTGGGACATCATGAAGCGTTTGTGCAGTTCTTTGCGGTTTTCGCTGTTTTCCACAATTTGCTGTTTGACATAGCTTAAACCGACACGTTCCAACCAGGGTGCAGTTCTTTCCAAATAATGCGCGTTCTCACGGTATAACTGGGTATACGCTGCACAGTATTCTATCACATCAGCTTCACTGCTTACTTTACATAACAAATCAGTCGCACGGACTTTTACACCGCCGTTTCCACCGACGTGCAACTCGTACCCCGAATCCACGCACACTACACCGAAGTCTTTAATAGTCGCTTCTGCACAGTTACGCGGGCAACCCGACACGGCCATCTTGAATTTGTGCGGCATCCATGACCCCCAGGTGACACGTTCCAACTCAATACCCAGCGCGGTCGAATCCTGTGTGCCGAACCGACACCACTCTTTACCCACACAGGTTTTCACCGTCCTTAGTGCTTTACCATAAGCGTGCCCCGATACCATGCCGGCACTGTTTAAATCCGCCCAGATGGCCGGCAAATCATGTTTTTTGGCACCGAATAAATCAATGCGTTGACCGCCAGTAACCTTCATTTCTTTGAGCTTGAACTTTTCGTAAACATCTGCAATGGCCCGAAGCTCGTTGGGCGTGGTGACACCGCCCCACATGCGCGGTACGACGGAAAACGTGCCGTCTTTTTGGATATTGGCGTGGGCGCGTTCATTGATAAACCGCGATTGCGGATCGTCTTGCGCTTGCTCCGGCCAGAACGCAATTAAGTAATAATTCAAAGCCGGCCGACAACTGGCACAACCGTCCGGAGATTTCCAGTCCATATAATCCATGACTGAACGAATCGATGTTAACTTCTGCTGTTTAATAGCGGTTTGCACTTCATCGTGAGTGTGTTCAGTGCATTTACACAAGGGTTTAACGTGGCTCGCGACGGAATAATCACCACCCAGGGTAGATGCCAAAATTTGTTCTACCAACCCCGTGCATGAACCACAGGAACTGGATGCCTTAGTGTGGGCGCGTACATCATCCAGCGTAAATAGTCCTTTGGAGGTAATGGCTTTTGTGATTTCACCTTTGCATACACCATTACAGCCACACACTTCCATATCATCGCTCATTACCGCCGCGGCATTTTGCCCGCCATGTCCGGAGTCCCCTAAGTGGGCCTGACCAAACATCAATTGCTGGCGAAAGTCACTTACATCGGTTTGATCACGCAGTAATTGGAAATACCACGCACCGTCTACCGTGTCACCGTAAAGCACCGCACCTTTGATACGGTTGTTTTTGACCACGATTCTTTTATACACGCCGCGCGCGGCATCTTTCATGACAATGTTTTCGCAGTCTTGATCACCCAGGAAATCACCCGCGGAAAATAAATCAATGCCGGTAACCTTCAATTTTGTCGAGGTTACCGAGCCTTCATAGCGCGAGTATCCCAGGCGTGCTAAATGGTTGGCGCATACCTTGGCTTGCTCGAATAACGGTGCAACCAACCCGTATGCTACGCCGCGGTGCTGTACACACTCGCCTACAGAGTAAATGCGCGGATCATAGGTTTGCATGGTATCGTTGACAATCACCCCTCGCTCACAATACAGACCGGCTTTTTCCGCCAGGGTTTTGTTAGGTCGTATGCCAACTGCCATCACGACTAAATCGGTGGCTATTTCAAGACCGTCCTTAAACCGCACGCCTTTCACCCGGGAGTCACCCAAGATCGCTTCGGTGCTGGAAGCCATCAAAAATTTCAAACCACGATCTTCCAGGGATTTTTGCAGCATGCTGCCGGCTACTGAATCTAGCTGGCGTTCCATCAAGGTATTGTGCAAATGAACCACGGTAACGTGCATGCCTTGTTTCATTAGGCCATTGGCCGCTTCCAGCCCCAACAATCCACCGCCAATGACAACCGCGTGTTTGTAGGTCTTGGCGCTATCCAACATGCTGTTAACATCGTTGATATCGCGAAACGAAATAACACCGGCAAGATCATTTCCGGGCACAGGGATTATAAAAGGATTCGAACCGGTGGCGAGCAACAAGCGGTCATACTCAGCCGCAACACCGGCGGTTGCGTAAACTTTACGTTTGATACGATCAATCTCGGTGACTTCCTTGCCGGCAATCAGACTAATATTGTTATCTTTATACCATTGCTCATCATTGAGCATGATGTCATCGATGGTCTTCTCCCCCGCCAATACCGGGGATAAAAGAATCCGATTGTAGTTACCATAGGGTTCGGCACCAAATACGGTAATATCGTATTTGTCCGGGGCGATTTTAAGTAATTCTTCTAAAGTGCGCACCCCCGCCATACCGTTACCGACCAGTACTAATTTTTCTCGCATTGAATTGCTCTCCCACTGCGCTTTAAGCGGGTTACATCAGTATCCCGTAGCTGTATCTTTATCTTTAATCTAGAGCAATCGCTATGCCACCCTAAATCGGAGACTTTTTTCTTTTTATAACAGTGACCTAAG
>JAJDNG010000156.1 GCA_022340845.1 Gammaproteobacteria bacterium | reverse complement strand
GCTCGATTGTAGCGTGAGCCGCCTTCCCCGCGGAGTGTTTAAACGCGATGGGTGTTCACCAAGGCGCTTCTATAAAGCGTATTTCTTAATGCGGTACAACAAGGTATCGCGGCTCATACCCAACAGCCTGGCCGCGCGGCTCCGGTTGCCTTGCGTTTTGCTCAATGCCTGGCGGATGATGTTCATTTCCATGTGTTGCAAATTGATGCCTTCCTCCGGCAAGGTAAACAGGCCGGCGTTTTCATGTTGGGGTTTACTTGCTTGGCGGCGAAATTCACCGGGCAGGTTGGCCGGTTCGATCCTGCTGCCGCTGAGTAGAATCACCATCCGTTCACAAAAATTGCGCAATTCCCTGACATTGCCTGGCCAGGAATATTGCATTAATGCCTGTAACGTATCCTGGCTGTACGCAGGTGGGCTGAGCCGGTGTTGCGCCGCGAGACTTTGGGTAAAATGCTGCAACAACGGCTGTATATCCGCATTGCGTTCACGCAACGCAGGCAGTTGCAAGGGGACCACATTCAAGCGATAAAATAAGTCCTGGCGAAACTCGCCACTTTGGCTCATGGTGAACAAATCACGATTAGTGGCGGTGATCAGCCGCGCATCGACGCGGTAAGGTTTGCTTTCGCCCACCGCTTGGCATTCTCCGCTTTCTAAAAAGCGTAACAGCTTGGCTTGCACGGCCAGGGGCAGTTCGCCGATTTCATCGAGAAACACGGTACCGCCATGGGCCGCACGCAGCCTCCCCGCGTAATCCTGGTTGGCGCTGGTGAACGCGCCTTTGCGGTGGCCGAACAATTCGGATTCTACAAGATGTTCCGGCAATGCCGCGCAGTTGATGATATGCAACGCTTGCTTGGCCCGGCGGCTGTGCTGATGAATGGTGTGGGCCAATAATTCTTTGCCGGTGCCGCTTTCACCTTGTACCAATACCGTGGCGTCGGTGGCGGCGACGATTTTGGCGGCCCGTAGCACGGACTGAATCTGCGGGGATTCCCCAATCAATAATCGGTTATTGTCGCTCATAGAGTTCCTTACTGCCTTGCTCGGCTAAGCGGTAGTGGGTTGCTGGATTCACGTTCAATGTAAATGAAAGTAATGGAAAAAACGCGTGTGGTCCGTTGCTGTACTGGCCACTAAAGTGAGTACTGCCAGAAGGATGATGAAGATTCCCGCGCCCCGTCTTAACTGAGGCATTTGTGATAGACGCGCTACCCAGTGCGCAAGGATACCCGCGGACAGCACGGCAGGTAAAGTCCCCAGGCCGAAAAACGCCATAAACAAGGCGCCGTTGAGTGCGCCGCCGCTGGCGGCGGCATACACAATGGCTGCATACACCAGGCCGCAGGGCAACCAACCCCAGATCAGGCCGAACACCAGGGCGTGTGCCGGCGAAGTGACCGGTAACAAACGTTGCCCCAGGGGTTCCAGTTTTTGCCACAGGGGTTTGCCCAGGTTTTCCACTAACGCAAAGCGGGGAAACCACCCGGCCAAATACACGCCTATGGCGATCATGAAAATCGCAGCAATCCATTGCAACACCGCGTGGCCGTATTTGGGGCTGACATTGGTGAACACGGCCATGCCCAGGTAGCCGATCAAAGCGCCGGCGGCGGTGTAACTGAGGATTCGTCCGCTGTTGTAGGCTAGAAGAAAAGGGATGATTCGCCAGCGGTTTTGCCTGACCTGATCGGGCAGGCTGAAACTCAGCGCGCCGATAATGCCGCCGCACATGCCCAGGCAATGCAAGGTACTGAAAAAGCCGACAGTTAAAGCAAACAGCAGAGAATATTCCAATGGTGTGCTCGTGATGGTCCCGTAATTTCCGGGGTGACAAATTATTCGGGTTTGGGCGATAAATACCGGATGGGCATTATACGCGGCTTACAGTGACACGGGAATCTAGGTAAAGCTCCGAGGATAGGCGTCGCCGTTGATAGGGTTGTTCAGTTTCGGTGGTGACAGGTCATTTTTCGCGCCGGGCAGGTCGGAGATCGTTTTATTCCCCCTATTTTCCGCCAAATTGCGAGTTGGGTTAAAAAGTGTGATCTCTTTCAGGGTTTTGAGAAATTCTCAAAATAATTGATTTCTGGGGCAATCGATTTTTGCTTCACTTAGCGCAGAATCCATTGATGGTTTTTGTCCATTGTCAGCGACTTGTGGTTTCACTGGACCCAGAACCGTCAAAAACTTGACGAATCACCGATAATATTTGGGCTTGCAGTCCCAAATATCCTGACTATGCGTATTCCTGAGTGTATTGCTGCGCAAAATATGTAAAACTTTGGCGATAAGGACACGAAGGTCAGTTGCCATTGTGGTGTAGAGAGTTCTAGGGAGGGTTCGCTTAAAAAAACGCTGCAAAGAACGGTTTCGGATGAATGATGGCCGGGGAGGTTGTGCGGTGCACTTTCAGGGTGGGGGATAAACCAGTGTATGGGTATTGAGAACCAACCTTAAGAGATCAAAAGAGGCAGGCAGTTTTATGAATTTAAGAGCATTAGCGATCACCTTGACCGGCACCATGGCATTATCAGCAAACGCTTGGGCGGTTGAAGAACAAGAAGAAAATCATCCCATTGCATCCGCCCAGACTTTGGTGGTGGATTCCAGTGTCATGGATATTGATGCGGTGCTCGGCGAGATCGGCAGCAGCCGCGTAGATGATTTGGATTTTTTCACTTTTTATGGCAACGCCGGCGATGTAGTGACATTGGATATAGACGGTGGATACGGCGGCAGCCAGAACGTTGACACCATTATCGCGGTATTTGATGCTGATCAAACGGTACTGCGAATGAACGATGACAGTCCTGTGGACGACGGCAGTATCAGCACCGCCGATGCACGCGTCGACAATTTTGTTTTACCGACCACGGGGTATTACACGGTGGGTGTGAGCAATTTTCCCCGCTACTTCAAAAACGGCGGCGACATCTATTACGCATCCTACGTAGCTAATGGCGATTATCGTCTGGTGATAAGCGGCGTAAGTCCATCCATGATGCAGGTCAGCATCGAAGTTAAACCCGGAAATCAGGTATTCTCCCCCATCAATCCAAAGTCTAGGGGTAAAGTGCCGGTGGCTATATTGTCTTCCGATTCGTTTGATGCTCTTGGTGTTGATATCAGTACGTTAACCTTTGGCGCCACTGGTGACGAGGACAGTCTCAGCCACTGCGGTAAAAATGGCGAAGACGTCAACGATGACGGAATGCTGGATTTAGTCTGTCATTTTTACAATAAAAAAGCCGAATTTAATTACGAAAGCATGGAAGCCACTCTGCGCGGCCGCACCCAAATGGGCACCGTGTTTGAAGGCCGCGGCTTTTTGAAGGTGGTACCGGCCAAGCGATAAAGCTAAATACAGCCGCAAAGATCATGACTCCAGGGACGGAGGAGGCCGCGTGAGCCGGGAACCCCTAGTATAGGAAACTACACTGGCATCATTGGCTTTTTCTTTGCGTCTTTGCGGCTACTTTTGTCACAAAGATTTACTCACTACTAGAATCCCCGGGTCTTGCTCGTGCGGACGCTGACTGAATCCCAAACGCTTGACCAAATCCAGCATATGTTCGTTGTCACCCAACACTTCCCCCATCATGGTGTCAAAACCACGGCTTTGGGCCGCATGCATCAGCTGGTCCATTAAATAAGAGCCAATACCTTTTTTGCGCCATTCATCGGCAACCACCAAGGCAAACTCACAGCTGTGGCGGTCGGGATTCATTACGTAGCGAGCCACGCCGATTTCGATGTCTTGCCCCGCTATTTGCACCACGGCAATAAATGCCATTTCCCGGTCGTAGTCGATTTGGGTAAACCGTACCAGCATCTCCTGGGTGAGTTCGTGCAAGGCATGCATAAAGCGGAAATACTTGGCTTGGGGCGATAAATTGCGCACAAAGTCGCGTTCGATTTGCGCATCTTCCGGGCGTATGGGTCGCACGGCAATGCGGGTGCCGTCCAGTAACGTCCACTGCGATTCCAGCTGGCTGGGATACGGATGGATGGCCATGTGGGCATAACGCTCCAGCTGCTGGGCGGAAGACTCCACCACGATGCGCGCATCCAAGGCGATGACTTCGGTGGGGGAGGCCATCAGGGGATTGATGTCCAGCTCCTTGATGGCCGGCAGTTCGCACACCATTTCCGAGACCCGGCGCAATACGTATTCCACACGCTGTAAATCCACTGCCGGCAGATTGCGAAACCGGTCCAGGAGTTTGGCGGCTTTGGTTTGTTGTATCATCGAACGGGTGATGAAAGTGTTGAGGGGCGGCAGGGCGACCGCGCGGTCGTGCAAGATTTCCACTGCCGTGCCGCCGGAGCCAAAAGTGATTACCGGACCGAACACCGGATCGCTAAAGGCACCGACCAGCAGTTCCCGGGCGTGAGGGCTTTGCGCCATGCGTTCTATGGTGACCCCTTCTATCCGTGCGTCGGGCATGGCTTGTTGAACGGCGCTGACCAATTCCGTGTAAGCGCTGCGTACGGACTCCGCCTCATTGATGTTCAGGCGCACGCCGTTGACATCGGATTTGTGGCTGATCTGGGGTGAGAGAATTTTCATGGCCACCGGATAGCCAAGGGATTCAGCGGCCAGCAAGGCTTCACCGGGCGAGGTGGCTTTGATACTTTGCGTCACCGGGATGCGGAAAGCGGACAATAACGCCTTGGATTCCAGTTCGCTCAACACCGTGCGGCCTTCATTGAGCGCCCCTCGAATAATTAATTGTGCCCCGACGATATCCGGCTGGGGGTGTTTGCTCAGGGGTCCCGGCACTTGCATCAGCAGTCGCTGGTTATGGTGAAAATTGGCCAAATACGCAAACGCTTCCACGGCCGTTTCCGGTGTGGGAAACGAGGGGATTTTTTGTTGCACAAACGCCTCGCGGGCGGTTTTTACATGTTGTTCTCCCATCCAACAGGTCAATACCGGTTTTTTTTGTCCGTGGGCCGCTTCGATGACGGCGTGCGCGGCTTGCAAAGGCTGGGTCATGGCTTGCGGTGTTAACATCACCAGCACCCCATCGATGCCCGGGTCAGGCAGCACGCACTTGACCGCTGATTGAAAGCGTTCGGGTGTAGCATCGCCGATGATGTCCACCGGGTTGGCGTGTGACCAATGTGGCGGCAGGGCGGCATCCAAGGCATCGACAGTCGCGGCACTTAAGGGGGCAATATTGATACCCAGGTCCACGGCGCGGTCGGTGGCCATCACACCAGGGCCTCCAGCATTGCTGATGATGGCTAGATTTTTACCTTGCACTCGGTAAGGTGTAGCCAGCAATTGCGCCGCGGCGAACCATTGTTCTATGCTCATGGCGCGCACGACTCCGGCACGTTGTAACGCAGCATCGAATACATCGTCGGCGCCCACCAGCGAGCCGGTATGGGACTGCACAGCGCGGGAACCTTCACTATGACGGCCGGCTTTTAACACCACCACCGGTTTTAAGCGCGCGGCCACCCGCAGACCGCTCATGAATAAACGCGCTTGGTGAATGCCTTCGATGTACAACAAAATGCTTTTGGTTTGTGGATCCAGCGCCAGGTAATCCAGAATATCCCCAAAGTCGATATCGATGGCCGAACCCAAAGACACGACGCTGGAAAACCCGATATTACGCGGTGCGGCCCAATCCAGAATCGCCGTGCACAACGCCCCTGACTGGGATACCAGCGCCAGTGACCCCGGCTGTGCCGTGTTCTTACTGAAAGTGGCGTTAAAAGCGCTTTGCGGACGCACCAGTCCCAGGCAGTTGGGGCCTAACAAGCGAATATTGTAACGCTTCGCCGGCTCGAGAATTTGCTTGGCCAAATGCGCGCCTTCGCCATTGGATTCGCCAAAACCCGCCGAGTAGATGATCGCCGCACGAACGCCGTGCTGGCCGCATTGCTCGAGAATTTGTGGTACCGTGTGCGCCGGCGTGGCAATCAGCGCCAGATCGATGGGCTCGTGGATCTGGGTCAGCGAGGTATAACACTCCTCGCCGCGTAAATTTTTATACTTGGGATTGATGGCGTAAATGGCGCCGCCAAATCCGCCGGCCAGAAGATTTTCGTAGACCAGCGAACCCACCGACAGGGATTGTTCACTGGCGCCGAACAAGGCCACGGATTTTGGAGAAAACAGCCGGTCTAAATAATGCGGTTCCATGTGCGGTTGCTGTTCCCAAGCAGGTTTGGATGAAAGGTGGACTCTAAAAACCGCCAAAGCGCTACGCGCGCCAGATGGGTTAAATTGAAACATCTAATGTGTAAAATGTATAGAGGCTAGCGGTTTGATAAAAATCCGCAACGGCTGAACCATAGCTGCACTCGATGATGAAGTCGACAATGAAGTCGATAAAAGGACCACCAACCCCATGACCATTGCTTTGATCTCGCATCCCGACTGTGAAAAACATGAAATGGGCGCCGGCCATCCGGAACGGCCGCAGCGCCTCGGCGCCATTCACGACCGTTTGATTGCCAGTGGCTTGAGTATTTTGCTGCACCACTATGATGCTCCGCTGGCCACCCGAGAACAGTTGCAACGGGTACACGATTCTAACTATATCGACAGTATTTTTGCGCAAGCCCCCGAAGCCGGCCGCTTGGCCTGGATAGACCCCGACACCGCCATGAATGAGTATACCTTGACCGCGGCGTTGCGGGCCGCCGGGGCGGCGGTAATGGCGGTTGACTTGGTGCTGGGCGGCGAAGAGCAATGCGCTTTTTGCAATGTGCGCCCCCCCGGCCATCACGCTGAACACAACCGTGCCATGGGGTTTTGTTTTTTTAATAACGTCGCCGTGGGCGCGGCCCATGCGCTGCAATTCCACGGATTAGAGCGGGTGGCCATTGTGGATTTCGATGTGCATCACGGCAACGGCAGCGAAGATATCTTCAGGAGCGAGCCTCGGGTGTTGCTGTGTTCCACCTTTCAACACCCCTTCTATCCCTACAGCGGCAGCGATACTCAACTGCCTAACATGGTCAATGTGCCATTGCCCGCCGGCAGCCGCAGCAAAGAATTCCGTGAAGCCGTGGAACAATACTGGCTGCCCGCGTTAAGCCAGTTTAAACCTCAGCTGGTTATGATATCCGCCGGCTTCGACGCTCATTGCGATGACGATATGGCCGGGTTGTGTCTAGTGGACCAGGATTACGCCTGGGTCACCCGGCAGATGAAAACCGTTGCCGCCAAAACCGCCCAGGGCCGCATCGTCTCCACCTTGGAAGGCGGCTACGAACTGCACGCCCTGGCGCGCAGCGCCGAAGCCCACATCGCGGCCTTGACCGAGTAAGAGGTCCGTTAATGTCACCATTAATGTCACCACTAATGTAACTGCCGGGGTGGGCCGATAGCTTGGCTAAACCACTGCAGCGCACCTGTGAGGCACGACTATGGCCAGACAGGACTATGGCAAGAAAGGACTATGGCAAGAAAGGACTATGCCCAGGAAATATGCAGTAATTTTTTAAAAAAAATGATGAATACCATTAAGCGATGAATACCCGTACCCCATTACTTCAAAAACTGCCCCCGGAGCTGGAGCCTTACGCCGATTTTATTACCGACTTGCGCTGGACCTGGAGCCATGCCGGCGACTGGTTGTGGAAAACCATCGACAAAACGGTATGGGACCAAACCGACAATCCCTACGTGGTATTGCAGAACCTCAGCCAAACGCGCTTGAAGAATCTGGCCAACAATCGCGAGTTTATGCAGAAGCTGGAAGAGCTGGCCGAAGCGCGCCATGAATATTGCAGCCGCGATGCCTGGTATCAATTAACCCACAAAGACACCGCCTTACGCGGTGTGGCCTATTTGAGTCTGGAATTCGGGCTGGGTCAGGCACTGCCTTTTTATGCCGGGGGATTAGGAGTATTGGCCGGCGACCATTTAAAAGCGGCCAGCGATTTAGGCGTGCCCTTAACCGGCATCGGCTTGTTATACCAGGAAGGCTATTTCCGCCAGGTACTGGATGCCGATGGCTGGCAACAGGAAGTCTACCCCTATAACGATTCCACCAGTTTGCCACTGCGCCCGTTGGAGGCTGAAACCGGCGAATGGTTGCACGTCAGTATTCGTCTGCCGGGACGCTGGGTGCGCTTGCGGGTGTGGCAGGCGCAAGTCGGGCGGGTGGCGTTGTATTTGTTGGACAGCAACGACCCTTTGAACTCAGCCAATGACCGCGGCATCACCAGCAAATTATACGGCGGCGGCCAGGAGTTGCGGCTCGCACAGGAAATCGCCTTAGGGATAGGCGGTTGGTTGTTGATCGAGGCGTTGAACCTGCCCGTGGATGTCTGTCATCTTAACGAGGGCCATGCCGCGTTTGTCACCCTGGAGCGAGCCCGGCATTTTATGCATCTGTACAACGTAAATTTTTGGGAAGCACTGTGGGCTACCCGGGCAGGCAATGTGTTTACCACCCATACTCCGGTGTCCTCCGGTTTCGATGTGTACAGCATGGATTTGCTTGGCAAATATGGCCGGGAATACGCCGAGCTGTTGGGCGTCAGCGGTGAAGAGCTGGCGTCGCTAGGGCGGAAAAATCCGGATGATAGTAATGAGCCTTTTAATATGGCGTATCTGGCGGCGCGTACTTGCCGCAGTATCAACGGGGTAAGTCAGTTGCACGGTGAGGTGAGCAAGGACATTTTTCAAAAACTGTATCCGCGCTGGCCCACGTTTGAGGTGCCCATTACCCATGTGACCAATGGGGTGCACGTGCCGTCATGGGATTCAGCCTGGGCGGATGAGATCTGGACTAAAGCCGCCGGTAAAGACCGCTGGCTGGGCGGTGCGGAAAACCTGGCCGATGCCATAAACGACGTTGACGATGCCGAAATGTGGGAGTTGCGCGGCAGGGAGCGCGTCGACCTGGTGCGCCGTGCGCGGCGCCGGCTGGCCCGGCAATTCGCCCAGCGTGGCGCCGATACAGCGGCCATAGAAGGCGCTGATATTGTCCTGGATCCCAATACCTTGACGCTGGGATTCGCCCGGCGGTTTACCGAATACAAGCGGCCTAATCTGTTATTGACCGATGCGGAACGCTTTGTACGCTTGTTAACCCGGCCGGATAAGCCAGTGCAAATCATCGTCGCCGGCAAGGCCCACCCCCAAGATCAAATCGGCAAACAATTTGTCCGCGAATGGGCCAAATTCGCCAGCAGGCCGGAAGTGCGTGCGCATGTGGTATTTCTGGAAGACTATGATATTGCTCTGGCACAGGAAATGGTGCAAGGCGTGGATGTGTGGATCAACACGCCGCGCCGCCCCTGGGAGGCCTGCGGCACCAGCGGAATGAAAGTGCTGGTGAACGGCGGCCTGAATCTATCGTCCCTGGACGGCTGGTGGGTGGAAGCCTACTCGCCGGAGGTGGGTTGGGCGCTGGGGGACAATAGCAATCATGGCTCTATAAGGTGGGACGCCAGCGACGCTGAACAACTATACGGTTTGCTAGAGCGGGAAATCGTCCCGATGTTCTACGACCGCAACGCTTGCGGGTTACCGCGTAACTGGATCGCCAAAATGCGCAATAGCATGGCAAAATTGGCGCCGCAATTCAGTGGCAACAGGATGGTGCGTGAATATGTGGAGCGCATTTATCTGCCCGCGGCGAATGTTTTCCAATTGCGTTCGCAAAAAGGCGGCGCATTGGCCAAACAATTGTGGCAATGGCAGCGGCACCTGGGCCTGCATTGGCAAGGTATCCATTACGGCGAATTGCAAGTGATGGATCAAAATAACCATTACGATTTTGAATTGCAGGTCTATTTAGGGGACATTCCTCGCGACCACGTGCAAGTGCAGGTATTTGCCAAGTCCATGAACGATGAGTCCGCTTATTGCAAGACCATGCAGTGCGGTGATCCCATTCCCGGAACCACCAATGGCTATGTCTACAGCGTCAACGTACCCGCAGACCGGCCACCGCAAGACTATACCCCGCGCATCATTCCTTACTTTGACGGTGTGCAAGTACCCACGGAAATGGGATTGATACATTGGCAGCGGTGAGGTGGTTAGCCGCAATAGACGCTAATAATGATATTTACCACGAAGGCAAGAAAGGCGCGAAAGTCACGAAAGTCACTAAAGTCACGAAGAAAACCCTATTAAATACTTCGTGTCCTTCGTGGTTATAAAATGTTAGTTAGTGGGTTTGTTTATGAGTTACCCTGCCGTGCGTAATACTCCAGGCATTCTTGTTCCCGACCTCTGACCACCCGTTTGCCAATCAGAGAACCGTGGGTTTCCGTTACCACGGTGTGCTGATATTCATGATGATCGTTATCGTAAAAATACAGTACTACCCAATCCCGTGTGTGGTTGAGCTGATGGGCGCGAGCCGTGTTGGAATACAGCGCGGTGAAATGAAACTCACCCCGCGTAGTATGCAGTATGGGCAGCCAGGATTCGCCCTGGGGGTTGAAGCGTTTGGGGGCAATAGTGGGGAGTTTGCCCGCCTCGGCTTTTGAGCGATACTCCAGATCCACGTCCAGCAGCGCCTCAATTCCCGGTTCGGTATTCGGCGCAAGGGCTCTGGGGTGGATTTTCCGCCCCAGCATTTGCGATAAAGCGGCGCGAATGGCCGAGCTCCTGCGTGATCCCACACCCTCGACTTTATCCAGCCGCCCGTCATACGCCGCCAATTCCAGCGATTCCAGCGTTTCCACCTGGAGTTCATCGTGAATGTGTTTGGCCAGTTCCGGGCCTACGCCCGGTATGGTTTGAAACAGCTTTTCCGGCTCCAGCGAGCCGCGTAACCCTTGTAAGCGGCTGGAGCGACCGGTGGCGACAATTTCGTAGATGGCCGTGGCGATGCCTTTTCCTATGTTGGGCAAAGCCGTCAAACCATCGACACCGTTTTGTTCCACCAGTGTGTCCAGTGAGGTCTTCAGAGACAATATGGTTTGGGCGGCTTTGCGAAAGGCGTTCACCCGGAAAGGATTGGCTTGCTGTTGCTCCAACAGATCGGCGATTTCCAGCAATTGATCGACAACGGTTTGATTTACGTTCGCCGGCATGGGAATCTCTAGTTAAAATCCATTGAATTATAAGTGGTTTTGGAAATATAAAAAAAGTTTTTGATAAAATTCAATAATGAGTCCAGTTTTTTCGTCTATAAGATATCTAAGGGGGATTCTGAATTAAGTCTGATCATGATTTATTCAGCGGTGCCTTCAGTAGTGATAAGTATACAGATGCCAAAGACATCAATTTACGGGCAAACCGGATTCGGGGGACATGAATGTGCTAACACAATTTTCTTAATAAAAAAGCGTGTAGCGCGATCAAAATATTGCGGTAGAATAGCAAAAGAAACAATATAATTTTTATCGTATCCTGATCCGGTTGGGATAAAATAACGCTTGGCAAGGGACGGAAAATTCATGAATTTAAAAAGTAGTAACGTCGTCAATATTGCAAACCTTAGAAGTAGCTTAAAAGAACATAAAACCCAGGAGTTGTGCTTGCCTCTGGATTTACCTGAAGAGGATTTGCACTTACTGGGCTCTATTGTTAAAAAACATTATTTACTACAGCCCGGTGAACATTTGTACAATATCGGCGATCCGGGTAAAGCCATTTACGCCGTTCGTTCGGGCACCATTAAAACCTATATTCCCACCGATCAAGGTGATGAACAAGTACTGGGTTTCTATCTGCCCCGCGAATTATTAGGATTCGAAGCACTGGGTCATGACCAGTTCAATTCTGCGGCGATGGCGGTGGAAACCTCCGATGTGTGCGAATTGCCCTTCGAATCCCTGGAAAAACTATACGATCAGGTAAAAGGCTTGCGCGAACAAATCGACCGGCTCATTGGGCGGGAATTTTATAATGACCACACCATGTTATTGTTGCTCGGCAAGCGCCACGGCGAAGAACGCCTGGCGTCTTTTTTGTTGAGCATTTCACGACGCCTGCAACACCGTGGCTTTTCGCCCAAGGAATTCAATCTCACCATGTCACGCCGGGACATCGGCAACTATCTGGGTTTGGCGGAAGAGACCGTCAGCCGGTTATTTACCCGCTTTCAGGAGGATGGCATAGTCCGGGTGGAACGCAAGCACTTGACGATTCACGACATGGACAAGTTGCAGGACTTGGTCGAGCATTGATGGGACTTAGCGTTCGCTACTGCGGTACTCTATCGAGCGTTGTCGTAAATAATCCATAATATAGTCGAAACAACCGGGATGTTTGCCAAGATACTCGGGCGGGGATATGCCTCTATGGGTGTAATGACCGGACAACAACAAGTTTG
>JAJDNG010000155.1 GCA_022340845.1 Gammaproteobacteria bacterium | reverse complement strand
GAATCCGCCGTCACTCCCAATAATCTAACGACTTAATTTCCAATTTCACCTGAAACACGTTAAAAAACGTGCTTCCGCTTTGGGCACACTGCCGGCTCACAGTGCAAAAAGCTCAGAGTCTGCTAAGGGTCGATTTGACTCTCTGCCAAATATTTGACTAACGAATTTAATTCCAAGTTAGCCCAAAATTGACAAAACAACAAGTAGCTCCTTTGGGCACGTTGCTGCCCATTACCAAACTATGATCTGCCTGCGTTTTGATGGCTTACCAGCCCACACATTTAATAGTTTGTGGATAGTTTGCTTTTCAGGCAGATCTACTGCTTGCCTTCACCGGAGACAAGATGGCTTTCCCGGGAAACTGACACCCTTCCCGTGGGAACCGTTACCCCGCCCTTGGGACCTGTTACTCCGCCCTTGGGAACTGTTGTCCCACCCTTGGGAACTGTTACCCTACCCTTGGGAGCTGTCGACCCACCCTTGGGAGCTGTTACTCCGCCCTTGGGAACAGTCGCCCGCCCTTGGCAATAGTCAGCCGTCCTTGGAAGGAGTTAGCCGCCCTTGGGAAGAGTCATCCGCCCTTGGGAAGAGTCAACCGCCCTTGGCAATAGTCACCCGCCCTTGGGGCCCGTTGGCCGCCCTTGGAAATAGTCGCCAGTCCTTGGGCGGCTTTCAGAGGGTTTTTGATCTACTGCGGTGTTTTTTACAAGCAGGTTGGGGACGCAAAATGATCAAGAATTGTACATGCGTGGCCGCGGATCGCTGGGCGGAACCGGAGGGGACACACACATCGCAGGCCCATCCGGTGGTCTCTCCACATCAGTTGAGATCGCCGCTATCCGTTTGCCCGGAGTCGGTTGAAGGCTTGTTGGTTTTGGAAGCCCCTCTTCTGTGATAGTCACTGGCATATCCCGTCACGCGAGTCGCGTTACGCCAAAAAACGTATTGGCCTTTTTTGCGCACCGCGTCTACGGCTTCTTTGAGGTGCGTGTAAGCTTGGTCGCGAATGACCAGCGTGCGGATACTGGTAGCCTTGTCCACTTCGGCTTTGGCCAGCAGGGAGGCCAAAGCGTCGGAAAACGCATTGGCCTTGTCCAACTTGGCTTGGTCAAAACCGATAGCGACTAAAGGTTCGTTGTGCGCTCGGCCCAGCACGGCGAGTTGGCTGAGGTCGTGAATCATGTCCGCGTGACCATAGCCGTCGGCGATCCCGGACACCCGGGCCAGCAAGCTATCGTCGCCATCATATGCATGCCGAAAATCATGCAACAGAATATTGCGCAACTCGTATCCCTCTTCGGAATTCGCATCCCATTCCTTTTCCGCTTGCACTTGGCTAAAACGTTTTTGGTACCAGACGGCGTCGGCATGGCGCAATGCACCGGCGCGTGCCGGAATATCCATCACCAGATCCCAGTCCAATTTCGCTTTCCTGAGCGCCTCTTTGTCATCCTGGGCCCATTCGTGCAAAAATTCAGCCTCATGCAAATAAACCTTGACCGGCATGGAAGGCGATTTCAGGTCTTTTTCCGCAATCGCCGTGATGACCGGTAATTTTGCGTTGTAATCGTCAATGTCCGCCATGTGTTGTCCTCCTGTAAATAAAAGTTTCTAAATTGCCGCCTTCCGTGCAGCGTGCAAGGGAGCCGGCCCCGGTTTTAACAATTGTGTATAAGATCGACTTCGCGGTTCTGTTGCATGGCTATAAAATCCGCGCTGCCAATCGCGCGCTCCCTATGCAATTGAACTCAGCAATCAAAACACGTGCTTGTTATCAACGCATGCGAGATAGTATCAGCCTGGGGTTTTGTTTGATGTGTAGTAATGCAGGTTTTGGCTGCGTAATATTACCGTTAATCTTGTGCGGTATTGCACACCGGATTAGATGTACAAGTGGAACAGATCACATGAGATAGGTACTGTTTTCAGATATTTTAGTTCTGCAAGATACGCAACACGGCTTGCAGATCAGCCACTGAGTCTATTTTCTTTGTATGCATACCCACCTGCTGCGCGCCTTCGATGTTTTGTTGGGAGTCGTCGAAAAACAATATGCGTTCCGGTTCTGCGCCAATGGCTTTGGCCACATGGAGATAGGCGTCCGTTTCGGGCTTGCGCTTGCCTATCTCACAGGAAATAAACACCTGTTTGAACGGTTGCAGTAATTGGGAATAACGCTGTAGCCAGACGGCTTTGTGCGACTCATTGGAATTGGAGAATGCGTAGATGGGAAACAAGGCCGCATATTGGCTGGTCAGTTGCCGAATGCTAGGCATTTCGCCCACAAAGATTTGATTCCATCCGTCCAGGAACTGTTCATCACTTATATTAACGGCCAAACTTTCTCGCAATGCGGCGAAGTATTCAGCGGCGTTGATTTCCCCTCGTTCGTGCTTTTCATAATGATGGTCATGCGCGTAGCGTTCGGCGATGTGTTCCACGGGACATCGGGCATATCGGGCCCAGCATGCAAATACTCTATGGAAATCGATCTCGACCAGCACGTTTCCCAGATCGAAGACTACCGCGTCGATGTCTTTGGATGTAAGCCGCATTAAGGTTTTTCCGCGATAAGAGTCGCGCGTACCGGCGCCGGCAATCCTTCCTTGGTGAGATCGGGATTGTGCGGATCTAAGAAGTCCGCCAAGGATTGGTAAGTCATCCACGGCGTGTTGCGTTGTTCTTCTACCGTGGTTTTGGTGATATCCACGCAGCGGATGTTTGCAAAGCCGCTGCGTTTCAACCACAACTTTAAGGCCTCGACGCTGGGTATAAACCATACGTTGCGCATTTGCGCGTAGCGGCGTTGCGGCATCATCACCGAGCGTTCATCGCCTTCTATGATGAGTGTTTCCAGCACCAGTTCGCCACTTTGACGTAGACTGTCTCTGAGTTCCAACAAGTGATCGATGGGCGACTTGCGATGATATAAAACGCCCATGGAGAAAACGGTATCGAAGGTTTGCATGTTCTGCGGCATGTCTTCCATGGCCAGTGGCAATACCTGTATATTGGACGCTTGAATGTATTTTTGCATCACCTGGAATTGCGTGATGTAAGATTGCGTGGGATCGATGCCAATGACGTATTTGGCGCCCTCCCCCAGCATTCGCCACCCGTAATAGCCGTTGCCGCAGCCTACGTCCAGGACCAGCCGGTCCTTTAACGGTTGCAGGTGGGGTTTGATACGATCCCACTTCCAGTCGGAGCGCCATTCGGTATCGATGTGAATGCCGAACAGGTCGAACGGTCCTTTACGCCAGGGATGAATCTTGCGCAGTTGCTGGATGATGTTTTGCCGCGTCGCTTCGTCAATATCGTCGGCGGCGCCGATTTTAATCGCCGGTGAATTAAGTTCCAGGCTCGAGGGTTTTATATCCGGTAGTGCATCCAACGCCTGCCGCCATTTTTCTAAATCACCGTGAAGATACTGGGCTAAACGCTTAGCCAGTTGTTCGGCTAATCGGTCTGCCAGTTGTTGGAATTGGGAAAACTGTTTCAGTTCCTCGCTGACGCGCTCTACATCGATCATTTAATGGCAATCAAAGACACAAAGTTAAAACACTGGAACCACTGATGCACGGACTCAAACCCTGCTTTTCGCAGTCTGTCGATATGGGTTTCAATGGAATCGGGGATTAGCACGTTTTCCAACGCCGTGCGCTTTTGACTGATTTCCAGTTCGCTGTAGGCATTGGCTTTTTTAAAGGCAATATGCATGTTTTCTTGAAACTGCTGCTCCTGCGCATTATCAAATACAATTTTTTCCGACAAAATCAGCGCGCCGCCGGGCAATAATCCCTGATAAATATTAGCTAACAGTTTGGATCTTAGTGCCGGATCGACAAATTGCAACGTTAAATTGATCACCACGATTGAAGCCTGGCGTATTTCCACATCCTGCATGTCGGCGCAGCGAACCTCTACAGTTGCATTACCGGTATCTTCGGGCAGGTTTTGTTGACAACGTTCCACCATGGACTGGGAGTTGTCCACGGCGAGCATCTGACAGTCAATGTTTGCAATCCGCTGCAGCACGGACAACGTGATCGCACCCAACGAGCAGCCCAAATCATACACCCTGCTTTTGGGCCGAACATATTGTTCCGCCAGCAACCCTGTCAAGGTCACCAACGTGGCGTAACCGGGCACCGAGCGGCGAATCATGTCGGAAAACACCGCGGCAACGGAATCGTCGAACTCAAAATCCACGATCATGTCCTGCGGCTTGGCGAACAAGGTGTCTCTTTGCTTATCTTGAGGTTTATTTTGAAAATTGTCTTTAGGCATAACGATGATGGAATACGTAAAAATTCTATATAAACAGTGGCGTATTTTACCAGTATCCGTTCCCTTAAAAATACTCTCCCAACCTAAAAGTTTTGGCACCGCAGACGATACCCAAACATGAGGTATTGATCACATAAATCCTCTCCCAGTTCTGAAAAAGGCTACCGCTTACGAAAGTTTGCGGGCGCAAAGTCACCGGTCTAAGGGATTTCCCACGAAATCCTATGACAGCGGGATTGCCGGATGTCGATGACCATGAGCATTCTCTTCTGACAGCTTGCAAAGCGTACTTTCAGGACTTCACTAGCTCTTTAAATTTGCTGTATTAACTTGCTGATTTAACAGCAAAAAGGATAAGCTAGAAACTACACAAATTGACCGTCGTTGTGTTTACCGTGTTTGTATTTGCCGTGTTTTTGTTAAGCGCATGCGGTGGCGGCGGCAGCGACGCTTCCAATACTCCAGGGAATCAATCACAACCCGGCGAAACAATAATTAACGGCAAGGCCTGAGCTGGAGACTCCCCAATGACCATCAGAATGATACTGCAGGCACTGCTCGTGCTCGGCGTACTAGGCACGTTCCCGGCCTCGGCTGTCGCAGAATTTCAAAAGTTTGTGTATGTCTACGGCCATTCGGGCGAATTGTTATTGCCGAAGAACGCCGCCGATCAATGTCCCGATCCCGCCGCCGGCAACACAGCCGTGAGTATTTGTCATGGCGTTTTAGTGGATGACAACGGTGATTACAGTGTCCGGCTGGATAGCAAGCAACTCTCCATGGACAACCTTATATTCATTGCCAATGAATATGAATTGATCCCGGCAGGCGCGAATGGCAATACGGAGGATATCTATACATTAGCCGGTACCAAACGCCGAGTCGATGCCATCGAAAAAGACGCCACCAATAATGGCGTGAATATCAACGATATTTCCGAAGCCTCGGTGAGAGCCGTGGAAAAAGTCAAACATGTGCCACAAGGGAAAAAAGGTCATGTGATCGCCGAGCTTGCCGAGGTGATACCGGACAGTGACGCTGCGGCACTCAACCATAGCCTAGGCAACAGCCGGGCGGACAACACGCCTGCAGATGCGGCAGAACAAAGAGTCAACGACTATGTGGCGGCGCAACAAGAACGCCTGGATGATAGCCAGCAAGAGCTTCTAATTGCATTGGCGGAAGCGGCATTGGAAAATGAAGGTAATCAACAAGCGCAAACCCTGATTCGCAAAAACACGGTACAAAGCCTGGTGGAACCGAAGATAAACGCATGAGTGTCATGTTAACCGTATCGGATAACAGTTCCGGCGTGGCTTCGGCCAGAGTGG
>JAJDNG010000279.1 GCA_022340845.1 Gammaproteobacteria bacterium | reverse complement strand
AGAAACCACTATTGGCCGATTCAAATTCAAAGTACTAAGAGCGGATAGCCGTCGAATTCATCTGCTACAAATGATCTTGCTTGATCCATCCCAACTCGAAGAGGAACAACAACCCGCCGACATTGCCGCAAACCGCATGTGAACAACAATTACAATAAAAATTTCGCTCACGGATTCAAAGGTGATGGCATGGCATTGGCGGCTGGTGTCGCGGTGCCGTTTGCATTTGCCCCCTATGACTTGATCTTTCTGTCCTTGTTATCTCCGGCAGTACTGATTGGCTTGTGGTTGGTGTCGTCACCCAAACGGGCGTTTGTTCGCGGTTATCTATACGGTATCGGCTACTTTGGTCTGGGCGTGTCCTGGGTGGCGGTGAGTATGTACCGCTTTGGCGGTATGAGCATGCCATTGTCCACACTGGCGACGTCGCTATTTGTCTTGATCTGGGCATTTATACCCGCGTTGCTGTCGTTCATCGTGGTGCGTTATTTTCAACACGCCCGGTTAAACATAAAACTGCTGCTTGTCATGCCCAGCTTGTGGGTGTTATTTGAATGGGTGCGCAATTGGCTGTTTACTGGATTCCCTTGGATTTTGTTGGGATACAGTCACGTAGATGGACCGTTGGCGGGCTACGGACCGGTGTTAGGCGTCTATGGGATTTCCTGGTTAATCCTATTTACTGCCGGATTGCTGGTGTTAATTGTTCTCGAACGGGGCAAATGGCGTTACTACTACGTTGCTGCATTTTTCACGGTGTTCATTGTGGGCGTGGCGGTAGAACACATTCAATGGACCCGGCCATTCAACCATCCCATTAAAGCCAGCCTGATACAGGGCAACATTGCACAAGACATCAAGTGGCATCCTGATCAGCGCCGTCCTACCATCGATTTGTATACCCGCTTGACCCGGGAGCACTGGGACAGCGATCTTATCATCTGGCCGGAAACCGCACTGCCATTGTACTATCACCAGGCCGAAAATATTCTCGACAGGTTGGGTCAGGAAGCCAGAGACAATCACAGCGACCTGCTCATCGGTTTGCCGGTCATCGATTTCAGTAATGGCAGACAATATTACAACGCCATGATCTCGCTTGGCAGCAAAAAGGATTTTTATTACAAGCGCCATTTAGTCCCCTTTGGCGAATACATACCGCTAAAATCTATATTGGGGAATATATTGGATTTTTTTCAAGTGCCGTTGGCGGATTTCAGCTCCGGTCCAGCAGAGAAATCCTACCTCGAAGTTGCCGGAGTAAAAGCCGGTATATCCATATGCTACGAAGATGTTTTCGGCGAAGAAGTAATACGCGCACTGCCGGAAGCAAACATATTGGTGAATGTCAGTAATGACGCCTGGTTCGGTGACTCGTTCGCCCCGCATCAACACCTGCAAAAAGCCCGCATGCGTGCCATAGAAACCGGACGGCCTATGCTGCGCGCCACCAACAATGGCATATCGGCGCTCATTGACGACAAAGGTAGGCTCATTTCCGTATCCCCCCAATTCAAACAGTACGTACTTACTGGCGAAGTTCAGCCCATGACCGGCAGGACGCCATTCAGTCTTTACGGAAACTGGCTGATGATTGGATTTTCTGTTTTTTTATTAGTCGTTGGATTCTATATTTCGCGCAAACAAACATTGGATTGAAGCCGGACTATACTTGCCTGAGGACAGCCGGAAAAAAGCACCGCGGGCAAAATTGTTACATCACATAAGCATCCCACCCGCCGCCGCCTGCCTTGATTTTCGTTTTAATAACGAGAACCGCAGCGCCAATTTCTCTTTATTTGTATTCCGTATTCTTACAACTTTTATTCGCTGTTGTGGTTATTGGGCCGCTAAAGTGTTGGTCTGCCATGCCGATGATTTATATGCCAAAAACTATATTCGGAGAATCGAAAGTGGCTAGCTCAAAGCGTTCGTTAAGTTTCAGGGAAAGCGTGGATCATATGGTGGATCGGGCGCTTAAATTTCTTAATTTGGATGAAGGTGTCTCCAACGCCATCAAAGCCTGTAATTGTGTCCTGAAAGTGCAGTTCCCCGTAAAAATTCGTGGCGAGCTGCAAGTGTTTACCGGCTGGCGGGCGGTGCACAGCACTCACCGATTGCCGGCCAAAGGCGGGATTCGATTCGCGCCCATGGTGAACCAGGATGAAATCGAAGCCTTGGCGGCACTAATGACGTATAAATGCGCCATCGTGGATGTGCCTTTTGGCGGCTCCAAAGGCGGGTTGCTGATTGATCCGCAACAATATACCCGCGATGAACTGCAATTGATTACCCGTCGGTTTACCGTGGAACTGGTGCGCAAGGGGTTTTTAAGTCCAGCGACCAATGTGCCGGCGCCGGATATGGGCACCGGCCAGCGGGAAATGGCCTGGATGGCGGATACATACAAACATCTGTATCCCGAAGATATCAATTACACGGCCTGTGTCACAGGAAAACCCGTGGGCCACGGCGGTATCCGCGGCCGCACTGAGGCTACGGGCAGGGGGGTGCAATATGCCTTGCAGGAGTTTTTTCGCCATGCCGATAGTGTCAGGAAAGCCAATTTGGCTCCGGGATTGGGCGGCCAGCGCATCATTGTGCAGGGGTTTGGCAATGTGGGCTATCATGCGGCAAAATTTCTAAGCGAGGAGGACGATGCCAGAATCATTGCGATCATTGACCGCGCCGGAGTGGTGTGGGACGAAAACGGTCTGAACATCGAAGACTTGCAGCAATACAAACTGCAACATAAATCCATCAAAGGTTATCCCAACGCCCGCTTTGACGAAAATGGTCAGGCGGCGATGGAAATGGCATGCGACATATTGATTCCGGCCGCCTTGGAAGCGCAAATCACCGCCGACAACGCCCCCCGTATCCAGGCCAGGTTAATTGCCGAAGCGGCCAATGGCCCGGTCACTTTCGAAGCGGATGAATACCTGCGCAACAAAGGGGTGGTGATTTTACCGGACGCATACGTCAATGCCGGTGGGGTCATCGTGTCGTATTTCGAATGGATCCGAAACCTGTCTCACATTCGTTTCGGGCGCATCCAGCGGCGCTTCGACGAGCAGAGGGGGCACCATATTTCCACGGCACTGCAGGAGCTCACCGGTAATCAACTGTCGGAGCACTTGCATACCAAACTCACCGTCGGTGCCGACGAACTGGCGCTGGTGCGCTCCGGCCTGGATGATACTATGCGTGAGGCGTTTCAAAACATCAAAGCCATTTACGATGCCAACGAACACATCCAGGACTACCGCATGGCCGCTTATGTGACCGCGGTGGAGAAAATCTCGCGCACTTATTTGGATCTGGGTGTTTATTAAAGCGGGTTAACCGACATGACGTCGAGGGCGCCGAGACTTTAAAATTTACAACGAAGAACACGAAGCATTCTAATTCTTTTTCACTTCGTGTGCTTCGTGGTGAAAATAAAAATCGACACTCCGAATAGAACGTCCATCATCCAACATTTGGCGTCCTGGTGGTTAATCTTTTTAATTACTGATTCGTTTGAAGCGATGTTTGCCGCACTCGGGACAGGGCGGGATTTGAGTTGTGCCTTGAAACTGGATTTCATGGTCGCAGTGCATGCATTTCAAGGTGCCGGGGGCGGTGATTTCACCGGTCATCCAGATATTTTCCTGTTGGGCACGCTTCGCCAGCTGGTCCAGTTCCAATTTGGTGGTGTCCACCGCCTGGCTCATCCAGTCCAGGAGTTTGGCTTCCACCAGTTGCACATCAAAACGCAGCCAGTCGCGCATTTCGGTGCCCTCTTCGGAGAGGTACTCGGCGGCATCGTGAATATCGCGCTTCAAATAGTCGGCGATCTGTTCGCTTTCTTCCCGGGTCAATTCGCCCAATTCGGATGCTTTTTGCTTGGCGGCGTCCACCGCGTAGTGCAGTCTATCGGTCCAATCTTCTTCGGTGTCGGCGATGAATTCCTTGACCCGCTCCAGCATGCGATTATATCCGTGAATCCGTTTTTCTTTGTCGTCTTTCGGGCTGCTTGAATCTGTCATGATGTTTTTATCTCCGTCATACGCGTGGATGACTACAGTTTTGCTTAAAATCGGATGTAATGGAAGTGTTGTTCATGATTTGGGTCATAATCGGTGAAATTTTTGGAGGATTAATGTCGCGCTGGTTGTGGCATTCCTTTGCACTGCGGTATCCTTGTAGCTTGTAATCCAAGCGAGAAAAACGTTTTTAAAATGAGCATAGAAGAACACTATAAACCGGAAAAAATCGAGACCGAAACGCAAGCCTTCTGGGAAAGCAACGCGTCTTTCAAAGTGGTGGAGGCCAAGGACAAAGCAAAATTTTATTGCTTGTCCATGTTTCCCTACCCCAGTGGCCGCTTGCACATGGGCCATGTGCGCAATTACACCATTGGCGATGTCATCGCCCGCTATCAACGGATGCTGGGTAAGAACGTCTTGCAGCCCATGGGCTGGGACGCGTTCGGCATGCCGGCGGAAAATGCCGCCATCAAAAACCGCGTGCCACCCGCCAAGTGGACTTATGAAAATATCGCGTACATGCGCGAGCAGTTAAAGCGCCTGGGATTTGGTTACGACTGGGACCGGGAACTGGCCACTTGCGATCCGGACTACTACCGCTGGGAACAGTGGCTGTTCACACGGTTGTTCGCCAAAGGCCTGGTGTACAAAAAAACCGCGCCGGTGAACTGGTGCCCCAAAGACTTGACGGTATTGGCCAACGAGCAAGTGATCGACGGCCGGTGCTGGCGCTGCGACACCGAAGTGGTGCGCAAGGAAATTCCGCAATACTTCATGAAAATCACCGACTACGCGCAGGAACTCCTGGACGATATCGATAAGCTGGATAACTGGCCGGATCAGGTGCGTACCATGCAGCGTAACTGGATTGGCCGCTCCCAGGGCGTGGAATTGGAATTTGCCATCGCCGGTACTGGTGAAGTCTTAAAAGTATTTACTACCCGCCCGGACACGTTGCTGGGCGTGAGTTATGTTGCCGTGGCGCCGGAACATCCCTTGGCGGCACAAGCGGCAGAAAACAACACCGAACTGGCCGCCTTTATCCAGGAGTGCAAACACATTGAAACCTCCGAAGCCGCCATCGAAACCATGGAGAAAAAAGGCGTGCGCACCGGCCTGACGGCGGTTCACCCGATCACATCGGAAGAAGTGCCGGTTTTTGCCGCGAATTTCGTCTTAATGGGGTATGGCGAGGGAGCGGTCATGGCCGTGCCCGCTCACGATCAAAGAGACTGGGAGTTTGCGCAAAAATACGGCTTGCCCGTTAAACAGGTAATTCGCCCCGCCGATGGCGGTGAGGTCGATTTGTCGCAAGGCGCGTTCGTGGACAAAGGCGTGTTGGTAAACTCCGGGCAATTCGACGGATTAACCTCCCAGCAGGCCTTCGATGCCATTGCCGAGTACCTGGCCAGGCAGGGTAAAGGCAACGTCAAGACTAACTATCGCTTGCGGGACTGGGGGGTATCGCGGCAGCGCTATTGGGGGACACCTATTCCCATTGTCAATTGCAGTAGCTGTGGTGAGGTGCCCGTGCCGGAATCGGAATTGCCGGTGGTTCTGCCCGAGGATGTGGAGATTACCGGCGAAGGATCGCCATTGGCGAAAATGCCGGAATTCTACCAGACGGCATGTCCCAAGTGCGCAGGCCCGGCCAAACGGGAAACGGATACCTTCGATACTTTTTTCGAATCCTCCTGGTATTTCGCCCGCTATGCCTGCCCGGACTACGATCAAGGCATGCTGGACGATCGCGCCCGTTATTGGTTGCCGGTGGATCAATATATCGGCGGCATCGAGCACGCGGTGTTACATTTGTTGTATGCGCGATTTTTCAACAAACTCATGCGCGACGAAGGCCTGGTAGGCAACGACGAGCCGTTTTCCGCTTTATTAACTCAAGGCATGGTAGTGGCGGAGACGTATTATCGCGAGGACGAACACGGCCACAAACATTACGTAGCGCCCACCGACGTGGAAGTGGATAGGGATGACAAAGGCCGCATCACGGCCGCCCGCTTGAACGCCGATGGTCAGCCAGTCACCGTTGGCAGTATTGAAAAGATGTCCAAATCCAAACAAAACGGCATAGACCCGCAAGCCTTGATCGATCGCTACGGTGCGGACACGGTGCGCTTGTTTACCATGTTTGCCTCACCGCCGGATCAATCGCTGGAGTGGAATGACGCTGCGGTGGAAGGTTCGTTCCGTTTTCTGAAAAAAGTGTGGCGCATGGTCAGCGATACGCAAAACCTGGCGGTATTACAACAATGGTCGATTGAGCAAATCGCGGCATTCGATTACGCCAATGTGGCGGCTGATTATCGCCGCTGGCGCCATGAAATCCACAGTCTGCTGGAGCAGGCCAACCGCGATGTGCAGAAATACCAATTCAACACCGTGGTGGCGGCCGGCATGAAAATGATGAATACCATTCAAGGCATGCCCAAGGCGATCCACGGCGCACAATCTGATGAACAAAGCCGGGAGGCGGCAGCGGTATTCGCCGAAAGTGTCAACATCTTATTGCGCATGCTGGCGCCCATAGTGCCGCACATGACGCATACCTTGTGGCGTGGCTTGAATTTCGGTGAGCATATTCTGGATGCCCCGTGGCCAGAACCTGACGCCAAGGCTTTGCAAAGCGACTCAGTGGAAATGGGTGTGCAGGTGAATGGCAAGCTGCGGGCGAAGATCGATGTTCCGGCGCAAGCCGATAAAACGCAAATCGAAGCCATCGCCCTTAGCGAAGACAATGTTGCCAGGCACATCGAAGGCAAACACGTCGTTAAGGTCGTGGTAGTACCCAAGCGTCTGGTCAATATCGTGGTGAAGTAATGGGTGCGTATTATATTTTGACCGCATCCACTCATCGCTGATGCGCGTGTTTCGCTGGCTCCGTTCTCTGCTGCCGAGTCTTATGCTTGGCTCGCTGCTGTTCATGAACGGCTGCGGCTTCCATTTGCGCGGCAGTGTGGAATTGCCGCCAGCGTTGTCGGCGGTGTATGTGGAACAACAACAAGCGCCACTGATTGCCGAGGCCTTAGCCCGTGCATTTACCGAACAGCAATTGTCGCCGGTGGAAGATAAAGCTCAGGCGCAATTGATCATCCGGGTTTCACAGGAAAGCTATCAGCGCCAGGTATTGAGCGTCGGTGCCACGGGCAATGTGCAGGAATACCAATTGAACTATACCGTCAAGCTGGATATCTTGGATGCTAAAGGTGAGGCATTGGCGGAACCGCAAACGTTGCCAGTGAGTCGCGAACTGCGTTACGACAGCGCCGAAGTGGTGGCCAAGGCCGGCGAGGAACAACAACTGAAATCCGAAATGCTGGCCGATGCGGCTCGGCAGATCATCAGGCGTTTGCAGTTTGTGGAGTTTTAACGCCACCAAGTCGCCAAGAACGAAAACGTACTAAGGTTACACAAAATATTTAAATACTTGGTATCTTGGACGGTATGTCACTTTGATATGAGACAATTCTTATTTTGAACCTATACCATTATGAATCTACACCATTGTGAACCTATATTGTTATGAACCTACGCATTGACGACCTTCCCACACAGTTAAGCCAGGGTTTGAAACCGGTATATATCATCAGCGGTGACGAGCCCTTGCAGGCGGGCGAGGCCTGCGACGCCATCCGTCAGCAGGCACGAACGCAGGGTTTCAGTGAGCGGGAAGTGATGCATGCGGAGAAGGGTTTTGATTGGGAGCAGTTTTTGGCGGCGTCGAATTCTTTGTCCTTGTTTGCCGAACAGCGGTTGATCGAATTGCGCATTCCCAGCGGCAAACCCGGTGACAAAGGCAGCAAGGCATTACAGGAATATGCCAACAATCCGGCCCCCGACACGGTATTGCTGGTCATTGCCGGTAAAATCGAAAAAGCCGCCCAGAACAGTAAGTGGTATAAAGCGTTGGATGCCATCGCGGTGAGCGTACAAGTATGGCCGGTGGAAGCAAAAATGTTGCCCCAGTGGATACGCCGTCGCATGCAAGCCAAGGGCATGCAGCCGACCGCCGATGCGATCACCTTGCTGGCTGAACGAGTGGAAGGGAATCTGTTGGCGGCCGCGCAGGAAATCGACAAATTGCTGTTATTGCACGGGGCCGGGCCGGTGGATTTTGCCGCCATGGCCGAATCGGTGGCCGACAGTGCCCGGTATGATATCTACGGCCTGGTGGATGCGGCATTAAGCGGCGACAGTAAACGGGTGGTGCGCATGCTGGCGGGGCTAAAAGCAGAAGGTGCCGAAACCGTGTTGCTGTTGTGGGCATTGACCCGCGAAATCCGCTCCTTGGAAGCCATGACCGCGCAGCTGGAACAAGGCGAGCGCCTCGAGCAAGTGATCGCCAAATACCGCGTATGGCCAAAACGCAAACCGATAGTCACCGCAGGCTTGCGCCGCCACCAGCGCCGGGTCTGGTTGCACCTGTTGCAGCGGGCGGCACACCTGGATTTAATGATCAAAGGCCGTAAAACAGGCAATGTGTGGGATGAATTGTTACAATTGTGCTTAATGATGGCGGGTGTGAGGCTGTTTAAATCCACATCCAGTCTAACCATATAGAATTGACCACATAGAATTGCGCTGTGCTTGTGTGAGTCTTTGATCGCATTCAAAAGCAGTCAAGCGTATTCAAGAGATTTCGAGAGACGGATTATGGACATCAAACAATATATGACTGAAGTGGGGCAGCGGGCGCGGGTCGCCTCGCGGGTGTTGGCGAAAACCAGCACCGGACCGAAAAACACTGCCCTATTGGCTATGGCGGAGATTATGGAGCAGTCGCAACCACAATTACTGCAAGCCAATGCCAAGGATTTGGCCGCCGGCCGCGAGCAGGGACTGGACGAGGCTTTATTGGATCGTCTGGCGCTGAATGAAGCACGCATCGCCGGCATGGCCGAAGGGTTGCGCCAAATCGCCGCTTTACCGGATCCTGTGGGGGAAATCAGTGACTTGAATTACCGGCCTTCCGGCATACAAGTGGGCAAAATGCGCGTGCCGCTGGGGGTCATTGGAATCATTTACGAATCCCGTCCCAACGTGACTGCCGATGCCGCAGGATTGTGCTTGAAATCCGGCAATGCTGCTATTTTGCGGGGCGGATCGGAAGCACAGTTTTCCAATCAGGCCATCGCCGCCTGCATTCATGCCGGCCTGGAGCAAGCCCAATTGCCGGCCACGGCCGTGCAAGTGCTAGAAACCACTGACCGCGCGGCCGTGGGCGAACTGGTGACCATGGAACAATACGTGGACGTTATCGTACCTCGCGGCGGCAAAGGTTTGATCGAGCGCATCAGCCGCGAAGCGCGGGTGCCGGTCATCAAGCATTTACACGGCATTTGCCATGTGTATATCGACGCCAGCGCGGACCGGCAAAAAGCCATCGATATTGCCTACAATGCCAAGACTCACCGCTATGGCGTGTGTAATGCCATGGAAACCTTATTGGTGGACCAGCCCATTGCGCAAGCGGTTCTACCGGCATTGGCGCAGCGATATCAGGAGGAAGGCGTGGAACTGCGCGGTTGCGAAGCAACACGAAAAATTATCGATGCCAACGCGGCCAGCGAGGCAGACTGGGATACCGAATACCTCGCTCCGATTCTGGCCATAAAAGTGGTCAATGGCATCGATGCGGCCATTGAACATTTACATCGGCACAGCTCCGGCCACACCGACGCCATTGTGACCGAGGATTACACGCTGGCGCGGCGGTTTTTAGCCGAAGTGGATTCCAGTTCGGTCATGGTCAACGCCTCGACCCGTTTTGCGGACGGATTCGAATACGGCTTGGGCGCTGAGATTGGTATCAGCACCGATAAAATTCATGCCCGCGGGCCTGTGGGGCTGGAAGGATTGACGTCGCAGAAATTCATCGTGCTGGGAGATGGCCAGATTCGTCAATAGAAACACTGCCCCGATAAATGCGTTGCCCCGATGAAAACACTGCCCATGAATCTAATGCCAATAAAACGAGTGTCAATAAACATTGCGCCGATGAACACGTCGATAAATAAAATGCCAGTGAGGACGCGTCACGATTAACGGTTTCATCACGGATTTGAGCTATTGCATGCCTTGTGGTCACTGGCAATCGGCCATGGTGATCCCCATGAGCCATAACAAAATCATTCCCGACGTATTATGATTGGCATCTTCGGTGGCACGTTTAATCCCATCCACTTCGGTCACCTGCGGCCTGCTCTGGAAATCACCGAAGCGTTGCCGTTGCAGGAACTGCGTTGGGTCCCCAGTGCGTTGCCGCCGCACCGGGAGGAACCGGAAGTGGACGCGCAATTGCGTTTGCAGATGGTCAAAGTGGCGGTGCTCAGCGAACCCCGCTTTCGGGTGGACGATCGGGAATTGCGCCGCCCAGGCCCAAGCTATACGGTGGATACCCTGGAATCCCTGCGCCAGGAATTGGCAACCGAGCCCTTAGCATTGCTCATCGGCATGGACGCGTTTTTGGGATTGCACACCTGGCATCAATGGTCACGTTTGATCGAAATGGCGCATTTAATTGTGATGCAACGCCCGGGTGTCTATTCCACAGCGCAATATCGGCAAAAAATGCACCCAGACGTCAAAGCTTTAGTTGATCAACACTCAGTGACCGACGCGCGTCAATTGCACCAACTCAAAAGCGGCAAGGTCTGGTTTCACGCCGTCACCCAGTTGGCTATTTCCGCGACCGGAGTGCGCCGCGTAATCAAGAGCGGTCACAGTGCGCGCTACTTAACCCCCGACCGTGTGTTGGAAGTAATAGAACATAACCGTTTGTATCGATAAAACAGGAGCGTAATGGACACAGAAGCATTAACAAAATTAGTGGTAGATTCGCTGGAAGACATGAAAGCCGTGGATGTGCGGGTGATCGACGTGCAAGGTAAAACCTCCTTCACTGACGTTATGGTCATCTCCAGCGGAACCTCCGCCCGGCATGTCAAATCCCAGGCGGACAAAGTCATCGAGAAGGCCAAAGAGAATGGTGTGCGTCCGGTGGGCATCGAAGGCGAGCGCGAAGCCGAATGGGTGTTGGTGGATTTAGGCGATGTGGTGTTGCATGTTATGCAACCGCATATCCGCGATTTTTATCATCTGGAAAAATTGTGGACGACCGACGCAGTCACCGATACACTTTCCGATCAAGAAAGTGGCGCGTTATAGCAAACACGTTGTAGCAAACAAATTGTAACCACCAATTACGTCTCACTAATACCCGATGCGCATTTACCTCATTGCAGTGGGCAGTCGGTTGGATGGCTGGGTTTACCAGGGGTATGAAGAGTTCGCCAAACGCTTGCCCCCCGACTGCGCCCTTCACCTGATTGAAATTCCCGCGTTAAAGCGTGGTAAAAACGCCGATATTGAAAGAATTACCCGCGAAGAAGGCCGTAAAGTCCTTGCCGCCATCCCCAAAGGGGCCAAAGTCATTGCATTGGATGTGCAAGGTCCGCAACACAGCACCCAAGCACTCGCACGCAAACTCGACGCTTGGCTGCAAGGAGGACAAGACGTGGCATTATTGGTGGGAGGACCGGAGGGTTTGGCGGATGACTGTCTGGCCTGTGCTCAGGAAAAATGGTCCTTATCCAAATTGACCTTGCCGCATCCTTTGGTGCGTATCGTCGTGGCGGAGCAAATCTATCGGGCCTGGAGTATATTGAATCATCATCCGTATCATCGCTGAGTATTTTACGGTCGATCAGAAGCTTATATTGGAAATCAATTGGATTTACACAGGGTCAAAATACGCATTGATCAAACTAATTACCAATGTCGATTTATTCATGAATAGTGTTTCACGCCCGCAATGACTCCAGAAGTGTATTTGGCCTCCAGTTCGCCCCGTCGGGGAGCGTTATTGACGCAATTGGGCGTGAATTTCGAGGTTATTCGCCCCGATGTGGATGAAGGCATAATGGCGGGGGAAACCCCGGAACGCTATGTGATACGCCTGGCATTGGAAAAGGCCCGCGCGGGTTGGCAATGGCTGCAGCAACAGCGAAAACCTCGAAGGCCGGTGATTGGCGCTGATACTTGCATAGTGTGTGGCGAGCAACTAATGGGTAAACCCAAAGACAAAACGGATTTTAACCGTTTATTCGCCCAGTTGTCCGGTAATACACATGAAGTGTATTCGGCGGTGGCTGTTGCAGGTATAGTTCCCGGCGGGACGACGAATCCAGACGAGCTGTATCGCGTTAATATCAGCCGTGTGCAGTTTCGGTCTATCTCACAACAAGAGCGAGACACCTATTGGCAAACCGGTGAACCGGCTGATAAAGCGGGGGGCTATGCCATACAAGGCTTGGCTGCGGGGTTTGTGCAAAACCTCAATGGCAGCTATTCCGCCGTGGTCGGGTTGCCGCTGTTTGAAACCGCGGAATTACTCGAGGCATTCGGCATATACATCGTACGCGTTGCGTAAAAACCAAATAACCCTTAACGTTAAAATAATAACAACGAACTACTACAAAACGGCCAACAACAGTTCATGAGCGAAGAAATTCTAATTAATGTCACGCCACGTGAAACCCGCATCGCCATGGTGGAAAACGGGGTGCTTACGGAAGTATTTTTAGAACGTGCAAGTCGGCTGGGACTGGTGGGGAATATTTATAAAGGCAAAGTCTCGCGGGTATTACCGGGCATGCAAGCGGCGTTTGTGGACATAGGATTGCAACGAACGGCGTTTTTACATGCCTCGGACATCCATACCGTTGAAAACGGCACGGAACTGGGCGGCAGACAAACCGATGATATTACCAAGCTGGTCCATCAAGGGCAGACTTTGCTGGTGCAGGTCATCAAAGATCCGTTGGGTACCAAAGGTGCCCGCTTGAGTACCCAGCTATCCATAGCGGCGCGGTTTTTGGTCTTCATGCCAAGCACTGAGCACGTCGGCATTTCTCAAAAAATTGAAAACGAGGCAGAGCGGCAACGATTAAAAGACCTGGTAACGCAACTTGCCACTGAATACGAACCCTCCGGCTACATTATTCGCACCGTGGCTGAAGGTGTTGGGGAACATGAACTGGAAGCCGATATACGGTTTTTACATAAATTGTGGGGTGAAATCCAGGAACGTTCACAAAGTGAGGCGGAAGGCACGTTGATTTATGAGGATTTAAGATTGTTAATGCGTACTATGCGCGACCAGGTAGGCAGCGGTTTGGATGTGGAAAAAATCCGCATTGATTCGCGCACCAACTTCGATAAGGTCATAAAATTCGCCAACAAATTCATCCCGGAACTGGCCAACAAGATCGAATATTACCCAGGGGAACGCCCCATATTCGATTTGTACAATGTGGAGGATGAAATCCAAAAAGCCCTGGAACGCAAAGTAGAGCTAAAATCCGGCGGCTATTTAATTATTGATCAAACCGAAGCCATGACCACCATTGATGTCAATACCGGCGGATTTGTAGGGCACAGGAACCTGGAGGAAACCATCTTTAAAACCAATCTTGAAGCCACCCAGTCCATTGTGCATCAACTCAGGTTGCGCAATTTGGGCGGTATCATCATTATTGATTTTATCGACATGCTGACATCGGATCACAAAAACCAGGTATTAAGCGCGTTGGAAAAAGCCATCGAGCAAGACAGCTCAAAGTGTTATATCAGTCAGGTTTCGGAGCTGGGTTTGGTGGAAATGACGCGCAAGCGAACCCGGGAAAGCCTGGAGCATATATTATGCGAATCCTGCCCGACGTGTTCCGGGCGTGGATCGTTAAAGACAGCGGAAACCGTGTGTTATGAAATTTTTCGTGAATTGATCCGGGAATCCCGGCAATATAATGTCAATCAATTCCTGGTGTTGGCTTCCCAGGAAGTGGTGGATTTGTTCCTGGATGAAGAGTCTACCACCGTGGCGGAATTGGAGGAATTCATTCAAATCCCGATAAAGTTTCAAGTGGAAAGTATGTACACCCAGGAACAGTTTGATGTGGTTCTGGTTTAAGGTGTGTGAATCGATAGGATAGGTTTTGGAAATTCGTTACCCTCTACAGGCAAAAAAGTCTGATACAACATCGTTTGGCACAGAGACAGTCGCCGGGATAGCCAGTTCTGTAATGCGAGTTGTTAATAAACGATGAAACTTTTCCTGTGCCTGTTTCACATTGTCTGGAAAACCCTTTGGTACAGTTTCGCCGCAGCGGTTGTGTTGACTGCGGTATTGTTTAGTATCACGCGCATGTTGTTGCCTAATTTAGGCGATTACAGTGTCACCGTGCAGGATTATTTTTCCCAATTTGTCAATCAACCCATCCGTATTCAATCCCTGGATGCCGAGTGGCGGGGTTGGGGACCATCGCTGGTGTTAAACAATGTCTGGTTGTTGGATTCGCAAGGTAAAAACACCATTGTGCGGGTATCCAAGGCACATTTAGGCCTTGGCTTATGGAAGTCCCTCAAATCCGGACAATTGGGATTTACCTCTGCCGATTTGCAAGGGGTGGATTTGTCCATTACCCGCATGCCGGATGGAAAAATCACTCTCACCGGCTTTGAGATGATGAATTCCAGCGAATCGCCTGTGGTCGACAATACGTTTTTAGAATGGTTGTTAATCCAAGGCCGGATAGGGATTCAATTCCGAAACTTGTTGTATGAAGACCGTATGGTCGGTGGCCGTAAATACCTGTTTTCCAATGTCGCGCTGTCGTTGAGGAACCAAGGGGATCATCATCTCATGGAAGGCTGGGTGGGGATTCCCAAACAACCGGACCAGAAAATGACGCTGTTTGTCGATGCGCAAGGGGATTTGTTGCACAGCGATCAATGGTCCGGACGATTGTATGTCAGCGGCAACCAAATCAACATAATCAACTTAATCAATTCGCTAACGCCAATGGCACAAAAATTCACCGTCGGTACATCCGATTTCGAAATCTGGTCAACCTGGCGCAACTCTAAAATGGAGAAAATGCAAGGCAAATTTGCCTTACAGAATGTCGCGATCAAAAACACCACGGATGCGGCAGTTCAGGATACTGTCGCCAACTACCAACGCATGGACGGGCGTTTTCACTGGGAGCAACAACCGACCGGCTGGACGCTGCAAGCCGATCAAGTATCTCTGAAAAATCAAAACCGGCAATGGCCTGCATCGCAATTCCGCCTCGACTATCTTCGCGCCGATAATAGCACTGGCGCCCAAGGGTACAATAATGACCAATTTACCGCGACAGGCGATTTCCTGCGGGTTCAGGATTTGACGCCGTTGCTACAGCTATTGGAGATACCAGACAATGAGGCGGTCAATCAATTGCGTGACTCAAAAGTGGGGTTTGATGTTCATGATTTCCGCATGAATTACACCGCAGCGCCTCAAAGCCGTTATGAATTCAGTGCTGCGATACAGGATTTTCATGCCATTGCGAACCGCGATTTTCCCGGAATTAAGAATCTCAGCGGCCTGGTACACCTGAATGAGAAAAGCGGATATTTTCAATTGAACAGCAACAACGTGATAGTCGATGCGCCACAGTTGTTTCGGCATAAAATCCTGCTGAATGAATTGCAAGGGGATCTTGGCTGGCAGCGGCAAGACAGTAGCGTGTTTGTTACCGGGCGCAACCTACGACTACGGGATGCTGAATTCACTCTGGAAGCGTTAATGGATGTCGAATTCCCTTTACCACAGAAGCCAACATCAGACAACGGCCAAAGTGGCCATAAAGCCAACACAGCAAATAATCAAAGCCCGTTTTTGAATCTGATCGCAAAATTTGCCAATGGTGACGGGAGTAAAACTACGCGGAAAATTCCCGCGAAAATCATGGGAACCCAACTGGTGCATTGGCTGGATCGTGCGATTGTCGATGGTGACGTTCCGTCGGGTAATCTGGTATTTCACGGCGATGTTAATGATTTTCCGTTTCGCCATGGAGATGGTGTGTTCAAAGTCAAATTCGATATGGAACACGGAATTCTGGATTACGGTGAAGGTTGGCCCCGCCTGGAAGATCTACAAGCCGAGGTGGAATTCAATGGTCCGGGCCTGACCATTACCTCCAACACAGGCCGGATCTTGCAGTCAAAAGTCAGCAATACCGTCGTGACGATACCGGATCTGAACAGCAAGCCATTAACGGTAAATATCAAGGGCACGGTAAATGGCACAACGCAGGATAAATCCGATTATATATTGACGAGTCCGCCCCTGTACCGCAAATTCGGCAGTTTCTTTGAAGATGTAGTCTTTAGCGGTAACAGCAAATTAGACGTGGATGTGGATTTGTATATTGATAAAGATGATGTGGATGCCGAGGTAAACGGTAGTTTGGATTTGGCACACAACAAAATCCGCTATTCATGGTTTGGAGAACCTTTAACAGACATCAACGGGAAAATCACTATTGTACCCTACGGTATAAAAGCCAGGGGTATAAAAGCCAATTTCTACAACCAGCCTACCACCATAGACATTAAAACCACGCTGAATAATCAAACCAAAGATTCCGAGTTCATACAGGTTACCGCCAATGGCAATTTTGACTCGCGGGACTTAAGCAAACGCTATTTGCCCGTTTTATCAGACCTGGTGAAGGGCCAGTCGAATTGGAATGTGGTGAGTTTTATACCTTTGGATGAATCTCTAAACCCCATTACTCATCTGGCTGAACCGATTCGCTTTACGGCCGAATCCAACCTGGACGGCGTGGAAGTCCATCTGCCCACGCCGTTTGAAAAACAGGCCGGCCGTCCTGTTCCAACGATTATCGAAGGCATGTTGTATATGGACAGTCATTACGTATACACAGTGGACTACGGCGATCGATTGAACGCGATCATGGAATACAGCGAAGTTGGTGAAGACGTCTGGCGTGGAGAATTCCGCTTTGGCCGGGGACCGGTTGAGTTGCCGCCAGACGAGGGTTTTCGGTTTGTCGGCCACGTTCAGGATTTGTCCGCCGATGTGTGGCGATCCTTGATTTCCCAAGGTGCCGCCAACGCGATCACAAAACCCCAATCCCGGGCAGACAGCCCCGTGGACTGGTCGAGATATTTGCACTCCGCAGATCTCACCATAGACCGCTTTCAACTGTTCGGCCAGGAAGCGAAAAATATGGACTTGCGCATGAAAGGCGAGAAACACGCCATGGTATTGGATATCAATAGCGATGAGATAAAAGGGGAGGTTCGAATTCCCTACGATATGGAGCGTAATCCGCTGGTATTGAACCTGGATCGTTGGGAGTTAACCTCCTCAGGTGAAGGCGGCCAGACGGATGTAGATCCCAGGGAGTTACCCGCGATAAAAGCATTTGCCAAATCGGTCAGTTTTAAAGATCGCAAGTTCGGCAGTGTGAAACTGGAGACCACCAAGGTTGTAGAAGGTTTGCGTCTGGAGCAATTGGTGATGCGGCCTCGATCTACCACGATATTAGCCAACGGCAAATGGACCAAAATCGGCGGTGAACAACAATCCGATCTCGAATTACATCTGGAAAGTAAAAACCTGGGTGAGACCATGGATGACTTGGATTATGTCGGAAGTATCAGTGGTGGCGAAGGCAATATCGACGTTAACGTCTCCTGGCCGGGTGCGTTAACCGATGTGGTGGTCGACCACCTGCAGGGTAGCGCCGCCATTAATTTCAGAGAAGGTAAACTGTTAGCGATTGACTCAGGTGCTGGCCGCGTTTTCGGTTTGTTCAGTTTGCAGACATTACCGAAACGACTGTTGCTGGATTTTTCGGATGTTTATCAAAAAGGCATCGTTTTCAATGAAATAGTCGGCAATTTCAGTATCGAAGATGGCGACGCCTATACCAATAATTTTTATTTGGATGGACCGGCAGCTAAAGCTCAAGTGGCCGGCAGAATCGGTTTGGCCAACCAGGATTACGATCAACTGCTGACCTTTACGCCACAAAGCGCCGATATTGCGTCAATCATTGGGCTATTGATCAGTACGCCCTGGGGATTCGTGATTCCGCAAATATTCAAAGAAGATATTAATAATGCCATGAGCTTTCAGTATACTCTGACCGGCAGATGGGATAACCCGGTGCTGGAGCCGGTAGTTAAACCGGAAGAGGTGGATATATTCGACGAATAAATCCGAAATACGGCTGCAAACTCCGCTGGCATGTCATTTTCTCCAATCGTCAGTCTATTGATGCGCTTGATTATTAGGCGCGAGAAATGCAGGCTCAGGTGGGTTGACGGCCATATTTGTTTGATATTAATTTGTTCAGGATGTTGTTATGGAAAATCAAAACCAACCAACCGCAAAAACTAAAATGGCAGCCATTCAAATGGCATCGGGCCCCAATGTTGGTGCTAATCTGATAGAAACACGCCGTTTGATCAAGCTGGCAGCGCACGCCGGCGCTCAAGTGGTGATCTTGCCGGAAAACTTCGCCATCATGGGCATGAAGGAATCGGACAAAGTCGACATCCGCGAACAAGACGGCTACGGACCCATTCAGGATTTTCTTGCCGAACAAGCGAAAAAAAACAATGTATGGTTGGTTGGCGGTACCGTTCCCTTGGTGGCACATTCCGCCGACAAAGTACGCGCGGCCTGTATGGTTTATGACAATACCGGGAAACGGGTAGCCCGATATGACAAAACGCATTTGTTCGATGTGAGCATTGTGGACACGGGTGAACGATATATTGAATCGGAAACCATAGAAGCCGGTGAAGATATCGTGGTTGTAGACACCCCGTTTGCGAAACTGGGTATCGCCGTTTGCTATGATTTGCGTTTTCCGGAAATGTTCCGCAACATGCTGGACCACCAGGTGGAAGTGATTGTCATCCCCTCGGCGTTCACCGCCATTACCGGCAGTGCCCATTGGGAGGTCTTGTTGCGGGCTCGTGCTATCGAGAATCTTTGCTATGTAGTGGCCGCCGATCAAGGCGGTTACCATGTTAATGGCCGGGAGTCCTACGGTGACAGCATGGTTGTCGATCCCTGGGGACACATTCTGGACCGCTTAAGCAGCGGCTCGGGATTTGTGATGGGTGAAATCGATTTGAATTACTTGCGCAATACCCGCAAAAATTTCCCGGTGCTGGAACACCGCAAGCTGGTGTGCAATGTCAACTAAAGCTCCCTTGAAAGCTAATTGAAAATCTACCACGAAGACACGAAGGGCACGAAGAATCAATCAAATTGCTTTTTCGTTGTGCCCTTCGAGAATTCGCGAGTTTCAAATTTTGGGTTTCGATTTCCTTCGCACTGCAATGAAGGGATGGCGGGCCGATAGCAGAGCCCCTTATGAGTGCAAATCAATTAACGACTTGAGTCACAATCCCATCAGCACCGAATGTCACCGTGAAAGTGTTAAAGCGGTTGAACCAGTATTTCCAGGTGGTGGCATCCGTGCTAGGTGTAGCACCCAGTGGAGGGTAGCCTATGGCGTAAATCACGCCTTGTTTGCTCATACCCACCAAGGCTTTACCCTGTGAAATGCCTTCCTGGTCTTTGGCGCTTAGTTTGGCCACTTTATCTTTTACACATTCTTTGCCGAAGTATCTAAGGGCATTGGTCTTCAAATCTTCGCCAGCGGTTTTGTGGTTCAAATATTTATATTCCATTCCGCTGTCTTTGATTTTGAACATCACTTTTCTGCTTCCCGCTTTTGTAATTTCTACTTCGGTACACAATGGTATCAATCCCGGTTGCTGAAAGT
>JAJDNG010000144.1 GCA_022340845.1 Gammaproteobacteria bacterium | reverse complement strand
GGCTTGGGTTCGTCCTCACTGCGGATAATCGCGATCACTTCATCGATATTGAGATAAGCTATGAGCAAACCTTCGAGTATGTGCAGCCGCGCCAGTACTTTATCCAAGCGGTATTGCAGGCGCCGCGTTACGGTTTCGGTGCGATACTGCAGCCACTCTTTCAACATGGTGCGCAAGTCTTTGACCTGCGGACGCTGGTTCAGGCCTATCACATTCATGTTAACCCGGTAGTTTCTCTCCAGGTCGGTGGTGGCAAACAAATGCGACATCAGTTCATCGGTATTTACCCGGTTGGAGCGCGGCACGATTACCAGACGAGTGGGGTTTTCGTGATCGGATTCGTCCCGTAGGTCTTCCACCATAGGCAGTTTCTTGGCTTGCATCTGACCGGCGATTTGTTCCAGCAACTTAGAGGGAGACACTTGATGAGGCAATTCGGTAATCACAACCTCACCGCTTTCCACCTCCCATTTGGCCCGCATGCGAATACTGCCGTTACCGGTTTCATACATGCGTAGAATGTCTTCCCTCGGCGTCACGATCTCAGCACCGGTGGGGTAATCGGGACCTTTGATGTGCTCGCACAATTCTTCCAGCGTCGCTTTGGGTTCCTCCAACAAGCGAATGCAGGCGGAAGTGACCTCACGAATATTGTGCGGTGGGATATCCGTGGCCATGCCCACCGCAATGCCGGTAGTGCCGTTCAATAGCACGTGCGGTAAACGTGCCGGCAGCATCGACGGCTCGCTTAATGTACCATCGAAATTCGGCACCCAATCGACCGTGCCCTGGTCGATTTCCCCCAGCAGGATTTGCGCAAACCGGGAAAGCCGCGACTCAGTGTAACGCATGGCGGCAAACGACTTGGGATCATCGGGTGAACCAAAATTACCCTGCCCGTCCACCAGCGGATAACGATACGAAAACGGCTGCGCCATTAATACCATGGCTTCGTAACAGGCCGAGTCGCCATGCGGGTGAAACTTACCGATCACATCGCCTACCGTACGTGCAGATTTTTTATGTTTGGATACTGCCGAGAGGCCTAATTCGGACATGGCGTAAATGATGCGTCGTTGCACCGGTTTTAAACCATCGCCTATAAACGGCAACGCCCGGTCCAGAATGACGTACATGGAATAGTTTAAATAGGCTTTTTCCGTGAATTCTTTCAGTGGCAGTTGTTCTATACCTTCATAATTCATCTCGGTGTCGCTCATGCCACCACCTCCGCCTTATCGCCTTTTTGCTCCAACCATTTTTTCCGGTCCGCGGCCCGTTTTTTTGCCAGCATCATATCGATGATCTGGCTGGTATTATCGCCCGCTTCTATGGTTAACTGCACTAAACGCCGGGTGTCAGGTGCCAAAGTGGTCTCGCGCAGCTGTAAGGGGTTCATTTCCCCCAAGCCTTTAAATCGCTGCACGTTAACTTTACCCTTCTTATTTTCCGCGGTTATGCGATCCAACACACCTTGTTTTTCGGCTTCATCCAATGCGTAATACACTTCTTTACCGACATCCACCCGGTACAGCGGTGGCATGGCGATAAACACATGGCCGTGTTCCACCAGGGGTTTGAAATGCCGTAAAAACAACGCACACAGCAATGTTGCGATATGCGCGCCGTCGGAATCCGCATCGGCCAATACGCAAACCTTGCCATAACGCAAGCCTTTTAAATCGCTGGAGCCGGGATCCACTCCCACGGCAACCGATATATCGTGCACCTCTTGCGAGGACAACACTTGCAGAGGATCCACTTCCCAGGTGTTTAGGATTTTACCTCTCAGCGGCATGATGGCTTGAAACTCTTTATCGCGGGCTTGTTTTGCCGAACCACCGGCGGAATCCCCTTCCACTAAAAACAGCTCCGTACGGCTGGAGTCCTGTGAGGTACAATCAGCCAGTTTGCCGGGCAATGCCGGTCCCTGGGTGATTTTTTTGCGCTCGATTTTTTTTCCGGCGCGCTGCCGGCTTTGGGCGTTAGCGATGGCCAACTCGGCGATTTTCTCACCCAAGTCCACATGTTGACTGAGCCACAAAGAAAACGCATCTTTGGTGACGCCGGAGACAAACGGAGCGCATTCGCGCGATCCTAGCCGTTCTTTGGTTTGCCCGGAAAATTGCGGATCGGACAGCTTCACCGACAACACGAAACTGACTTTTTCCCAAACATCGTCGGGAGTAATTTTGATACCACGGGGCACTAAATTGCGAAACTCGCAAAATTCCCGCACCGCTTCGGTCAACCCGGATCTCAATCCGTTCACATGAGTGCCGCCTTGCGGCGTGGGGATAAGGTTGACATATCCTTCGGTAACCGGTTCGCCACCCTCGGGTAACCACACGACCGCCCAGTCCACCGCCTCCTCATTACCTTTCATGCTGCCAATAAATGGTTCCGGCGGGAGGATTTCAAATCCTTTCAGTTCGTCCAGCAAATAACTGGACAAACCATCTTCGTAACACCACTGTATTTCTTCGCCGGACTTTTCATCTTGAAAGGTCACTGTCAAACCGGAACACAACACGGCCTTGGCGCGTAACACATGCTTCAAACGCGTCACGGAAAACTTAGGGCTATCGAAATATTTCGGGTCCGGCCAGAATCGGATGGTAGTACCGGTATTGCGTTTACCCACAGTACCGACTTCTTCCAATTCGACTTTTTTATCCCCGCCGCTAAAACTCATGTTGTATTCTTTGCCGTCACGCTTAATCCATACGTCCAGTTGTTTGGATAAAGCATTGACCACGGAAACGCCTACGCCGTGCAAGCCGCCGGAAAACTGGTAGTTCTTGTTGGAAAATTTACCCCCGGCGTGTAACCGGGTCATAATCAATTCCACCCCGCTGATGCCCTCTTCAGGATGGATGTCCACCGGCATGCCGCGGCCGTCATCGCTTACCGATAACGAGCCGTCTTTGTACAAAATCACATCCACCCGGCTGGCGTGGCCCGCTATGGCCTCGTCCACACTGTTGTCGATGACTTCCTGGGCTAAATGATTGGGGCGTTCTGTTTGGGTATACATGCCAGGGCGTTTGCGCACTGGCTCCAATCCGGTTAAAACTTCAATCGAAGCTGCGTCGTATTTACTTGCCATGTTGTTATAGTGTTATGTCGTTATTAATATTAATGATAGCTTTGTATTTATGAATGCAGACTGGATTTCTACGATCGTAATCAACAACCTGCTTAATCATTTTCAATAGTTTAGCGCAATGTAAGCGGAATTCACCCACTGCGAAGTAGCTGAAGTTTACATGGAGATGGGGTTTGTTGCGAGGGGGGAATTGACGAGAATTCAACCCGAACCGCGGATTAACTTAAATCCGCGGCCAGTGAATCCCGGACCGATTGGGGGATTGGGGTTTTAGCGTATTTGTAATGGTCGTGATCAATACCCATATTGATGGCCGCGCCTTGTTTAACAGCCGTTTTCATGGCATCGTCCAGTTCGAAACGCATAAAATGCACTGATGAGGTCTTTTCCTGACTCTCACGTTCCAGATCTTCGTCGGCGATGGCCCAGACTTTATCGAATCCTTCCACTTGCACCCAGACTTTGTCTTCGATACCGATTAGGTTTGCCAGTGCTTCACGCCGCTGTTCCTCGTCCGGATATTCCATCATGAAGGTGGCCTTCCAGTTGCTGCCATCGGGGATCAGGGGATTATAAGCATCCAGTTCCTCCTGAATGCCCTCGGATTCGAATATACGTTCCACCCGCAGCATTTCCTGAATCTGATATTGCATCGTCAGGCGGTCTTCAAAATACAACGCGGCGTTATCGCCGATAATCACTTGACGGTTTTTCTTGTGCTGCATGACTTTTTCGCGAAATGCAGGACGTTGTTGCGAATATTCCTCAAGGCTCATCAAATCTTCGCGTGTTAATTTAGCCATAATTTTTCCTCATTCTGCTCGTTATGGTTGAACAGGCGGGCAAATAGTCTATATTCCATAAGCAATTTTCATAAGGCGTAACGGATGTTCCGGTTGTTTGCTGCTGTCCAGCCCGTTTTCAATTTGATGCCCCGCCATCGGACAATCACTGCTGTAATGATCGGGATTGCTTTTACTGACCCTATTTACTATGGGCTTGCAAATCTTCATGGAGATTTCATGGAACTCTTTTTTCACCGCATAAGTGCCATCATGGCCGGAACAGCGTTCTATTAATTCGACTTTGGTGTCCGGCACCAGTTCCATCATTTCCTTGGTTTTATAGCCTATATTCTGCACCCGCAGATGACACGCGGCGTGGTAGGCCACGGTGCCCAACGACTGCTTGAATTCGGTATTCAATTTGCCGGCTTTGTGGCGCAACATTAAATATTCAAAGGGATCGAAAATCGCTTCACTGACTTTTTTCAGCTCCATATCGTCGGGGAACATCAGTGGTAATTCCTGCTTAAACATCAACACGCACGAGGGCACCGGCGCCACGATGTCGTAGCCGTCGTCCACCAGCTGAGCGAGCATGCGTACGTTCTTGTCTTTACCGTGTTGAATGCTTTCCAGGTCACCCAGCTCCAGTTTCGGCATGCCGCAGCACTGGGAATAATCCGCCAGCTTCACTTCAATACCATTATGTTCGAAAATGGCGATCAAATCCTCGCCCAACTCCGGTTCATTGTAGTTGCCATAACAAGTCGCGAATAAGGCCGCTTTACCGGTAGTTTGTTCGGTTGCTGCGGGTTGGCTGACCGCGCTGCTACGGTTGGCAAAGCGTTTTTGCAAGGTGTTGCTGTGATATTTGGGCACGCTGGCATTACGGTGTACGCCCAGCGTGTTTTCGAGGATTTTACGAGTAAATCCCATTTGGTTCGCGGCATTGACGGTTTGCATCACGATAGGAATACCGGCCAGCCGGGCGACTTTGTCCGTTGAAGTCAATATACTGTCACGAAAACCGGCGCCTTGTTGTTTAAACTTAACGGCTTTGGCCCGCAGCATAAGATGAGGGAAATCCACGTTCCATTCGTGTGGCGGCACGTATGGGCATTTGGTCATAAAACACATATCACATAAGTAGCAATGGTCCACCACTTTCCAGAAATCTTTTTTGTCCACCCCGTCCAGTTCCATGCTTTCACTGTCGTCGATAAGGTCGAATAACGTGGGGAACGAGTGACAGAGGTTGAAGCAGCGGCGACAGCCGTGACAAATATCAAATACCCGTTCTAACTCAGTAAACAAGGAATCTTCATTATAGTAATCAACGTCTTGCCAATTAATGGGATGACGCTCGGGGGCGTCTAAACTGCCTTCTCTGCGTTCCGCCATATTTTTATTGTCCCTGTCAGCGAATGGGTTGTTGGAAGTTAAAAAAAGAAACTACAGTTTTGAAAAGAAAGATTTCTAAAAAAACGTTTGTTTGTGAAACAGCGTCTGGCAACCAAGTTGGTACGCAACATGTAGTTCAGTTATCGCGTGCAACGCCGATTCTCGCTGCACCTCCCAGCAATCGAGACTGCCGAGAGGTTCAACGATGGTAGATTACCCAAATGTAATCTGCCGTCAAAAAGATATAAGACAGCGTTGCAGATTTGCCTTGGTATTTTTACCCTTCCAGGCTATCCAAGGCTTTTTGGAAACGGTTTGCATGAGATCGCTCTGCTTTGGCTAAGGTCTCAAACCAATCCGCAATTTCATCAAAACCTTCATCACGAGCACTTTTCGCCATACCGGGATACATGTCGGTATATTCGTGTGTTTCACCGGCAATGGCCGCTTTCAAGTTGTCACCGGTTGCGCCGATGGGCAGACCGGTTGCTGGATCGCCAACGCCTTCCAGGTATTCCAAATGGCCGTGAGCATGGCCGGTTTCCCCTTCTGCGGTTGACCGAAATACAGCCGCCACGTCGTTGTAGCCTTCGATATCCGCTTTTGCTGCGAAGTACAAATAACGGCGGTTCGCTTGAGATTCACCCGCAAATGCATCTTTTAGGCTTTGTTCAGTTTTACTGCCTTTAAGCTCCATGATATCCCTCCAAGATTAGATTGTTGAAAGTTATACACTTCATTAGAAAACACATACAGTCATTCTGCAATGGATTAGACGTATGAACAACGCCCGTTCAATTTAGACTAAGTCTAAATTAGTCCATCAAAGACTATTTTGTCAACCGTCTCCGGTCAAATTTTTATATAAAGACTCTTGGATTGAATCTCAATGAAACTTCTGAGTTAACCACGACCAAACTTTATGAAAGAAATTTGACCAAAAGATGATGCTGGGGTAATTTAGCCCGCTCACATAATATTAGATGATTTTTGCGTTGGCGATACAACGTGCCAATCGAGAACACCACCGCAAAAGATGAAGGTACCCGCAAATAGTGCCAAAGAAAAAAGCCGTTAAAATTAATTTCGAATCCGCAATCCAGGAACTGGAAAATCTTGTCGAACAAATGGAACAGGGTGATATTACTTTGGAGCAATCCCTGGAAAATTTCGAGCGCGGCATCGAATTAACCCGCGCGTGTCAAAAAGCGCTACAGGAAGCCGAACAAAAAGTGCAGATTCTCACCCAAAAACAAGGCGAAGAAACGGTGGAGGATTTTAGCGGACAACCGAATCAGACCGAACCATCCGCAGAAGCGAACGAGTAAAGGAATCCCATTGTCCACCGCAAGCTCTTCTTTAGAGGCGTTCCTGCACACCCACCAACAACGCGTTTCCGCGGCACTGGACCACTGGTTGCCGCAAGGCACTGTTTTACCGCAGCGTCTGCACGAAGCGATGCGTTATTCGGTGCTGGATGGTGGCAAGCGCGTTCGCCCGGTATTGACCTACGCAGCCGGTCACGCGCTTGGTGTGGCCGCCCAACAACTGGATGGCCCGGCATGCGCGCTGGAATTGATCCACGCTTATTCCCTGGTGCACGATGACTTACCCGCCATGGACAATGATGAACTGCGCCGGGGCAAACCCACTTGCCACATCGCCTTCGACGAGGCCACCGCCATACTCACCGGCGACGCATTACAGGCTCTAGCTTTTTATATTTTGGCACACGATCCCAATATGGTGCCTGACGCACCTTTGCGGTTGAAAATGATCGAAACCCTTGCCGACGCCAGTGGCTCACGCGGCATGGCAGGCGGCCAGGCCATTGATTTGGCATACACAGGCCACGAACTGAATTTGGTGGAATTGGAAAACATGCATATCCACAAAACCGGCGCCCTTATCCGGGCCGCGGTGAAACTGGGAGCGCTGAGCGACCCCGATGTAGAACTTGATGTTTTAGAAAAACTGGATCACTATGGCAAATGCATAGGATTAGCGTTTCAAATACAAGACGATATTCTGGACGTGGAAAGCGACACACAAACCCTTGGCAAAACACAAGGTGCGGATGTAGCACGCAACAAGCCCACCTACCCTGCCATTGTGGGTTTAAAACAAGCCAAAGACATGGCGGCGGACTTGGTCGATCAATCCCTGCAAAGTCTACAGGATTTCAATCACCGGGCGGACCCGTTGCGCGGTATAGCCCAGTACATTATCACCCGCCAATATTAATAACCCGTAAAACGCTGTCTTTCATAACACATCGATATGGCCGAATTCCGCTTTCTTAAAGATTTTCCTTTGTTAGACAGCATTCACGACGCTGACGACGTGCGCGCCTTGAAGCCGGAGCAGCTTGAAAATCTGGCCCAGGAACTGCGGGATTTTCTTATTCAAACGGTCGCCGAAACCGGCGGGCATTTGTCTTCGGGTCTGGGTACGGTGGAACTCACCATTGCGTTGCATCATGTTTTCCAAACCCCTGATGACCGCATTGTGTGGGACGTGGGCCATCAAAGCTATCCCCACAAAATCCTCACTGGCCGTAAAGACAAAATGGATAGCTTGCGCCAAAAAGGCGGCATCGCCGGCTTTCCCAAACGCAGTGAAAGCCCTTACGACACGTTTGGCGTAGGCCATTCCAGTACGTCCATTAGTGCCGCCTTGGGCATGGCCATCGCCGCCAAAACCCACCATCAAGACCGCAAAGTCGTGGCCGTGATCGGCGACGGCGCCCTGACCGCGGGTATGGCTTTCGAAGCCTTAAACCATGCCGGTACATTGGATGCCAACCTGCTGGTCATCTTAAACGACAATGACATGTCGATTTCCCCCAATGTGGGCGGTTTATCCAATCATTTAGCCCGCATCCTCTCCGGACGCCTGTATTCCACCGTCAAAGAGGGGAGCAAAAAAGTATTGCGCAACATGCCCAGTATGTGGGCCCTGGCGCAACGGGCGGAAGAACATGTCAAAGGCATGGTCATTCCCGGCACATTGTTCGAAGAACTGGGATTTAATTACATCGGCCCTATAGACGGTCACGACCTGGACACGTTGGTGGCCACGCTGCAGAACTTAAAACACCTGCGCGGCCCCCAGTTTCTGCACATTGTCACCAAAAAAGGCAAAGGCTATCCACCGGCGGAAAACAATCCCTGTTTTTACCACGGGGTATCATCGTTTGATCCGCACAGTGGTTTGATTAAAAAATCCAGCAGCGGCGCGGCGAGCACGCCAACGTATACCCAAGTATTTTCCCAGTGGATATGCGATACAGCCGCAAAAAATTCCGAGCTCATGGGCATTACCCCGGCCATGCGGGAAGGCTCCGGGCTGGTGCAATTTTCCGAACAATTTCCTGAACGTTATTTTGACGTGGGCATTGCCGAGCAACACAGCGTCACGCTGGCCGCCGGTATGGCCTGTGACGGGCTAAAACCCGTGGTGGCCATTTATTCCACCTTTTTGCAACGTGCCTACGATCAATTGATTCATGACGTTGCCCTGCAGAACCTGCCCGTGTTGTTTGCCATAGACCGTGCCGGTCTGGTCGGTCCTGACGGCCCTACCCACGCGGGCAGTTTCGATTTAAGTTTTATGCGTTGCATCCCCAATTTGGTAATCATGGCGCCGGCGGATGAAAACGAATGCCGGCAGATGCTATCCACTGGTTTTCACCACAGTGGACCCGCGGCCGTACGTTATCCCCGCGGCAAAGGCCCCGGTGTCAGTATCGATCTCCAGGCACCCGTATTACCCATTGGCAAAGGCTTGACGGTGAGGCCCGGCAAACACATCGCCTTGTTGGCGTTCGGCAGTATGGTGTCGGCATGTGTACCGGTGGCCGACGAACTGGACGCCTCCCTGGTCAACATGCGGTTTATCAAACCCCTGGATGAAGATTTGATTTTGCGCCTGGCCAATGAACATAAAATCATTGTGACTATTGAAGAAAATGCGGTTGCCGGGGGAGCCGGCAGCGCAATCAACGAAATACTATCCCACCATAAAATGACCATTCCTGTACTAAACCTGGGAATTCCAGACAATTTTTACGAACAAGGCAGTCGTGAAGAATGTTTAGCTGAGTGCGGATTGAACAGTTTTGGTATAATCCAGAGCATTCAGGCTTTTCTGCATGAGGAAACACTTGCGAATGGCCGGCTAATAACATAGCATTTTAGTCAAGATTTTAGAATGTGTTTAACTTCCAGGTCGTACATTTGGTTACATCATGTCATCAGTCTATACCTTAAAAATCGTTACCGATTTCGCCGCGGCGCATACCTTGAGAGATTACCCCGGTGCATGCAGCCGAATGCACGGGCACAATTGGAAAGTGGAAGTCGAAGTACAGACTCGCGCATTGGACAAGGTGGGAATGGGCATCGATTTCAAGGAAATTAAACAAGCCACCCGCAAAGTGACGGGGGAACTGGATCACTTTTATCTCAACGATATCCCCCCTTTCGACCGCGTCAATCCGACGGCCGAAAACATCGCCAGCTACATTTACCAGGCCGTTTCCGAATTGATCAACAGTGAACGGGTGACAGTCAAAGCCGTGACGCTTTGGGAAACTGATCGGGCTTGCGTGAAGTACGAACAAAATTGAGTTTGAACAAAGGATTTAACATGCCTCACAACCGCCAAGCACAAAAAACGACCAAAGCTGACACCATTGACGATGTGCAAAACAGCGAAGACACTCGTCACATTCCGATCAATAAAGTGGGTATCAAAGACATTCGTCATCCGGTGCGAATCCGTGACCGTGACGGCGGCGAACAACATACGGTGGCGCTGTTTAACATGTACGTCAATTTGCCACATAATTTCAAAGGCACCCACATGTCCCGGTTTGTGGAAATCCTCAATCAACATGAACGGGAGATTTCGGTAAAATCCTTTAAAGTTATGCTGGCCGAGATGAACCAACGCCTGGAAGCGCAAACCGGTCACATTGAAATGTCATTTCCGTATTTCGTCAATAAAAAAGCCCCGATTTCCGGCGTACAAAGCTTGATGGACTACGATGTAACCTTTCTGGGCGAAATCAAAGGCGATAAAAATACCACTTTATTAAAAGTCGTCGTGCCGGTTACCAGTTTATGCCCGTGTTCGAAAAAAATTTCCGACTACGGCGCGCACAATCAACGCTCCCATGTCACTATCACCGTGCGCACCAATCAATTTATTTGGATTGAAGAAATCATCGACATCGTAGAAAACATGGCTTCCTGCGAGTTGTACGGATTATTAAAACGCCCCGATGAAAAACACGTCACCGAACGGGCATATGACAACCCGAAGTTTGTGGAAGACATGGTGAGAGATATTGCTGTAAAGCTCAATGCCGACAAACGCATCGACGGTTATATCGTGGAATCGGAGAATTTCGAGTCCATCCATAACCACTCGGCGTACGCCATGATCGAACACAATATATAACTGTTAGACGCCAGGAAACCCACTGTTAATAAAACGCGGCGTGATAGCGGTTTAAAAATTCTTCCGGATTTTCATGACATTGCCATTGCGCTGTATTTCCAGGCTGCCAAGAAATGTCATCCCCAATAAAATTTCCGAAGGATGGGGGCCGGTCATCACCACGGCAGACACATTCTGCAATTCTATCTGACCCACTGACACAGAACGCAAATTTACCTTATAGGCTTTCACTACGCCGGAAGCCGTAGCCACCATTACCGGCTCGCCAATTTTCTCATAGGCAACACCTAAACGGCGGGCATGTTGGGCGTTAAGCGTGACAACGTTGGCGCCGGTGTCTACCAATAAATTAACCGTCAATCCATTAATACTACCGACTGTCGTAAACAATCCATGATTGTTTTGGCTGACGATCACTTCTTGCGATTGGGGTGCCGTAAACCGCGTGGCAAATACAACATTGTCACCCATGGCTTGTTTGCGCGGTTGGCCATCGATCTCCAAAACCACGCTATCCCCTTGAACTGAAACCAATTTAACTCCCTCGGGCGTGGTATCGCCAGTGTTTACCACATGCCGTTTACCATCGATCATCAGCACCGCTTTACTGCCCAAAACGCCTTGCACGCTAACCGACTTCACGGCTGAAGCCAGCAATGGCCAGAAAATCATCAGCAAGGCGCAGCAAAGCAGTATTACGCTACCAGGCGGTTTTGGTATGCTAAGACGAACATTCATCATTTACGGTTCTCAATGCCTATCGAAGGAAGATTTGAATGAAACCCATCTATATATTTCGGCACCAAGAGTACGAAGGTCCAGGATTTTTTCAACAAATGCTGCACAAGCACAAAATTCCTTATGAGATATATTTTATTGATCAGGGTGAGGCCGTACCCGAAACCAATGCCGTTACAGAGGGTTCCTGCAGCGCCCTGGTATTCATGGGTGGCCCCATGAGCGTCAATGATAACCTGCTGTGGATCGAAAAAGAATTGCAACTGATACGCGCCGCAGTGGACGCGGATATGCCGGTTTTGGGACATTGTTTAGGCGGCCAGTTGATTGCCAAAGCGCTGGGTGCCGACGTATTCGCCAATGACAGTAAAGAAATCGGCTGGTTGCCGGTGGAAACTCTGGATAATGAACAAAGCCGCGATTGGTTGGGATCCTTGCCCCCGCAGTTTGACGCCTTTCACTGGCATGGTGAGACATTTTCCATACCGCCAGGCGCCACTCATATTCTGAAAAGTGAACACTGCGCGCATCAGGCTTTTGTCATCAACAACACGCTAGCCATGCAATGCCATATCGAAATGACCGGGGACATGGTTCGTCAATGGGCTGAATTTTATAATGACGAGCTGGTAGAAGGCGTACCCAGCATCCAGTCGGCGCTCACCATGGAAAGCAGGCTCGTGGAACGCATCGAACAGTTGCAAAACATCGCCGAAAAAGTATACGAACGCTGGTTGCGGCCATTACTTTCGGCTTAAACGCTTAAATCCGCTACCGCAAAAGACACAACCGACAACCCGCAAAGTGTTAAAAAAGAATGGTTAATCTTGGCGACTTGGCGGTTATTCAAGAATTTTTTTACCGCTGGGCATTTCGGCTTAAGGCTATTTTCCCAGCTTAAGGCTCTTCTCCCAGCTTAGGGCTCTTCTCCCAGCTTAGGGCTATTTTTCCAGCGTAAGATAGTTGTCCAGCGGGAAGCCACCGATTTTCATGGCCTTGGACA
>JAJDNG010000277.1 GCA_022340845.1 Gammaproteobacteria bacterium | reverse complement strand
CCCATCAGTAAGCATAAACAACACGTCACTGTTACGCGTATCATGGATTGCTCCTTTGTCCTTGCCGGTTTGATTTTCAAGCGAAACGTTACATTACGCTGTGGTAAAGAAAGACACTGATCCCATAACGGCCGGGTAACTTGATTCTTTAGACAGCACCTGGTCCACAGCACGATATACGCGCGGAAAAATACGCAAAATGGGTGTAGCAATCAGCCGGTTAAATTGGGCCCATAAATTGGCTCTGACCCCTATTTTCTCTTTACCATTTAACTGACTCCTTGAAATAATTGAGTTGGCATGATTTCAGCCTGCCAACGAGCATCGCCTTGTTTCAAAATTGCGTTGGTTGCACACAGTGGAGTATGCCACACGATCATCGCACACAATCAACACAACAAACGCCCAGAGAGACGATAATGAAAAAGCACGTTTATTTTTGGACCGGTGTATTGCTAACTGCCGCCTTGACTGCCTGCGGCGAAAACACCGCCAGCCCCACTACCGATGCCGCGCCCATTGACATCGGGCAGGAAGGCACCTGGGAGTCGAATTGTTTTTTTGATGAAGGCGATACTGTCGAGACTAATGATGATTCCTACAGAATTACCGTGTTAACTTTTACCTCCACCGATATCAGCATAGGCAATCGAATCTATGACGCCGCCGATTCGTCTTGCAGCGGCAACTATGACATTACCAGCTCAATCAATGGCACATATTCCATCGGCAACCAAATCACCACCACCGGTGGCATGACCGCGTATGAAATTGATCTGCTGAGCAACGACAATGGCTTGACTTATCTGGAGATCATCAAAATCGCCGGAGATATGTTGAATGTGAGCGGTCAGATCAATACTTCCACCAGACCGCAGACGCTCGATTTCGATAAAGACTTTTTTCGCCAGTAAGCTTATTTGGTTGCCAATTAGAATTGTTAATGAGAATAGCTATTGAGATTTGTAATCGAGAATAATCGCGAAGCTCCAGGATTACGCAACTCACAAAACCTCCAAGTCGCCCACAAAAACTTTTATGTTTCTTGGTTTTCGAGTCAATTATTAAAGGGGTCAGTGCCCAATTAAGCCTAAGTCACTACGTTCAACGTCACCACCCGCGCATCATTTTCAGACTGTACAAGCAATCCGCTTACGGCGCCTAAGCCGTCAGCTTTACTCGGGTTAGTGGCAGAATGGCTCGTCTTCAAACATCCAACATCAACTTACGCGGCTTGCGCATCCCGGCGATCTTGCAGGCTTGCTGGCCGTAGCCGCGGGGAAATAACCGATACAGGTATTTGCGGGTGGCGCGTTCTTCGCCCCATATTTGTTTCATGTGTTTGAGCAGTGTGCGCGCTTCGGGGACGGATTCCCTGGTCTCGAAATAGTCGCGAACGTACCGCACTATCTCCAGACGTTCGCCTTGCAACTCCATGCCTTCTTCGCATGCCAGTTGGTGCGCCAGTTCCTCGGACCAGTCTTCGGTGTACAGTAGAAAGCCTTCTTCGTCGCGTTCAATGATTTTGTTGGCTACGGTGGTCTGGGCCGATTTCAGCATGGCGAATTCCTCTTTTTTTAATCAATACATAAACAGTCAGTTCCAGTGCTTAAGATATAAGACATTATTAACAAAAGACAAACGATATTTATTGGACTTTAATATCGAATAATCCGATATTAAACGCCATGGACCTGGAACAAGTACGAACTTTTCTCGCCGTAGCGGCCAATGGCAGTTTCCTGGAAGCCGCCAGCCGGCTGCATGTCACCCAATCCACTGTGAGCGCCCGCATGCAGAATCTGGAGCATTACCTGGGCACTAAGCTGTTTGTGCGCAACCGCTCCGGCGCGTCCCTGACGCCCGCCGGCAAACGTTTTATGCGTCACGCCAAATCCCTGGTGTTGACCCTGGAGCAGGCGCGCCACGATGTGGGCTTGCCCAGCCGGTTTCGCGCCAGTATTACGGTGGGCGCCCGCATTGCGCTGTGGGAGAATTTTTTACCGCAATGGGTGGGGCACATGCGCGACACGACACCGGAGATTTCCATCCGCAGCGAAATCGGTTTTGAAGAAGACCTCATGCGGCGCCTCATCGAAGGCACACTGGATATCGGCTTAATGTACACCCCGCAGCACAGCCCCGGAGTGCAAGTGGAGCATTTGTTTGATGAAACTTTACTGCTGCTGACCACCCATCCTGAAAAACCCTGGCCGGATGAGAATTATGTGTATGTCGACTGGGGGCCGGCGTTTTACGCCCAGCACAGCAACAGCTTTCCGGACCTGGAGCGACCCGCGCAAATCGCCAACATCGGCTGGCTCGGAGTACAACTCATCTTATGCAATGGGGGCTCGTGCTTCCTGCCAGTGCGCATGGCCAAGCCGTTTATACAAAGCAAGCAGCTGTTTGCGGTGGCCGACAGCCCGCGTTACCGTTTGCCGGCTTATATGGTTTTTCCCAGGGAACATGAGATTGCAGTATTAGGGCCGGCGCTGGACAGCCTGCGTGCCCTGGGCGCCGCCGAACAAAGTGCTGCCGATAAAAGCGCTGCCGAACAAACTGCCGTGTGAATAATACCGCCCACACAGCTACCGCATCCCGCTCTTATAATCCTAGAATAACCGGTGCCATCGGCCACTGAGTGAAGTCAATATTCGGCGCCAATGCAACCGTTCAAGAAACGCCCTGCCTTGCCGATAAAAGTCTTGATCAACATCTTGTTGTGCAGAATTTTTCATCTTTCAACCATGTCGAAAAATTATCAAAGCGATGTCGGCGATAATCCCGGCGGGATCGTGGCGCCCGAGGGTAGGGCTACTGTGAACGCCGGTGCGAGAACAATGCGTCAGTGAAAAACACGTCAGTGAATAACCAAAAGCCATCAACCCCAAAAGGCTTTAACCCTGGCCTTGTCACCGTTTTAGCTAACCTGGCCCGTGGCCCCAGTGGCAAATTCGTATTTGCGGCCATTCTCGCCGCTATCGTCGCCATGTCGGTGTTTGCCATGAAAGCCACGCCGCTGCCTGCCCTTGAGCAAATTCATTGGCCGGCCACCGCGCCGACTCTGCTGATACTGTTGATGGGCTTGCTATTACTGCGTCAAAATCCGTGGCGGCGGCAGACTGTGGAACCTCAATCACGGCTGGACTATTTGCTGTCGTCCTCTCCGGTGACGATTTACACCTTTTCGGTCACTGCGCCGTTTGGGATGACTTACGTCAGCCCCAACGTCAAGCAGCAAACAGGATACGATCCGCAGGAGTTCACCCAAGCCAAGGACTTCTGGGTGCAGACCGTCCACCCGGACGACCGTCAAGGGCTTTTCGCTGCGCAGGAACAGCTGCTCGATCGCGGTTTTCAGCCGCTGGAATACCGCATGCGCACCAAAGACGGTCGCTATCGCTGGGTATACGATGAGCTGCGGCTGACCCGGGATGCAGCTGGCGACCCCACGGAAGTCATCGGCTACAGTGTGGACATCACCGCACGCAAAGAGGTGGAGCATGAGCGGCAACGCGCCACCAGTGAGTTCAAACGGGCGGCCAGTTTTATGTCCGGCATAATTCACAACATGCCCTTGGGCATTTTAGTCGAAGATGATGCCGGCACCATCCACGCCGTGAACCAAGTCTATTGCGACATGTTCGACAAAGCTCAGTTGCCGTTGATGCTGGAGGGCAGCGATTGTGCCCAGGAGTTTGCAGCCAACCAGCAGCAATTTTCCGATGCGCAGGCTTTCCTGGATTGGCGCCGCGGCTGCTTGACCCATACCGATACTGTGGCCGGTAAGGAACTGGTGCTGCGCGACGGCCGTGTCTTTGAGCAAGGCTACGTACCGATTTTTGTCGAAGACGAGCACGGTGAACTGCACCGCAATCACATCTGGAATTTCCGCGACATCAGCGAATCCAAACACATGCTGGCGTTGTTGGAACAGCAAAGCGCAGACGTGGAACAAATGCGGCAATTTGTGGAGCAAACCCTGGATACGCTGAGCGCCAGTATTTGCGTGCTCGACGAAACCGGCAGCGTTATCTATGTCAACCAGTCCTGGCGCGAATTCGGCCGCTGTAACCGGTTATGTGAGCCACCCAGCGATCTTGGACAAAACTATCTCGATATATGTGACCAGGCTGCCGAGGACCCCGATGCCCGGCGAATCGGCGATGCCGTACGCCAATTGCTGCGCGGTGACCGCGTGGATTTTCAGACGGAGTATGCCTGTCACAGCCCCGAAGAGAATCGCTGGTTCCTCTTGAGCGCCAACTGTTTCCGGATCGGTGAAGCCACGCGCGTGGTAATCACCCATGATAACGTCACTCAGTTGCGCCAGGCGGTCAGGGACGCGCAAGCGGCATCCACGATTAAAAGCCAGTTCCTGGCCACCATGAGCCATGAGATCCGCACCCCCATGAACGGTGTATTGGGGATGTTGCATCTGCTGGGCAATACCGATTTAAACACCCGTCAGCGGAACTATCTGCACACCGCCACCAATTCCGGTGAAATGCTGCTCGCGGTGATTAACGATATTCTGGATATTTCCAAACTGGAAGCCGGCAAGTTGGAACTGGAATCCATCCCTTTCGATCCCGCGGGTCTGGTGGAAGAGACCGCCGCGTTAATGGCCAATGGAGCTAATGAGAAAAACCTGGAACTGATTTGTTCCATCGGACCCGATATGCCGCGACGGGTGACAGGCGATCCCACCCGCTTGCGCCAGGTGCTGGCCAACCTCCTCAGCAATGCCATCAAGTTTACCGAACAAGGTGATATTGTGTTGTATGCCGTCCCATTGGAACAAAATCTCATTCACTTCGGCATCCGCGACACCGGTGTAGGAATCAATGAGGATGGGCAACAGCGTTTGTTCGAGGCCTTCACTCAAGTGGACAGCTCGCACACGCGCAAGTACGGCGGCACCGGCCTGGGCCTGGCCATTTGCCACCGCCTGGTGCAAGCCATGGGCGGCCATCTGGATGTGGCCAGCGCCCCCGGCCTGGGGACGGATTTTAGCTTTGTCCTGCCGTTGAAGGCGACAGTTGAACCCGCGTCGTATTCGCCCATGCGCCCAGCGTACCAGTTGGCGCAGCAGCGCATCATGGTCGTGGATGACAATGACACCAGCGGTCAAGTACTCTGCGATGTCTTGTCAGCCTGGCAAATTTCTTATGTTGAACACACCGCAAGCGGCGCTGCGGCGTTGCAGCGGTTGCGCGCAGCTGCCAGTGCCAACCAAGCCTTCGACATCGTGCTGCTGGACATGCAAATGCAGGATATGAGCGGTGCTCAATTGGCCGAGACCATACGCCAGGATACGGTTCTGCCGCCCACGCGCCTGGTAATGCTCAACCCGGTGCACTGCAGTGAACCCGGACCCGAACTGGATGCCTGGCTCACCAAGCCTGTACGCCAATCCGACCTTTATAACACGCTTCAGTTGCTACTGAGTGAGCCCGAAACCGAACAAGCTGCCAACCTGACGAACAACCACAACGCCAAAGACTGGCGTTTTCGCGGCCGGTTGCTGCTGGTGGAGGACAACGACATCAACCAGGAAGTCGCCCGCGAGATCCTCAGCGAAGTGGGATTTGCCATAGACATCCGGGAAAACGGTGCCGAAGCGGTGCAAGCCGTTCAGCAACAACAATATGACCTGGTGCTGATGGATATCCAAATGCCGGAAATGGATGGCCTGGAAGCCACCCGACGCATCCGCGACCTGGGTGGTCGCTTTACTGACCTTCCCATCATCGCCATGACCGCCCACGCGTTATCCGGGGACGCCGACAAGAGCAAAGCTGCCGGCATGAACGCCCACGTCACCAAACCCATAGAACCGCAGAAATTATTCCAAGCACTTTCACAATGGATCCACCCGGCGGAAAAGCCGGCCGAACCAAACCAGTCCAACTCCAACTCACCTATGAGCGAAATACCGAAAACCTTACCGGGCATAGATCTGGCCGACGGCCTGGACCGTTTGTGCGGCAATTGGGACACCTATCGCTACATATTATTGATGTTCCGGGACAAACAAGCCGACGCAGCGCACAGGCTGGAGAGATTCCTTCGCGAAAATCAATGGGAACAAGCCGAGCGCCTGGCCCACACCCTCAAAGGTGGCGGCGGCAATCTGGGGGCCATGCCACTCTACGAAGCGGCCGCCACCCTGGAACACGCCTGCCGTAAGCGCGATGCGCACAGCGCACACGCCGCCCTGGCCGTTTTACGCCAGCGCCTTGAAGAGGTCATTCAGGGACTGGGGCAACTGGGCGAATCCGACATTAGTGCAACGCAGAGTACAGAGGAGGACCACAACAGCGCTGAGCTTAGCGATTGCGCTGAGCCCATTGCGGATTTACTGGAGCGTATGCTGCATTTCCTGGACGCCGATCTGGGTGAAGCCCAGTCTTGCCTCGCGGCGTTGGCGCGCCAGACCGTAGGCAGCGCGTTTTCCGCCAACGTGACGGATTTGAGGCGGGCGTTAAACAACTTCGATACCGAAGCCGCTAAAGAGATTGTGCGAACGCTGCAACAATCGGCGTAAGTGCACTGAAATTCAAGGTAACATTTTCATCAAACAAGCCGATAGCCATAAGTAGTAAGTAGTAACAACCGATAGTTGCCAGCAGGATTCAGCAAAAAATCACCGCCTAAATCTTTTTTGGTTTACATAACATGCGGTTAGGCAAACAGGTTTGGAGAGATTTGGTAAATAACGTATCCGTTAAAAAAATGGTTCAAAAGAGAGACAGATTGTGAACGATGACAAAAGACGCATCCTCATGGTGGATGACAGCGTGGACGACATCCACGTGTTGATGGAAAACCTCAAGCAGGATTATGCCGTGCTTGCCGCCACCAATGGCGAAAAAGCCTTGGAGATGGCCGCCAAATCCCCCCAACCCGATGTTATCTTGATGGATGTCATGATGCCGGGGGTGGACGGCTATGAGGCATGCCGGCGCCTGAAAGCCGATCCCAATACCCAGAACATCGACATCATCTTTGTTTCCGCTCACGACACGACCGAAGAAAAGCTCACCGGCTATGAGGCCGGCGGCAGCGATTATCTGATTAAGCCGGTGCAACCGCATGAGCTACTGCAAAAAGTCAAACTGGCGGTGCAAAACAAAGTGGTTCGTACCGAAGCGGCGAAAGAGAAGGAAATGGCCATGCAAACCGCCATGACCGCTATCTCCAGTGCCGGCGAGCAAGGGGTGGTGCTGGATTTTATGCGCCGTAGCTTTACGACGGCGAACCTTGGCGAACTGGCGCGTCTTATCGTCGAAGCCATGGCCAATTATGGCTTGGAAAACAGCGTTCAAATTCGCGGTTCGCGGGAACTGGTCAATGCCAGCACCACCGAACCTATGGCGCCTCTGGAACAGGAACTCATTCTGCGACTCAAGGACGCGGGCCGGATCCGGGAAAACGGCAAACGCTTCATTGCCAATTTCGGCGAAATCTCCCTGTTAATTAAAAACATGCCGGAGGACGAAGACAAGCGGGGCCGGCTACGCGATCACATTGCCATGTTGCTGGAAGGCGCCGAATCCCGCGTACACGCGCTGGAAATGGCGCTGGAACTAGAGCAAACCGTGCAGGACTCTAACCGGGCCCTGAAAAATATCCAGGCCGTGCAGAAAGTACACAAAGAAAAAGCGGTGCAGATCATGGATGAGGTATTGCGAAAAATCGAACACTCGTTTCTGAGTTACGGACTCACCGAAGAACAAGAAGATTTGCTGCTGAACATTGTGCAAACCGGCGTGAATCAATCGCTGGATAATCTGGAACAAAGCCTCCAGGTCGACCAACAGCTGCACAACATTGTCGAACGGCTGGAACGTTTCTCACAGAGCTGCATGTCACCTGCATCAGACCCAGAGCCGAACCGCTAGTCTCAGAGAAATGCTGCCCGAGCCACGGCCAGGCGATGCAATTATAAACTATTACTATTGGGGTCCACAATTGGGGTCAGAGCCGTTTTTTCTGGCCCCTCATTTCAAATCGAAAAGGTCCGCCTAATGTTTTACGGCAACTC
>JAJDNG010000112.1 GCA_022340845.1 Gammaproteobacteria bacterium | reverse complement strand
AGAATAACTCTGATTAAAAGTACGGTCTTTCCAACTGCATCACTACATGTATTTCGCACATAGCCTCCTGATAATAAGTTTAATAATACCTTAGCGTTTTTGTCAAGAATTAATCTCTCAATTTTTGTTTGGTCATCGATCATTGCTCACTGGATTTATCCCCTTCATGAGCGTCCTCCACCACGGCCTCATCGATCGCACTAATACCGCAAGGCTCTAATTCTGGTAGCTTTTTCTCGTCAAAATCCGCATTTATACTTTGCATTGCCTTGCACATAATCTCGATTCGAGTGTCGACCGCATGGCTGTGATCCAAAATGCAATTAATGGCGTGCGCCACAGGATCCGGGGCGTCCCGGGTGACGCCATAGGCATCGAAGCCCATCTTTTTGGCTTGTGCATGGCGTTTTTGCATTTTTTCGGATGCCTCTTTTTCCTTGATCACAGTCCGGCCGGGAACGCCCACCACCGTGGAGTCAGCTGGTACATCCTTGACCACCACGGCATTGGAGCCGATACGTGCACCATTTCCCAGGGTAATAGGTCCCAGAACTTTCGCTCCGGCCCCCACGACCACGTCGTTTCCCAAGGTAGGGTGGCGCTTGCCTTTTTCCCAGCTGGTGCCTCCCAGGGTAACTCCGTGATACAGCGTGCAATCATCACCGATTTCTGCCGTTTCCCCGATGACCACACCCATGCCATGGTCTATAAAAAACCGTCTGCCGATAGTGGCCCCAGGGTGAATTTCAATGCCTGTTAGCCAGCGGCTGATTGCAGACAAAAACCGCGCAATCCAACGGAAACCTCGACGCCATAAAAAATGCGTCAAGCGGTGAAACAACACGGCATGCACCCCGGGATAGGTGGTCAATACTTCAAAAAAATTTCGTGCCGCCGGGTCCCGGTCGAAAACACACCGAATATCTTCTTTGATTCGCGTAAACATAGAGTATACATTAATGTTTTTGTGGGTTTTTAGCTATAAGTGGGACTCAATTGATAAAAACACAAGGTTTTTTGACCTGTGACAACTCTGCTTTTATTCAGACAGTTTTTTTTGCATTGTGGCCAAGATTCCTCGCAGGATATTGACTTCCACTTTTTCCAATTGCGCTTTGTTGAACAATCGCTTTAAGCGCCGACTCATTTTGCGCGGGTGTTCGGTGTTCAAAAAACCAATCTCGGCCAAGACGGCAAACAAATGCTCGAAAAATCCCTGCATCTGCTCTGCCGTGGCGGGCGCCTCTTGTGGCAAAACGGTGCTTTCAGCGGGGGAAACGAGCGATTGCGCCTGTTGGGCGGCCATCATCAGTTCGTAGGCGATGACCTGGACGGCCGCAGCCAGGTTCAATGAACTGTAAGCTGGATTGCTGGGGATGTTCACCAAATAGTGACAACGTTCCAGTTCTTCGTTGGTGAGCCCGGAATGCTCCCGCCCGAATACAATGGCCACCGGCGTATGCCGGGCTTCGGCAATCACTTTCTCGGCACACTGGCGGGCATCCACTTGAGGCCACGTCAATCGCCGCATCCGGGCACTGGCCCCCAACACCAAACCACACCCAGCAATAGCCTCATCCAGGCTTTGGCAGACGCTGGCCCGGGCCAATATATCATCAGCACCCGAAGCCCGTGCGGTGGCTTTGGCGCTGGGAAACAACTCCGGCTGGACCAGCATCAAATGCTCTAAATGCATATTCTTCATGGCCCGGGCGACACCGCCGATATTCCCGGGCTCGGAAGTATTTACTAACACAATTCGAATATTAGCCAACATCTACGAATGCCTTTTCATTTTTTTGAAGTATCATTTTGAGGTGTCGATTGTAACTCGCTAATGACTGACTGACAGCCTGCAATTCTCGCCGTTGTCTCACAGCAGCCGCGAAACACAATACAAATATTCGCAATTTGCACGCAAATTTGCTACATTGCCGGCCCGCACACGCACTCACTTAGCAAAAAACAACCTCAGCAGACCTTCTCATTATGACTATGCAGCCCATGCTCAATATCGCGGTTCGCGCCGCTCGTAATGCCGGCAACATCATCGCCCGCTCGGTTGACCGCCTGGATCAACTCACCGTCACGGTGAAGGCGGAAAACGATTTTGTGTCCGAAATAGACCGTCAGGCAGAACAGGAAATCATTTACACCATCCGCAAAGCGTACCCCAATCACTCTATTCTGGCGGAAGAATCCGGCTCGGATGGGGATAACGATTTTGTATGGATTATTGACCCCCTGGATGGCACGACCAATTTTTTACACGGATTTCCACAATTCGCGGTATCCATTGGGCTGAAACACAAAGGGCGCTTGGAACAAGCGGTGGTCTATGATCCCCTGCGCCAGGAGTTATTTACCGCCAGCCGTGGCTGCGGCGCACATCTCAATGACCGCCGCATCCGGGTCAGCAAACACAAAGAGCTGGAAGGGGCGTTGCTGGGCACCGGTTTTCCTTTCAAACAACAGCAGCACCTGGATGCTTATTTGAACACCTTCAAAGCGTTATTTCCCATGACCGCGGGTATTCGCCGGGCGGGTTCCGCCGCCCTGGATCTGGCTTATGTGGCCGCCGGACGTTTGGATGGCTTCTGGGAAATTGGACTCAATCCCTGGGATATGGCCGCCGGCGTTTTGTTGATTCAAGAGGCGGGCGGATTGGTCAGCGATTTCAGCGGGGGTAATGATTTTCTCACCACAGGCAATATTGTCACCGCAAATCCCAAAGTGTTTAAAGCGATGCTGCAAAAAATCCGCCCGCATTTATCGGCTGACCTTGCTAAATAATGGCCGCGCACTGTTCTCAATAAATCCTTGACTCTGAGGGAAAAACCCGCAAAGTCAGCTATAACTGCGCCCGCTGGCACGGTTTTGAGCCCTTCCACCCTCAAGAAAGATTAATATTCGCCGAATTAATCTAAAGATTCAATATGATTAAGTGGTATGTATTATGGCGATTAAACCGTTTCAGAAAGGCAATGCTACACAATCTTTAGAGCCCAAGATCAAAGATGCACAACAAAACCTATTTGAATTTACTTTGATGACTGCAAGCAAAACGGATTTTTCCACATTCGATGTTTTGTCTGTCACTCGCGCGGATGTGACCCCCAACTATCAGTGCCGGACAATACACCGTAAAGTGCCTACCCAGGGCCAGCGTGTCGTCTCACAAAGCGCGCTTATTATTCCCTGGCCGAAACGCAAATAAACGATCATCAAACGTAGTTTACCCGTCCGTTTCCTAATTAAATTATCCAGCCTATGAAGATTTTGATACACTCGGTGGAATAACCACCACATTATTCGCTTCGGGCAATGCCAGCTCTGGGGGTAGCATAAGGATCACGTTATGGAGTTACTATCTAAGCTGTTAAAAGACATGGTGGCCAATCGCGCTTCTGACCTTTTTTTAAGCACAGGATCCACACCCGCGCTGAGAATTCACGGCAAACTGCATTGCTACGATGGGACGCCACTGAGTTCAGGGCGTACCGAAAAAATGGCGCGGTTGATCATGTCCGAAGAACAACGCAAAGCGTTCGAGGAAAACCCCGAAGCCAATATCGCCCATGAAGTGCCTGGTATCGGCCGGTTCCGCTTTAATATTTTTCGACAGCGCAATGACATCGCCATGGTGGTACGGGCCATCGCCGATAAAGTTCCCAACTTCGAGACCTTGGGAATACCGGCAATGCTAAGAGACATTATTATGGCCCGCCGGGGCTTGGTATTGGTTTCCGGTCCATCGGGAGCAGGCAAATCCACTACCCTGGCCTCCATGATAGAACACCGCAATATCAATGATATCTGCCACATCATCACCATCGAAGATCCTATCGAATATCTCATCAGCCACAAAAAATCCATTGTCAACCAGCGGGAAATCGGTGCAGACACCAATTCGTATCACAACGCGTTGATTAACGCGTTAAGGCAATCGCCGGATGTGATCATGGTCGGTGAAATACGCCAAAGAGCGATTATGGAAGATGTGCTGGAATTCGCCGATACCGGACACTTATGTCTGGCGACACTGCATGCCAACAATACCACTCAGGCGCTGGAACGCATTTTACACATGTTTCCCAAAGACCAACACGAACAGCTTTGCAATTCACTGGCGACCAACTTAAAAGCCGTGGTATCCCAGATCCTGGTGCCCACCATTTATGGAGACCGCACGGTCGCTGTGGAAATGCTGATCAACACTCCCAGAGTCTCTGACTTGATTCGCCGCGGCCAGTTTGGTGAATTAATGGAGGTGATGGATAAAGACACAAATGCTAATATGTGCACCATGGACCAGGCATTGTTTCAGTTATACAACGACGACCGCATTTCCGAAGAAACGGCTTTAGCGTATGCGAATTCCCTAAGTAATATGCGGCTACAAATCCGCTTGTCCACGCCGACGACCGATACATCCATAAGTAATAGTGATTAAACATTTCATATTAGCCGGTCTATAAAGCGCAACATTCCAAATTTAAATATTCACTTAATATTAAATAAGGCAATAGACATGACCAGCAATCCGCTCCCCTTAATTGTGGACCCGCAACAATTGGCAGAATTTCTCGACGATGATCGGTTGATCATCGTGGATTTGTGTAAAACCGAACAGTACCTGCAGGCACATGTCCCCGGCGCCATTCATATGGATTATCGGCAAGTGATCGCCGCCAAACCTCCGGTGATGGGATTATTACCCGAGCCGCCGCAGATGCAGGAAATCGCCACCAAAATCGGGCTTACCGAAGATAAAGTGGTCGTGGCCTACGACGAGGAAGGCGGGGGCAAAGCGGCCCGATTGTTATGGACCCTGGACGCCATGGGTCATCAGCATGTCAGCCTGCTCAACGGCGGTATCATTGCCTGGGTCGCGGAAAAATGCCCGCTTGAATCAACACCCAATGTTGCCAACTCACAAATCGACTATCCATTCAAAGAACAGCCCGCGGCGATTGCACGCAGGAACTATATCCTTGAGAATTTGCAAAATGACTCAGTCGCATTACTGGACACCCGCTCCCCCTACGAATTCAAGGGCGAGAAAAAGTTTTCCGAACGCGCCGGGCGGATTCCCGGTGCCGTGAATATGGATTGGATATTATTAATGGACCGGGAAAATCACTTCAAACTGCAACCCAGGGAAAAAATTGAGGCGATGCTCGCCGAACGAGGCATACAGCCGGACAAAGAAATCATTGTCTACTGTCAAACCCACCATCGTTCCGCATTAACCTATATGGTTTTAAAATCCCTGGGTTATGATAAAGTGCGCGGCTATCCCGGCTCCTGGTCTGAGTGGGGGAATTTGACCGATACGCCCGTGGAGTTGTAGCCAGTGGCATGGCACACAGGCGTGCAACTTCCCCTGGCATGAACTAAAACCGGCGGCTCATCTCTAACCATATGATTAAATTTCAAAAAAGACGTAACCAACCAATTTCAATACATGTCCTATATTAAAGCCAGAATTTCCGATATCCGCACTCTCACTCCCTCGGTCAAACTTTTCGAAATCGACTTTGGAAGCCAAGCCTTCGCTTATGTACCCGGCCAATGGGTTAACCTGGAATTGCAAGCCGGCAGTGCCGATCAATCGGCAACCTTTTCCATCACCTCCACTCCAAACGGAAAAAACGCCATAGAAATCGCCGTAAAACGCGTGGAGCATCTCCCGACCAGCCTGTTCTTACACGAACAACTGAAAATCGGGGATGACATCAATATCAGCCAGGCTCAAGGCAACACTGTATTGCCGGACAATATCAGCCAAAACCAGCCTATGGTATTTATCGCCGGAGGCACCGGTGTGACACCGTTTGTCAGCATGTTGCGGCAAATCTATTCCATCGACCGCCACTTCCAAGCAACATTACTCTATAGTGTTACCAGCGCCGACGAATGCCTTTTTTACGACGAACTGTATGAAATGGAAAAAGCGTACGAAAGTTTCCAGTTTCTGTTGACCACCACCCGGGAAGCCGCCCACCATGCGGATTATTTTGGTCGCATTAACAGTGAGATGCTGAAACTCACCGGCCTGGATCACAAGGCTCAATATTTTGTGTGCGGGCCTCCGCAAATGGTGGATGATATTGCGGATTTATTGGCCGACTTGGGCGTAGTCGAATCACATATCCACTATGACAAGTGGTGGTAGCGACGCGTTGCTAACCGCCTTTGCGCCGAGACACCCAGATACACTTCCTTCATCATTCAATTCCATGATTCTGTTTCATGAATCTATATTTTTGAGATTGTCAATTTGCCAATTTTCTTTATACGCATTACCACTCGCCAATGAAAACCTTGTTCCTTTGGACGGTTTGCATCGATAGCTCGAGGGCTCCAACGCTAGGCCACTAATTTGTGTGTGGGGCGTGTGGGTGCGCGCCATTTTGTTTGGCATTGCTTGCTCCTCAAAATACTCGCTATTTCCACGAATCGCTTCATTCAGGGAAGATCAAAAAACAGAAATTCCGCCTGATTCTGACTGGAAAAATCCAATGCGTTTTCGTTAATCAAAAATGCACCATCTCCTGTGCTTAAGTGCTTGTCATTAAGGTCCAGATTGCCTTTAACCACATGCACATAGCCACTCCTGTGGGGGTTTAAACGGTAGTGTTCGCATTCATCGGGCCGTAAGGTAGCCACATACAATCGAGCATCCTGATGTATGTGCACCGACCCTCGGTGGCCATCCGGCGAAGCAATCAGTTTCAATCGATGGTCCTGGTCTATCTCGGCAATGCGTTTTTGTTCATAGCCGGGGGCCACGCCTTTGCGGTCGGGTTGAATCCAAATCTGCAGAAATTGTAGTGACTCAGTCTTCGAAGCATTGTATTCGCTGTGGGTGACGCCGCTGCCAGCGCTCATGCGCTGGATGTCACCACGGCGTATTACCGAGCCGTTACCCATGCTGTCCTGGTGCTCCAACTCGCCCTGAACCACATAGCTGATGATTTCCATGTCACGGTGACCATGGGTGGGAAACCCGGCACCCGCTGCCACATGATCTTCGTTGATCACGCGCAGAGCGGAGATGCCCATAAACTCGGGGTCGTGGTAACCGGCGAAGGAAAACGTGTGCCAGCTGGTTAGCCAGCCATGTTGCCCATGGCCCCGCTGGTTGGCTTGTCGAATCGTAATCATGGGACGACCTCCGGTGAAAACATTCAAAATATATGAATAACTATCCGTATAATAGACTTGACTTTTATTTATGAAAGAGGAAAATTTCGTCGCAATCATTCAAATATTTTGAAAAATTGAGACAACAATGAAAATCACCTTGGACTCGCTGATTGTATTGGATGCCATCGCCCGCAAAGGCAGTTTCGCCGCGGCCGCGGATGAGTTACATCGTGTACCGTCTGCGGTCAGTTATACTGTGCAGAAACTCGAACAAGACCTGGATACGGAGATTTTCGACCGCAGCGGTCACCGGGCGGTATTAACCCCATCGGGACAGGAATTACTGGAGCAAGGGCGCCACTTGCTGGTCGCCGCCCAGGAAATTGAAGCCAGAGTAAAACGAGTAGCCAACGGCTGGGAAACGGAATTGCGTATCGGCATCGACAGTTTAATACCGCTGGAAAACCTGTTTTCGCTGATGGAGCGATTTTACGACACCAACTGCGGCACCCGCTTGAGGGTGTATAAAGAAGTACTGGCAGGAACCTGGGAAGCACTGATCAACAACCGAGTGGATTTGGCCATCGGTGCCAGTGGTGACAGCCCCGCCACATCCAAATACTCATTATATCCGCTGGGCAACATCGAGATGGTGTTTGCAGTGGCTCCTCACCACCCGTTAGCAAGCGCCCCTGAGCCTATAAGCAAAAAAACCATTCAGCAACATCGCGCCATCGCCGTAGCGGACAGTTCGCGTCAAATGGCACCACGTACGGCAGAACTACTCTCCGGGCAAGATGTTCTGACCGTGCCGGATATGGACGCCAAAGTAAAAGCCCATTGCCGCGGTCTGGGGGTAGGCACTATCCCAAGATCTATTGCCGAACGAGAACAACGCAACGGCCGCCTGGTAATAAAACAAACTGAAAACGAAAGAGTAAAACCCACGTTGTCTCTCGCCTGGCCAGCCGATAATCAAGGCAAGGCGTTACTGTGGTTTGTGAATGAATTGAAAAACCCGGAAATCGCGCAGTCGTTGTTGCAGTAATTACCTATATCCACCAACGCCAAGCTCTCGCTATGCTATATACCACAAAGCACGCGCGGAGCACGAAGATACAAAATCCACTTCATAAAATCCAACTCACGCTTATAGAAATAAATTCCTCTTTTCTTCGTGTGCTTCGAACTCGTGGTGGTTTAAATTTTCATGCCCTTGCGCGGCAACCACAACAGTACGGACTAATCCCCGTTGTCCGTGAGCTTCAAATACGCCTGGTAGCGATCGCGTATCTGGCGCACGTATTTCACCGGCTCACTGCCGCGTACATAACCGTGTGCAGCGTGTTTGGCGTATTTGCTTTTCGACAGCAACAACATGGCTTTTTCCACATTGTCAAACCAACGGTTGGACTCCAATCCTTGCCGCCTGGCCAGTCGCCTGGCATCGCGCACGTGCCCTGCACCGGCGTTATAAGCGGCCAACGCAAACCACATGCGATCGCGTACCGACAGCTCGGGTTCAAACCGCTCCTGCAACCAGGCTAAATACTTCACCCCGGCGACGATACCTTGTTCGGGATCTTTTAAGTCATCAATACCCAGCTCTTTGGCCGTACGGGGCATTACTTGCAATAAACCGCGGGCGCCAGCCCAGGACTTGGCATTGGGATCAAAACGGCTTTCCTGGTACATTTGCGCGACGATCAGTCGCCAATCGAAGTGATATTCATCGGCGTGGCGTTTCACCACATCATCAAAAGGCGACAAAGACCCACCGCCTTCGCTACGATCCACCCGATCCTCAATATGCTGTCGAATCTTATGCGGTTCCTGAAAATATTTCTGATGGGTCACGTTGTAAAACAAGCCACGGTATTCTTTTCTCAGGTAACCGTTGACGGCCTCGAGTAATTTTTCATCCTCGGCGCGGACCACCCAACCATGGGATACCGGATCGCCTAATGCCAGCGTACCTTTAACGTCGTCCCGCCACGTCAATTCAATATCCAGGATGTGACTGTCCGACACGGTCAAGTCGTATTCCCCGTCGGCGACTTTGGCGATAATCTCTTCGGTTTCCATGTTTTCCGGCGCCGGTTTTAATTCAAAATCACTGCCCATTTCCTTGAGCTTTTGCAGGCTGCGCCAATAGGAACTGCTGGGCCGGACATAAAAGGTCCTGCCGGCGAGATCTTCCAAGGTGTTAATGCTATCGTCGTCAGCGCGAGTAACAACGATTTCCGACACCACATTCACACGCCGGGAAAACCGTATGCCGTTTTCCAACTCCGGCTCTATGGTTAAGGATGCGGCCACCAAATCGCCTTTGCCCTCCCTCAACCACGGAATCAACTGATCCCGTGAAGGCGGCACAACCATTTGCAATCGCAGCCCCTCACGCTTGGCAAATTCCCGCGCCAGCTCATATTCAAAGCCCATCAATTCACCACGCCACAAGAAATACGTGGCCGCATTGTTACGGGTCAACACGCGTAGCACCTTACGTTTTTTAATTTCCGGCAGATCCGCTTTATAAACTGGTTGTTTTATCTTGGTAAGCTTTTCCCGGTTGATAAAACGATCCAGTTGCTGCTTCAATTGTGTCGCGTTGGGACGCACACCCCAGGCAATGGCGCGATCTCCGCTGGCCTCAAAAGCCACTTTCAATCCGTCTTGATAAGCAAGCACTTCCTTAGCAATATTGCTGTCGACGATGGCCACATCGAACACACTGTTGGCAACTCCTTCCAGGATTTCAGTAATGGTGAGATTTTCGTCGACGATATCGATGCGGATCCCCGGGGTATCCTTCTGCATGGCTTTCGCCGTTTGGTAAAAGGATGAGGATTTTTGCACGGCGATGCGCCGGCCAACCAGATCGCTGGGTTTGCTGACATTATCTCCGGCGCGGATGACGATTTTTTCCCTGACGATTTCTATGGGGACGCTGAATAAGATCTTTTGTTTGCGCTCTTCGGTAATGGTCATATTGGCGGTGATAAGATCGCCTTTTCCCGCCAGCAACAAGGGGATGTTTTCATCGAACCGCTCCACAAAAATCCATTCGGGCTCCAAACCCAAGTGTTCGGCGAAGGCGCTGGCCAGTTCCATTTCCTGATACAAGGGGAATCCCTGCCTTGGCAAATAGCTATCAGCTTCATCACTGCGCGGCATCAGAAACCGGATGATGCCTCGTTGCTGCATGGCATCCAAATCCCCCAGTTCGGTGTAGGTGTCGGCCAGATCAACGATGTATTGTTTGCCGTTGGTAGGGAGTTTACGCTGGTCGGTGGATTCATCCTGTCCACAGCTGGTTAACAACAGCACCAGAGTGATTACCGCCCCAACCAGCGTCGTTTGGATATAAGATCGATTC
>JAJDNG010000105.1 GCA_022340845.1 Gammaproteobacteria bacterium | reverse complement strand
TGTCAAGATCGTGTCAACCTCTTGCCCTACGGTAGGGCCCGTTAGCGCTTTTACGAGCTGCGGATGATCTTGAAGTAAGTTGTACAATTTCATGCCTATTGCCACGAGTTTGATATCGTCCGTGGATTTTTCCGCAGCAATTGCATTGTAAGTATCGATTAGCGTCTGATTAAAGTCGCCACAAAATCCCTGTTCCGATCCGATGAGAATGTACACTTGGCTGACGGCTGGCGATGAGATTTGCATTTCCGGATATGCGCTTAGAAAATCCTTGGCAGCTTGCTCAGTACTCTTTACTACGCGCTGTTGGCTGGATAGAAAATGGGACAGTTTTCGGGTTTCCATGAGTGATAAGTTTTTCATGGAGTTCATGATTTCCCTGATATCCTGCATGGAATGCAGATGTTGCTCTATTTCATACAGACGTGTCATCTTCGGTATCCGTAGGCGCGGGTACCCAGGTGCGCACAGCGTTGACCCATCGGGAACGTTCATCATTCAATGTCAGCGGGCTATCTTCCACTGAGCGATTGAGTTTTTGCAGCACATCTTCGATTTGTTCCGGTTTAAATTTGTCAAACAGTCCTTCGTTAAACGCAGTCAACCACGCCAGGTCGAATTCTATGGATAACGGGCTCAAACGCTCCTGGGTGAGAATCTCCCGCAGTAAGCGACCGCGTTTGATTTTGTTCTCCATGGTGGCTTCCAGCTTTGCGCCAAAGCGGGTGAAGGCTTCCAGCTCCAAATATTGTAAATAGTCTAGCTTCATTCGACCCGCTTCTTCTTTGATACGTTGATGTTGCGCTTTGCCGCCGATGCGGGATACGGATTTGGCAATGTCTATGGCGGGCAGGAAACCGCCGGCGAATAAATCCGCGTCCAGATAGATTTGCCCGTCGGTGATGGAAATCAAGTTGGTGGGAATATAGCTGGCAATTTCACCTTGCCGGGTTTCGACGATGGGTAACGCCGTCATGCTGCCGCCGCCGTATTCATGCGACAAGCAGGTAGCACGTTCCAACAAACGTGCGTGCAAATAGAAAATATCCCCCGGATAAGCTTCACGGCCCGGCGGCCGGCGCAACAGCAATGACAGCTCGCGATAGGTTTGAGCGTGCATGCTGAGATCGTCGTACACCACGAATGTGTCCCTGCCCTGACGCATCCATGCCTCGGCGATGGCACAGCCGGCGAACGGTGCCAAATATTTCAACCCCGGTGGTGCCGTGGCTTCTCCGGCGACAATGGTGGTGTAATGCAAGGCATCGTATTCTTTCAATGTTTGAATAACGTTGACCACAGTGGAACGCTTTTGACCGATAAGCACATACACACAATAAACATTCTTTTCGCGTTGATTAATCACAGCATCGATAGCCAGCGAACTGCGACCCAATCCCTTGTCACCCACAATGAGCTGGCGCTGGCCTTTGCCTATGGGAATGAGCGCATCAATGATTTTATTACCCGTGTATAATGGCTCGCGAACAAATTCCCGGGTGATAAACGGTGGCGACAAGCTATCCAGGTTTTGCCGGTTCTTGCACTCGGGTGGCTTTAATCCATCCAAGGGTGTGCCCACCGGATCCACCACTCGACCCAACATTTCATCACCCACGGGAATCGTTAATGGTTTACCGGTTAAATAGACAATAGTGCCTGAGGTCAAGCGCTCGGTCTGGTGCACCAAAACCGCACCCACCATTTGTTTGGTTAAGGCAAACACTATCGCCTGGCTGCCATCTTCCAAGTACAACACATCATCCATGGCGGCGGAGGGTAATCCGCTGATCCAGGTAATGCCGTCGCCAACGGACACCACGATACCTTGTTCATAAACGCGCAATCCGGGTCTGTAGCCGGAAAGCCATTCGGCTTGCCGCTTTAGCAACGAATCGACGGGGATGTCTTCAGGCTGATTCATTGGCGGATTCGATAAACAGTTGCAATTCGTCGTGTAAGTTTGCCCGTAAGACCAATGGGCCAAAGTTGATGCGCAGTCCTGCAATCAGTTGCGGATCACGGGCGAATTTGCATTCAATGGGTTTACCCACCAGGTCACTAAGAGCGGTTTTTATGCTGTTGCAACACTGTTCAGTTAAATCGTAGGCGCTGCTGACCTTCACCGCAGCTTGAGCGGCGATTGGTGTTTCATCGCTGGAAAACACATTACCTAAGGCTTCCAGCCGCTCTGGCGGTAATCGCGGCAATTCCTCCAGTAACAATTCACATATTTTATTTTCCATCTCCGGGCTGGCCAAGCGGCCCAGCAGTTTACTGGTGAACTGAGCCGCGTTATTCATGGCTTGTTGTTCATTTTTCCGTTGCAGCTCGCTCACGCGGCGAGTCTCAAGCACTTTAGCCTTTTCGCGCTCTTTGTCCACAGCGCTTTGCAGTGCTTCCATCAAACGCGCACGTTCATCATTAATCTCTTTATCCAACGCTTCACGAGCTTGTTTTTTTTCCGTCTCCCACTGGGAGAGGCGCGCTTTATACTGGTCCTCCACTTGCTTGGCTTCGCTGCGCATGGCGTCGGCCTGTGCCAGACTATCTTCTATGCCTTTGCGACGACGTTCGATAACGCTGACTACCGGCGCATAAAAAAAGTGTTTCAAGATCCACACAAGGATCAGGAAATTGATGATCTCCAGTAAGAAGGTTGACCAGGACAGTTCCACGACGGTTCCCTTTTAATACTTATTTTGGATTATGGACTATTTCAGTAAATATTCGATGAGCGGATTGCGAAATAACACTATCAAAACCACAACCAGTACATAAATCGCAAGAGATTCAATCATCGCCAAACCGATAAACAACGTGCGCATAATACTGCGTTCGCTTTCCGGTTGTCGTGCCAGAGAATCCAACGCCTGACTGATGGCCCTCCCCATAGCGAATGCCGGCCCAATAACGCCAATGGCTATTGCCAGTAGCGCGCCCACCGTGGAGCCTAAAATAAACCAATGCATCTCGGGCATAACTTACTCCTCGTTGTGAATGTCTTCTCGTGTCTTTTGTTCGGCTTGGGTTTTTGATTGCTTTTGTTCTTGGTTCACTTCTTGTCTTAGCTGTTGGGATTGAATGGCGCCTGCAATGTAAATCAACGCCAGCATACCGAAAATATAAGCCTGCACTAATGCTTCGACAATGTGCAACATCAAAATGGGTACCGGCACAAGAAATCCGCCCACCATTAATAGCAACAATGCCACCATCTCAAGGCTCATCATGTTGCCAAACAAACGTACGGCTAATGCAACGGTGCGGGTTATTTCGCTGATGATATGGAACGGTAACAATATGGGGCTGGGTGTCAGGTAATGTTGCAAATAACGCTTTAATCCCTGTGTGCGGATACCAAACCAATGTACGGACAGAAACACCAATAATGCCAATCCTGCCGTCAGTGACAAGTCGCGGGTTGGCGAATGCAATCCGGGTATCAATCCGGCTAAATTGGCCAGCACTAGAAAAATCCACAACGCCATAATAAACGGTACCACCGCCTTGGAATACTGCGGCATGGCCGCCTCAATGTTTTCCTCCACAGCAGTGACAATGCCTTCAGCCATCACCTGGATCTTTTTGGGTTGAGTTTGTAATTGACGGCTGATCAACCAACCGGCTAAAGCCAATACGGCCATAATACCCCACGTAGTCACCACGGTGTCGGTGACCTCTACCGGGCCAATGGTAAATAAGACTGTGCTGAAGACTTCAGATTCTTGCATAAAGGTTATTCATTTGTCCGAACCAGGAAATAAACATTCATCGCGCCGACTATAATGCCGAGAAACAACATGCTGATGGTCCAGCGAATAGAGTAGCCTTCGACCAAGCTGTCCAGCCACCTTCCAAGATATGCCCCGCCCACCACCGGCAACACAAATACGAGGCCTAATGTGCCTATGTAGGTAGTATAGGCGAGCACGGTGTGACTTTCTTGTTCGGCTTTTTTCATGCGCTTGATGCGGGTTTCCACATCTTGTTCGAGTTTGTCGTGGCGATCTTCGGTCATAACATTTTCTTCCCGCTACGACTCAATTCCCATAAGCGTTTTAGCATTGCTTCTTCCATTTGATGCAAGCTGGTACGAATGCTCTGCAACGCCTGTTCTTCAGTCTGTAATTGCTGGCGCAGAGCGGTACTGATGCGATCGTAATTATCATCTCTTAAAAAACGTCGCGTACTGAGGTACAGTTCATTATTGAGAAAATAGACTAAGGCGCCGGGTAGCGCGAGGTATTGCCAGGCTTGCTCCTGCACGCGGTAACGTGCCAATCCAAACACCAGCGAAGTCATCATTTTTTCATGCCCTGCCAATAAGCCAAAGCTGCCGGAGTCGTCTTCGGCAACAAAGGAAGCGACGTTTTCGACCCGCTCGTATTGGGTGGCATCCTGCAAATGGAGAATGAAGGTTTGCATCGTTGCCTACATCGCTCCCCGCATATAACATTGGTCCTCGCTTAGATCATCATATTTACCGCTTAGAAAATCCTCGCAATCCTTTAATACCACGTCCAGTGGCACTGAAGCGCCTTTCATACCGGTGTGCAATGCCGTCACGTAAAATGGCTGGGATAAATAACGTTGCAGTTTACGGGCGCGTACCACGATGCGCCGATCATTTGGGGAAAGCTCTTCCATGCCTAACATGGTGATTACATCTTCAAGTTCCTGATACCGAGCCAGGTGCTCGCGTACCCCTTCAGCGACGTTGTAATGCCTGTCGCCCAGAATGTGCCTGTCCATCATCTTGCTGCCCGAGCGCAGCGGGTCAACGGCGGGATAAATCCCTTTGCCGGCCTGGCTGCGCGACAGAATGACATTGGTATCCAGGTGTGACAGTATGGCGTTGACGGCCGGGTCCGTCATGTCATCAGCCGGCACATACACCGCTTGTACTGACGTGATGGCACCGCGCGCGGTGGAGGATATGCGATCTTCGACTTCCGCCACTTCCGTGTCCAGGGTAGGTTGATAACCGACCGTAGCCGGCATGCGCCCTAACAGACTGGAAATCTCACTACCGGCTTGAATAAAGCGGTATACATTATCCATCAAGAACAAGACCTCTTTTCCCAAGGTGTCGCGTAAATATTCCGCGTAAGTGAGTGCCGTGAGAGCGATACGAAAACGCACCCCGGGTGATTCATCCATCTCCCCGAACACCAATAAAGACTTTTCCATGACGCCGGCATCTTGCAGTTCATGCCACAATTCATGGCCTTCACGGATGCGTTCACCGACACCGGCAAATACCGAAACGCCTTTATGCAAGGCGATAATGGCGTGCATGAACTCCATGACTAATACTGTCTTGCCCACACCGGCACCGCCGAACAATCCGGTTTTACCGCCCCGCACAAACGGGCACAATAAATCAATCACTTTGATGCCCGTTTGCAGCACATCGCGGGCGGCAACGGTTTCCGTTAACGCCAGAGGCCTGCCGCGGATATTGCGAAATTCCGTGGTTATTATGGGAGGGGCATCATCCAGAGGTTCACCGAAAATATTCAGCGCCCGTCCCAGGCACTCTTGGGACACCGGGACGTGCAAAGGAGCACCGGTATCGAACACTGGCATGCCCCGTTGCAGGCCCGACGTTCGATGTAAGGTAATAGCCCGCACATGGCGCTCGTCCAAATGCTGGTGCACTTCGAATTGATACGTTTCGTGGTCAACAGATGCGCACAATGCCTGGCGCAGCGGTGGAAGTTGCCGGCAATAAATCTCCACTACCGGCCCATGTATTTCGGATATGACGCCGATGGGTGTTTGTTTTGATTTCGGTTTTAGATTAGCATCGGCCACGGCGTTGCTTGATTCAAGTCACTAAGTAATGTTTGAAAACATTCGCTGGTTGCTGTTGCGCATATTTTTTACACATCGTAACTTATCTCTTTCGGTAAGAGA
>JAJDNG010000103.1 GCA_022340845.1 Gammaproteobacteria bacterium | reverse complement strand
AATATATGATGAAATTCATATCGGCGTGTGCTTGGGGGTCATTAATGGGGGTTAAGAAGGGATTCCCTTGGCTGGTGATAATGTTTGCAATGGGTTTTTTACTACCCGTCGCGGCGGACCAGTCTAAACCGAGTTATGTGTCATTTGCGCGTATAAGCGGTGATCAAAAAGCCGTGTTGCAGTACCGGACGGGGATGCAGGCAATAATCCGATATATGGACAGTCATACGGATTTATTTCCTGCTGACAAGCTCACCGAAAAACGCTTGCCTACTCTTGAACAAAAACAACAAATCCGCTCTACATGGAAAAGCTTTTTAGACTATATCTTAGCGCTGGATTCGATCGGCCAATTGTATGACAACTTTTATCTTAGCAACGATGCCGAATACCGCAAGCACGCATTGATGACATTATTTGGGGCTTTTGTCGCGCAATACCGGTTTGCACTTGAATATATTCATCGCGTTGAAAATGACCCAGGTCTGGATGTTATTTTAAACGAAGCAGTTGATGATATTGCGCTGACCACCGGAGCTTATGACAAATTTCAATTTCGATTCCTGAACGTCATCCGCGGCACCGAGTTCGTGGCGTTAAGCTCCATGAACAGCGTCTTAAACAAAGATGAATCTTCACCATCGCAGGCCGCCATTGCCGAAGACGTCCAGCGCATCTGGCAGTTCGGAGCAGGCCGTGGTGAACTGCTCACCTTAAAAAACGCTATGGACATTATTAAAAACACCAGTACCACCGCATGGTTTCCCGTACAGGCCGGGGTGGCGGAATGGATGGGGGATACCAAAGTAGTTCGTGTCAATCAATCATTAATTTCTTCGCAACAAATCCATGAGATGAGCGCCTTGTTGCAACCGGCGGATGTTTTGTTAGAGCGACGTGAGTGGTATTTGTCTAACATAGGTTTACCCGGTTTTTGGCCACACGCGGCCATCTACATTGGTACCGCTGACGAACGGCGTAAATACTTAATTGGTGATGCAGTGTCTGCCTGGGTTAAATCCATGGGGGTGGAAAGCGGGGATTTCGAATTACTGTTAAAATCTCGCTACCCCGAAAGCTATGACCAAAGCCAAACCACCGAAGATAGCCACAAAGTAAGAGTCATTGAAGCCATCAGCGAAGGCGTGTCGTTTACCAGCTTGGAACATTCCGCCGACGCCGACAGTGTTGCGGTACTACGGCCGCATTTAAACGCATTGGAAAAAGCCAAAGTCATCTACAAAGCGTTTTCATTCCATGGCAGGCCGTACGATTTTGATTTTGACTTTTTAACCGACTCGGCTTTGGTATGTACTGAGTTGGTTTACAAGTCTTTCGAACCGGGCAAACAATTCAAAGGAGTGGCATTCCTGACAAGTGAAGTGGTTGGCAGAAAAGTAACCACTGCCAACGATATCGCCCGTATGTTTGACGAAGAATACGGGAAGCCAAACGCTCAGTTCGAATTGATACTGTTTTTGGATGGTTTGGAAAAACAGAGCAAAGCTAAGCTGGCGACTGTTGCCGAGTTTCGGCGCAGTTGGCGTAGGCCCAAATGGTATATCCTGGTACAGAATTAGATAACCACTTGATTTATATGGTGCCCAGGGACAGAATCGAACTGCCGACACGGGGATTTTCAGTCCCCTGCTCTACCGACTGAGCTACCTGGGCTTTAGGTTGGATAGGTCCGAAAAAATCGGAACGCGTATTAAAACGGCTGCGGGGCGCTGAGTCAAGCGGCAGACCAAAATATTTTGTGGCTCGCAGACGAAGCGACTTGGCGCGATTAGGCCGGTGCGAACAATCTCGCAGGGGATGTGGGAGCCAAACTGGTGTATAATCGTCCATCCGACAAATCCTGTTAATCCTATACAAATCAAAGGGATATATTTTGACTGATTCCGCCTCAACGCCTGCAACTCCCACCACTTCAGCACCTGGCTACCACTTAATCGAAACCCGCCTGCAAGAAAAACTCGATAACGGTACCACCCGCTGTAATTTATGTTTATGGCGCTGCAAGCTCAGCCATGGGCAACGGGGATTTTGCCAGGCACATGTCAACCGCAATGGGACTTTATACAATTTGTCCTACGGTATCTTGTCCGCTATCGCGATCGACCGTATCGAGGACAAGCCGGTACGCCATTTTCGACCGGGCACTCGCGTTATGTCCGTGGGCAGCTACGGGTGTAACTTTCGCTGTGGCGGTTGCCATAATCTGGAGATTTCTTGGGGGGTAACGGCTTTGGATGAATTAGCCAAAGGCCAATCCACGGCGGCATTCGTCACTCCCGAAGAATTGGTCCAGGCGGCGCTGCGCCATAATGTGGACGGCATTGCCTTTACTTATTCCGAGCCGGCGGTGTGGCTGGAGTATGTGGTGGATGCGTCCAAATTAGCCCGAGATGCAGGTTTGTACACAGTATATGTGTCCAACAGTTTTGTCACCGACGAAGCTATGGAATTGATGGCACCTCACATTGATGTATTGTGTTCCGATATCAAGAGTCTCAGCGATGAATTTTATCGGCAAATCTGCCCGGTCGGTTCAGTACAGCAGGTATTGCATTGTATTAAGAAAGCCCAGGAGCTAGGCATTCATGTGGAAGTGCGCACCAATATCATTCCCGGCAAAAACGATAACATGGAAGAATTGCAACGCATTGCTGCCTGGATCAAGGACAATTTGGGCGAATCCACACCGTGGCATATTACTCGGTTCTTTCCGGCCTACAAATTATCTCATGTGCCGGCCACACCCAGCGAAACCTTATGGGCCGCACATGGCCTGGCGAAAAAAACCGGCCTGAAACACAGTTATGTGTACGACGACAAGGGCTGCGATTGCGCCACGGAAAACCAACCGGTGCATGTCTATTTGCAGCAAGATGCGCAAGCCGTGCACCAGGTTAAGAAATGTTCGGCCAGTTGTTGCGGGGATGAAGGGGTGTTGTTGAAGAAGTATGAGCGGGATTCGGCCTGATTTTCAACTCAATAGTACCAATCCAATTTATATTTGTATCACCACAAATAACACGCAGGAAAAAGACTTTGTGGATTTTATCCTCCGTGTTCTTCGTGCCTTCGTGGTTTTTAACTTTGCCTTTTGGTCACTTAGTCGGCGGGACATAACCACTGG
>JAJDNG010000095.1 GCA_022340845.1 Gammaproteobacteria bacterium | reverse complement strand
AGAAAGAAACCTGTAAGGCTTTTGCTAACAGCTATTTTGTGGGACTTACGGCTGTAGGCACCTTGGCGTTCGACGAACGTCAAACTCAGTACAGATAAAAGCGACGCCGTCATTGCTGCCCCGAATACAATTCGCAAAATTGCTCTTTAACCCGGTTTTCGATTTTCACACCATCTTTTGGAGCAACCGTGAACCGCGACTATCGGATCACGATAAAACGGGGCAGAGAAGTCAAAGATCCCTGAGCCCCTTTTATCCTAGCCCTCATCGCCTCCGACGATCCGGTTATCGTCATTAGACTGTCATTAATCTTTCAACACCTTGTCACAAAATAACGTTTTACTCGGTCTCTGGTTTAACTGACAGAAAAGGAGTAAATCATGTACCGAGTAAATCCCCTGTTACGACAAATAACAGCCGTGGCTGCCTTATCGTTAACCGTAAACATAGCGAGTGCTGATGTGCCAGTAATGGAACAAGGCATCCAGATCGGCGATGTCACTGACGGCCGCGCCATAATATGGAGCCGCGCTGACCGCCCTTCCCGAATGATGTTGGAGTACGCGCTTGATGAGGAATTCACCAATCCCGTCCAGGTAAGAGGCCCGTATGCGACCCCCGAGTCCGACTTCACTGTGAAGCAGGACTTAACCCAGCTTCCTGCGGGCAAGGAAATCTACGTCAAGGTCTGGTTTGAAGATCTCACCAATAACCGCAATCAAAGTGAACCCGTCACCGGTCATTTTCATACCATTGGCAAACACGACGATATCCATTTCGTCTGGGGCGGGGATATCGGCGGTCAGGGCTGGGGGATCAACGAAGATTTCGGCGGCATGAAAATTTTCGAGGCCATGCGTCAGGTCGGACCGCAGTTTTACATAGAAAGTGGCGACAGCATCTATGCCGACGGACCGATTCAAGAAAGCGTGGTCGCCGAAAACGGCGAGATCTGGACCAATCTGGTAACGCCGGAAGTCAGTAAAGTGGCCGAAACGCTGGACGAATTCCGCGGCCGTTACAAATACAATTTGCTCGATGAGAATGTGCGCCGCTTCAATGCGCAAGTCGCTCAAATCTGGCAATGGGACGATCATGAAGTCGCCAACAACTGGTCGGATTCCAAAGACCTGCTGGGTGACAGCCGTTATGTCGTCAAAGACGTTCCGCTGCTTGTAGCCCGCGCAACCCAGGCGTTTCATGAATATGCGCCCTTGCGCCCACATGACGCCGAGGAACCCCTGCGAATCTATCGCAAGATTTCCTACGGTGATTTATTGGATGTGTTTGTACTGGACATGCGCAGTTATCGCGGGCCCAATACCGATAACCTGCAGCCAGTGGAAAGCGCCGAAACCGCATTTCTAGGTGATACGCAACTAGCCTGGCTGCAACAGGAACTGAAAAAATCCCGCGCAGTCTGGAAAGTTATTTCCGCGGACATGCCCATCGGTCTGAACATCAGCGACGATTATGTCAACAATCCACCCCAGCGCTGGGAAGCCATCGCCAACGGTGATGACGGCCCAGCCGCGGGGCGCGAACTGGAAATCGCCCGCCTGTTAAGCTTTATCAAGCATAAGCACATCGACAACGTCGTTTGGCTGACCGCCGATGTGCATTATGCGGCCGCACATTATTACAATCCAAAAATTGCGGCAAGCGATGACTTTTCACCGTTCTGGGAATTCATCAGCGGCCCATTGAACGCCGGATCCTTCGGACCCAATAGCACGGACGGCACGTTCGGCCCCGAAGTGGTATTCAGCATGGCGCCTCCGGCAGGCCAGGCCAACCTATCGCCTTACGCGGGCCTGCAGTTCTTCGGCGAAGTCCACATAGACAAACGGTCAAAAGCCATGACGGTCGAGTTAAAAGATATCAATGGCGACGCCGTATTTAGCAAAATACTCTCTGCAGAAAAAAAGAACAAAAAAGACCAACACTAAATGATACGTCGGCGAGGTTTTTCACGTTTGAGGGCATAGATGCGGGATATCGCTGCTTTCGTTAATTGCTTTCTTCAAGGGGCAATGCCACGGCTACACAACGTGGATACACCCTGAAAAGCGATTGGCGTGAAGCAACCAAGCGGAAACGTTGTTTAAAAACATAAGGCCGGCGACAGACAACTCACGTCCGTCGCCGGTCTTTATTTCCAAGCAAATTCCGACGGGATTACGGTTATTCTGGATTGCCTAGTAATCAGTTCGGCAGCCCAACTACTCTAACCATTAATCGCAATACTCACGCAATAAATCATTTGTCTGCGCCAGGTCAAAATGCTCCGGGTCAAATTCTCCACCGCACCATTCAAGCAATTCTTCGTACTCTGGATGTGAAGGATCGGAAATAGTTTCCAGGAACATCTCATAACCGGGAATACCGCCTACATCTTCCGGCGGACAGGCACGACCGCCCTTAAGGCAGACCGGCAACACGGTACCGGGCTCAAACGGCAGAATTTTTTCCAACAACACTTCATGCTCCCATCCATCGCCAAAATCATACTCATAGTTCAACCTATCTTTTTCTTTTTTCAACACCTGATCCAGTCGGTATTCGGACTCATCGCGCACATCAGATGGAAAATCCGCATCAGGGACACCATAACGATCGCCGCCCTTGGCGAACTCATGCATATGCGAATTCGTCCAGCCCATCACTATCTGTATGGCAATATGCACATCCTCCAGATTATCCGTGCTTGTAATCAGCAGCCTACGCCAGATTGGTGGCTCAGCGTATTTAAGCGTGATTTTAAGTTGGTAAATTGAGCGTAAAGAGCGTGTTGTCATAATCGTCCTGCCACTGTCATTTTGTTACCTATACTCCTTGTTACCTATACTCCTTGTTACCTATAATCCGAAATCCTTCTTACAAGTCAAACCTATATTTTCTGATAATATCAATTTTCCGTAAAGCGATCTTTTCTCTAAAAAGAGCCCTTTAAAGCCAAAAATAACGTGGTTTTTTACGAATACTTTTTATTATTCAAGCTGTTTGCTTGGCACGAGACTTTTTCGCTTCCGCAACTTAACTGGTTACAAGAGCTTATAAAGCATCTCAAGCGCTTCGGTCTCTTTGAAACAATATTTAAGGTCGAGGAATTTCCTGCGCAGTGCTTTTATTTGTTCCGTAACATCAGTATCTCGATTCACAACCTCGGCAATTAACACCGCTAGATCAGCAAAATCTTCAGGCCGCATCCCGAAGCGGGTCATTTCTGCAACTCCCAACCGTAAACCGCCAGACGCGGTAAATCCTTCCTGGTCAGGGGTTGCTTGAAAGTTGCAGATAATATTATTGTGCTCAAGTCGATTGGCCAACTCCGGGCCCTTGGCATACCCCACTTCGATAATAACCTGATGTGTTTCAGTAAAATCGATTTGCGGATCTCCGGCAACGTTCAATCCGTTCTCGCTCAAAGCGCGGGCAAATGCTTTAGCATTGGCAATTACCTGCGGTTGGTATTCATCTTTAAAATGATTCATCTCGTAAGCGGCCACCAACAACCCGAGCATGGTGCCCAAGTGATGGTTTGAGACCGAACCGGGAAACGTTCTCAGTTGGATGGCTTCCCACAACTCGTAACGCTCCTCGTACTCTTCGTACACACTGCCTACAACGCCGCGCTGCGTACCAAAGAAAGTTTTATGCGTCGATCCCGTGACCAGATCGGCGCCTTCAATAAAAGGTTGTTGAAAATGCGGACCAATGAGCCCTAATACATGGGCCATGTCATACATGACCACTGGATCCAATCCCTGATCGTCCAGAAAGGCACGAATCTCAGCCAGCGGCTCTTTATGGATAACCATGCTTTTACCAAAAATAATCAGCTCGGGCCGATACTCGTCGATCAGTTCCAGAGCGGCGGGGACATCAATTTTGTAAGGGTTGTCAATCAGCACCGGGAACTCTTCAACGGCCGCGCGTTCCTTGCGTGGATGACGTGCCACAAAATCTCTGAGCGCGCCCATGGGCTGCGAACTGATATGCCCGCCTTGTATTAAATGGTAATTAATCACCTGGGCCATTCTTCGCGGTTCACGTTTGGGTTGGGCGCGATTTAGATAGGCGACCATGGCGCTAAATACCGTGGCATTGGCCATCTGTCCGCTGGTGGCACGCGCTTCCACTTCGGTACAACCGAGAAACCGTTTCAGTTCCTCTTTTAACAGCTGTTCAACTTCGCGGATGAAATCCGTGCCTTGATAATAAAACACATCCGCTTCATAAAAAGCCTCGATTTCTTTATGTTCCGCGTAACGAAAGGCGGGATCCATCACCGAAAGCAAGCGCGCCATCGGCGAGGCGGTCATCTCAGACGGGATCAGGTTGATACACTCCCGCTGGCGCCAACGGGTATTGTCAGCGGCTTTTTGTAACAAACGTCGCACCTTTTGTGGCGCCGTTCCGGAAGGTAAGTGAATCGGCGGTTCGACATAGTCCTGGAGTATCGGCCGCGCGAAAGGAGGCGCTTCGCTTCTAAGATGATACTCCACCACCACCGCTTTCTCGCGCCTATGGTGAATCTCAACGTCGACCCAGTCGTCGATGACGATATCACTGTCGATATATGCCAAGGCGATGGAACGAAGCTGATGGCGCTCGGTCTGCTTTGAAGCGATTCCCTCACCCTCAAAGATCCAGTAGGGGACTCTGGTACCGCTGGTCACCCAACCCACGCATTGATCGCCGCGAAAGACCCTCGCCCCGGCACGCGCCACCCCCGCGCCAACGATAGCGATGGGTTGCACCAGGCGCGGCAGATCGGCCTGCAGGGAATAGTCGCGAAAGAGGATTTTTTCAAAGGCATCACGATGCCGCAGCAATGCATCGCGTCCGATATAGTTACCTTTTAACGTCGAAAAACTCACTGCAATCTTCGCAATGGGTGAAGCAAAGATGGGGATCTCCTTGCCCTCGGGATCCTGGCCAAATTCATGCCCGTGCAGAGGAAATGCCGCTTCCAAACGAAGGGTATCTCTGGCACCCAGGCCGACGGGAGTTGCACCATGCTCAGTGAGTATTGTCCATAACGCACTCGCCTGCTCGCGGTCCACAAAAAGCTCAAAGCCCAAGGGCTCGCCGGTGTAACCGGTGCGGCTTACGCCCACCTCAATACCGCAAATGCTTACGGTACTCAGTTTATTACGCAATGGTTCCGGGAGTTGACCCGAGGTGATGACTTGCTCTAAAACGGATTTCGCTTCGGGTCCCTGCAAGGCAAACATAGCCAGCGCGTCGGTATGATCGTGTAGTGTGACCGCCGCAAACCTAGGCAAGTGTTGCTGGAAATGGCTCCAGTCTTGATCCCGGTTTGCCGCATTGACTACCAGGAGAAATTCGTTTTCATGAAAACGATACAAGTAAGCGTCGTCTATCGCACCGCCCAACTCATTGGGAATAATTGTATATTGACTCTCTTCAACATCGGGGGCTTCTACATTGTTGGTGAGCACATGTTGAAGAAACGGCACAGCACCTGCCCCGCCGATGGTAAACCGGCCCATGTGCGAAACGTCGAACAACCCGGCCTTGCTCCGCACCGTTAAGTGTTCCGCAACAATACCCATGGAGTAACTAAGAGGCATTTGCCACCCACCGAAGGCGACCATCCTGGCACCCAGAGCCCGATGCTCATCGTGCAATACCGTACGCTTGAGTCTTGTCATGCTGATTCTCGCTCCCCTATGTAGAAAAGGCGAGTCTCGAGTGTACCCCTAGTCACGCCGAGCTGCAAAATCAAAACACAAGTCCGCGCAACCACCGTGGAAGGCGGGAGGTACGAGTGCAAGGATGGGCTGGTGTAGTGTTCTAGACTAGGGAACCTCTAAACAAGTCCATGATCGGCATTCAGTTCCCTGAAACAGCTAACTACTTCGACGCACCCCATGGGCACTTCTTCAGATTGCCGTTGAGCAATCTTCAGGGCGCAAAATTTGAAAATGTTACCGATATTCCCTGCGTTTTGCCTGCATGGACG
>JAJDNG010000077.1 GCA_022340845.1 Gammaproteobacteria bacterium | reverse complement strand
GCCGGACACACGCGTATTCGTACAAGATTACCGATTATTGACGCAGCGAATTCGCTTTAGCGTCGCCCAGAAAAACCAACTGAGGCGTTTTTTGCAGCGCTGGCACGTGTTACGGGAGGATTCAGTCATCGAATGCCTGCCAGCACAGGACTTAAACAACGCTAACCAAGTATTAGCAGGTATAGAGTCACATTTGCAATCAGTCGTGTATCGTTGCTAGATTGACGTCATTATGTTCTCCGCAATATATTATGAACAGGAAGTCCGTGATATTCCCTTGGTGCAAAAGACATTGCAACGGTTTACGCAGATTGTGCAAGTTCCGATAGAGCGCTATGGGGAAGTATTTAACCGCAAGTCGCAGAATTTCCGCCTGCAAAAACGCAAACCCGCTTTAATTTTGGCTCGAAAGCACGATCATAGGGTGTTGCCGGCACCGCCCGGATACGGGTTTGGCGAAGGCGAGAGTTATTATTTCTCGCATATGCTCAATTGCGTGTACGACTGTCGTTATTGTTTTTTGCAGGGCATGTACCGGTCGGCAAACTATGTATTATTTGTGAATTTCGAGGATTTTGCCGAGGACATTTCAATGAAAATTCAGCATAAAAAAACCGAGAACATCTATTTTTATTCAGGTTATGATTGCGATAGCCTGGCGCTGGAGCCATTCAGCCGATTTACCAAATACTTTGTCCCGTTGTTCAAGCGTCACGAAAACGCATGGTTGGAGCTGCGGACCAAAAGCACGCAAATACGCCATTTGCTGGAGATGGATACCGTTGCTAATTGTGTTATAGCGTACAGCTTCTCGCCCGAAGCGGTCTCCGAAGCCCTGGAATATAAAGTGCCTGCATTGCAGAAAAGAATCGATGCGATAAAAAAGTTACAGAATCAGGGTTGGCCGGTGGCATTGCGATTTGAGCCGTTGATTTATCATCAAGACTACAAGCAAAACTATCTGCAGTTGTTCAACCGCTTGTTCAGCCAGCTTGATGTCAATAAACTGCATTCGGTCAGCATGGGATTGTTCAGGATGCCAAACGATTATTTCGCCAATATTGTCAAGCTCTATCCTGATGAGAAATTATTTGCCAGTGGGTTTAAGAAAGGTCAGCGATTGACTGGTTATGAATCCGATATTGAGGCGGAAATGGTGAATTATTGCCAGCAGCAATTGTTGCAGCGTATTCCTGATCACATTTATTACCGCTGCGTGGAGAGTTAATTGTTGACACAACGTACTATTATAATTACCGGGGCTTCTTCCGGCATTGGCAAGGAGACGGCGGTGCAACTCTTGAACGCCGGACACCGGGTTGTTGGTATGGCCCGGGACTTTACTAAAAGTGGCGTGCAGTCGCGCGAATTTCACAACGTATCCATTGATTTCGCGGACTCTGGCGCTTGCGAAGCCAGTCTAAAACAGTTGGCTAAAACGATTACCGGAATTACCGATATTGTATGCTGCGCCGGGGCAGGGCGGTTCGGTTCTTTGGAAGAGTTTTCCTTCAACCAGATCCGCGAGCTAATGGATATTAACTTCGTTAGTCAGGCCTGTGTCGTGAGGGCATTTCTACCGCAGCTAAAGCAACACGGCCGTGGAAATATTGTGTTTGTCGGCTCAGAAGCGGCGTTAACCGGAAGTCGGCGGGGATCTGTTTATTGTGCCAGCAAGTTCGCGGTACGAGGTTTTGCTCAAGCCTTGCGCGAAGAGTGTGGCGGCAACGGTATTCGCGTGGGGATTGTCAATCCTGGCATGGTGAAGACGCCTTTTTTTGACAGACTGGATTTTACGCATGGGGAAAGTACCGAAAATTACATCGAGCCGGCAGATGTGGCATCGGCCATTATCTGGATATTAAACAGCCGTGCCGAAACCGTCATAGACGAAATCAATTTATCACCTTTGAAAAAAGTGATCACAAAAAAACCTGTGACATGAGGGTTTCACGCGTGGCGAATGGTTATAAAATAGCAAAACCAGTCAGTAAACGAATATAAAAAGGCCGGCAAAAACATCCGAAAACAACCGGCTAAAACAACAAAACAAGGATATAACAATGGCATCCGGTTCCAAAAAAGTCATTTACGCCGCATTGGCCGGCAACACATTGATTGCAATTACTAAGTTTATTGCTGGGGGTTTGACTGGCAGTTCGGCAATGATTTCCGAGGGCATCCATTCGCTGGTGGATACCGGTAACCAGGGATTATTGCTCTATGGATTGCGCCGAGCAAAACAACCCGCCGATGCACGATTTCCGTTTGGTCATGGCAAGGAGATTTATTTCTGGTCATTTGTTGTGGCCATTTTGATATTCGCTTTGGGCGCGGGGATTTCCATTTATGAGGGTGTACTCCATATTCTGCATCCGCAACCGATCACCGACGCGTTTATCAATTACATCGTATTGGGATTGGCTATGTTGTTTGAAGGGGCAGCTTGGTATTTTGCGTTACAGGAATTTACCAAAGCCAAAGGCAAGTGGGGTTACATCGAAGCGGTGCAGCGGGGTAAAGATCCTACGATGTTTGTCGTATTGTTTGAAGACTCAGCCGCGATGTTAGGGTTGTCGGTTGCTTTAGCGGGAATCCTATTGGGTGAAGTGACAGGGATCTTATATTTTGACGGAATAGCTTCGATTCTCATCGGGCTTATATTAGCCGGCACGGCGATGTGGCTGGCGTATGAAACCAAGGGACTGCTCATCGGTGAAAGCGCGAACACAAAAGTGGTCGAAGGGATACGTTCCATCGTATTGAGTTCCGGACCGGTGGATCATGTAAACGAAGTATTAACCATGCACATGGGCCCGGACTTTATATTGGTTAACATTAGTGTTGATTTTTCAGACCATACCGTCGCAGAAGACATAGAAAAAGCCATCGATAATCTTGATCTGGAAATCAAGCGCCAATATCCCAATGTCAAACGGGTGTTTATCGAAGCTGAAAAGCGTAAAAAGAACGTTGTGACGTGATCAAGGCGCTGCGTCAGGATTCAAAACGAAGTGTGCGGCCCCTCTATATTAGCCGGGACCGCACTTAGGATTTGTCCAAATGGGGAGTTTTTCTAAACCCGTTCTTTCTTAAGCAGCATTGGCGGTGGTTTTGTGGAAGTGATCCAAAGCTTCTTTGCCTTTCGTGCTTTCTTTGCTCACCATATCCAGATTTTCACATTCCGGACACTTCACCGTGCGATACTTGACGATATGAAAGGTTGTCCACGCAATTGGAATTAACAACAACGGCAAAAAGCCGGTAAACAACGTAACGCTAGCAACGGTTAACCATACAAACGCATCGACAAAAAAGCTGGTTGCGCATTGCGGGATGGGTTCACCGACATAACCACAATTTGTGCAAACTCTTTTTTTCATTTTACGATCTCCAAAAATATATTAGTAACTTGATAAGTATATCATAAGATAATTAAAAGCTATTGTCGTATTGTGGGATACCGTTATAAATAAAAAGTTTCGTCCATCAATAAAAAATCTCAAACAAGCCCAATTTGTCCGATAAAATTGAAGTTTCAGTAACTTACGGGGCGTAATTATTTTATTAAGCATACAAAGTTTGCTTGAAACGCGAAGTGATCCAGATCAAAGACCATGCAATCTGGAGGTGCTATTTTCGAGAAAATTAATGCCTTGATAAAATAAATGGATAAGCCACTATAAATGTAAATCCGGTTCACCGGAATTTTTTAAAATTTGGTTTCTTGCGGTATCACGTATTGATTTTGCTTTGGCCCACAAATCGTCGCTGGTTGGCGTATCGTCGTGCGGCGCTGATTGAGTGGGATCTATTTTGGTTGAATCTATAGTATCGCCGATGAACACCTGAATCGCCCCCCTATGGGGCAACCAAGTGTCTGGACGTAAAATGGAACGCGTGCCGCGAATGGTAATGGGAACCACGGGAAGGTTTGTTCTTACCGCAACCACAAATGCCCCTAAATGGAAGGGCAGTATGCCAGGGCGTCTCACGAAGGTCCCTTCGGGAAAGAAAAGCAGTCCATGTTGATTTTGTGCGATGTCGCACAGACTGTTCAAATCATCCAGGCTTTTTTCCAGGTCGAAACGTTCTACGTATTGCGCTTCAATTCGGTTTAAAAACCATCGGCTCAACCAGCTCTGTTTGAGTTCCGACTTGGCAACAAAGCGAACCATGCGTGGCAAAACATGAACAATCACCGGCGCATCCAGATAACTGGCGTGATTGGCAACATAAATACAGGGCTGATTCTCTGCCGGCAAGTTCTGCAATCCGTAGACCCGAATCGGTGTGGCAGTGAGTTTTGCCAGCCATGTGGTAGCGGTTTTGATCAAAGACCAGCGTTGTGGCAATGCAGGTAAAACAGATATTCCGAGCCAGGTAAACACTGCCAGCAACCAAAATACCATTCGCGCATACAGGCCAAACTGCAATCGTTTGATCGAGTTTTTGAATTTGTGCCGTTCCACCACAAATCCTTGCACCGCAAAATGCAGAATCTGCATCCACGCCGGCCTTGCTTTTTTTCCGATTTTTCCAGTTTCATATAGCTGGCGGCTTGCGGCACGGCGCAATTTACCACTGGAGGTTTTCAAGATGGTATTCGGTGGGGCCAACACAATTTCATCGGGCGGCGTGCCTGCTAAGTCATTGACCTTGGCGCTGACTTTCCGCTGTAGGTGTTTTAGTTGTTCAGCATCGGTTTCGCGGGTTTCGGCTATGATCACCAAGCGTTCCGTACCGTTGTCTGTATCTGTGCTGCCGAATGCGGTGACCCGGCCGGCGCGAATGCCTTCGATGTCACCCACGCATTCTTCCAACTCGTGTGGGTAAATGTTACGCCCGGCACGGATAATGACATCTTTCATTCTTCCGGTCAGATAAACTTCGCCATTGGCAATATACGCCAGGTCTCCCGAATCCAGCCATTGTTTGTGGAACAAGTGTTTGGTTTGTTCGGCGTTGCGGTAGTATCCGCTGGTGGAGGAGGGGCCGTGAAATTGCAAGCGGCCTTCATGACGTTCCGGCAATTCCCGGTTGGCGGAATCCACAATTCGAATTTGATGATGCTCTATAGGATAACCGGCGGACACAAACTGCAACGCATCGCGATCCCCAGGTTCAGCTGGTACCGCTTCGCCCTCACGCATAAACGCGGCCCGTTTGATACTGTCCACTTTCATGCCCCGACCCAGGGGCGAGAAGGCCAAACCCAGAGAATTTTCGGCCAAGCCGTATACCGGCATCAACGCATTACGCTGTAATCCGTAATGGCGGAATTTTTCATAAAACCGTTCCATAGTGCTCGGGCTTACGGTTTCGGCGCCATTGAAAGCTCCGCGCCAGGAACTTAAATCGAGATTTTCCAACTTGCGTTCGTCCAGGCGGCGAATACACAATTCGTAACCGAAATTCGGGGATGCGGACAACGTGCCTTTATATTGATGAATGGTCCATAACCATTTTTCCGGATGATGCAGAAAAGTCAGCGGTGACATGACCGCTAAAAAATACGCATAATAAATACTGCCCAACCAGGCGCCAATCAATCCCATGTCATGGTATAGCGGCAACCAACTCACAAATACGTCTTCCGGGGTAGCGTGTACCGTCTGTCCCATGGCTCTGATATTCGCCAGCAGGTTGGCGTGACTGAGCACCACACCTTTGGGTGTGCCTGTGCTGCCGGAGGTATATTGAATAAACGCCGTGGCTTCGGGCTTGACGGAAGTTTTGGTGTAAGCGTGTCCGTGGCCGTAAAGTTCTTCAATGGTGGTGACATGGCGTAATGCTGTGACGTGGGATTGCAATAAACGGGCGATATGTTTAGCTTGTGGTATGGTGATAAGCACGGGCGCCTGGCAATTGTTCAATATACCCACATGCCGGCGCATATGATCTTCCAATTGCGCAGGATTGGCCGGTGGGTACAAAGGTACCGGAATGGCACCGGCCAACAAAATCCCAAAAAAGCTGTAAAAATACTCTTCACTGGTGGGCAGCATAATGCTCACGCATTCGCCCGGCTGAATATTGAGGTTTTGCAATCCCGCGGCTACGGTTTTGGCTTGGAAATATAACGCCTCATAGCTAACAGGTGGATCATCGGCACCATTGCACAATTGTAAGTGCGGACGGTGAGGTTGATGTTGGGCCTGCCACTGTAGTACGTCCAGCAATGTCCTGGCGCCGTGTGGAGCGGTTTGCAGGGTCTCGCGTGGTGGCGATTTGCCACTGACGAGTCCCGCTGGCCTGCGCGGGGGGGCCGTATCAATAATTGAAGGGGCGCTGCGAATCGCCCGCAACAAATCACGGGGCGATTCCGCACTGGTGGCTACGTAGTCCGGAAGGGATATGTTAAATAAGCGTTCTAATCGGGAAATAAGTTCTACCCGACTCAAACTATCCAGTCCCAAATCCGCACCCAACGCACTGTCCAGTTCAACATGAGGCGAATGGCTTGCCGGCGATTCCTGCAAGTACTGTTGTATGGCATCGAGCAAGCGCTCGGTGTCCGTGTTTTCATGTTGGGTAGCTGGTTGATTCAACGCTTGCGTCATGATGAATTTGCTCAGACTTCAACAGTGATATACTCGTCGTGACGATCAACATCGCATGCACATTGGGGTTTATACCCTAATGGCAAGAACGCCTATGCCGAGAAACTAACCCTAAGTGTAGCGCACACAGCGCGATGCCGGAAACCATGTGATGGCCTCTGTGAAAATCGATGCGACGATCTATGCAATGATCTATACAACAACCTTAGCCACACCGCCGCGTCGTGGATCGCCTGCGCCATCGAACACGCCATGGTGTTCAGTGACGGCATGTACACCGCCGAAAAACAGGTTTTTTTGCCTCCACAGTTTGTGATTCGCATATTGGCGACACAGCGTCTGCAATTCCCCAGCATCGAATCCTGGCTCTATACTGAGCAAATCATTTTCGAAATGTATCCTGGGTTGATTGACTGCATCGTAGAGAGGGTGATTGTAATCGATGAGATTGATCAGAACCTGCAGAATCGCCGTACGCAACCGATTGGACCCTCCCGATCCCAGGCAAGTTTTTTTGCCCTGTGGTGAGATCACTAAAGTGGGCGCCATCATCGACGTCATGCGTTGATCGGCTGGCCAACGGAAAAAACCGCTAGGATTCAAGTCTTGTTCACCCAACATGTTATTCAGCATAACACCCGTATCGGGAATAACATGACCGCAACCTTCACCGTTACTGACGGTCAAGCCAGCCATGTTTCCCATGCTGTCCATGACACTCATATGCGTCGTACCTCGCAGTGAGCGAACAGTGCCGACGATTTTTTCGCGGTATTGTTGTAACAAGTCAGTATCGAACAAATTCAATATCGGGGAGGTCGGTGAGTGTTGTAACGACGCTTCCAAGCGCACTTCATTGGTCAACGACATGACTTCAGCCAGCGACGCCAGTTGTTGCCAGCCGCCCGGAGCAAACTGATCGATATCTATTATCTCCAGTAAATTGAGGGCAAATGCGATGAGTGGACCACCGCAAGAGGGAGGGCCGTTCGTCAGCACTTGATGATGCTTATACTCGACGCGGACCGGATCACGCACCATCACTTCATAGTCCCTAAGGTCCTGCAGAGTCAACTGACCGCCACCGCGTGCACTCAAATCGCAAACCGCATGGGCGATTTCACCGTGATAAAACCAATCTGCACCTTGTGTTACCAATTCTTCCAGAAAATCCGCAAACTGTGTTTGTTTTAACCGTTCGCCTTCGCCGATCAGCAATTCGGGATCATGGCAGCTTTGGTATAGCTGTTTGGATTGCGGCGTGGCGCGCAATATGGGGGATACGATTTCAAGAATATAGGCCTGAAAGGAATTGACTTTTACACCCCGCCGGGCAGCTTCAATGGCCGGCTGAGCCAGTTCCGACATAGGCATGGAGCCCAAATGCTCATGAATTTTGAAAATTCCTTTAATGGCCCCGGGCACGGCAACGGACGCCAATCCGATATGGAATTCCTGGCTGGTAGTGCCGAAGTTGGCGAGTATCGGGTAAAAATCCAGTTCATCTTGCGGTCGTAGAACCTGGGGTGTTTGAGCGAAAAAATCAAATAGGACATCGCGCCCATCTTGGGTATGTGCTAACAAGAATCCGCCTCCGCCCAATGAGGCCAGCACCGGTTCCACGACACAAGCCATGAAGTGGGCCGCCACAATGGCGTCAAACGCGTTACCGCCTGCGCGTAAAATCCTCTCCGCGGCTTGGGCGGTTTCCTCATGGCCGCAAGCGACTGCGCCTAATGGTCTCATGTCAGCTGAGTGGGATTCGCATAAACAGGACGTGGTAGCAAATCAGCATCGATTTACGCCAGATCCAACCTATAGTGGTGAGCGCTGATACCCATGGCGCTTCGAATAGAGAACCGGTAGCGGCTGTTGCACGCCTGAGTTGCGCTGCAATTGCCGTAGCATTTGTTTTTCCTCTGGGATAGGTCGTAATTCATTGAGTATTGCCGGTTCAATTGCGCCACAAGAGAATAACCAAGACAAATTTCCTCCTTTCTTTGAGCCAGGGCAACTATATTTAAAAAATAATCATTCACACTAGGCAAATAGAAACGCCAGCGGCATCATTGACTGGAATTTTAGGATCTGACAGCTTGGAATTCAACTCGCACCATCCATTATCGCCCGTGTAATGTCAAATAATTTGGTTTTATTGAGTCTCATTATAAAAATGTCGCATTCACACTATGACGTTAACGATATAACGCTTAAAAAGGCTGCCAAATTAAAATCGATCAATTATAGTTATAAATTGACTGATCCGTATAAAGAACATACGCCCTGGATAGAACAAACGGGATTGGAGTTCATTGAGTGTTGGTAAAATTCGGCGAATTACTGAAGCCGTTTCTGTACAGTTTTCGGGATCTTGTCCCTATCATTGTCGTCGTTGGGTTTTTTCAACTTGTGGTGTTACAGCAAGCAATTCCCAACGTCAATGAAATATTGGTAGGCACATTGTTAGTGGTCATTGGTTTGGCGTTATTTGTGCGGGGACTGGAGATGGGATTGTTCCCCATTGGGGAATCGCTGGCGTATTCGTTCGCGCGTAAAGGCAGCTTATTTTGGCTGCTAAGTTTTGCCTTTGCCCTGGGATTTGGCACCACCGTTGCCGAGCCCGCATTGATTGCGGTGGCAAAAGAAGCCGCTTTTGTCGCGGCTCAGGAGCACATCATTGCAGAAACCCGCGAGGCTATGGACGCCTACGCCATGGGGCTACGACTCACCGTGGCGGTGTCTGTCGGTATTGCCATCCTGGTGGGTGTGATCCGGATTATTAAAGGTTGGCCGATTCACTATCTCATTATTGCAGGATACATCGGTGTTGTGCTTATGACAGGGATCGCGCCAGAAGAAATCGTGGGTATTGCTTACGACTCTGGTGGTGTTACGACTTCAACGGTAACGGTTCCCTTAGTAACAGCATTGGGCGTGGGACTGGCGTCCAGTATTAAAGGTCGCAACCCAATGGTGGACGGATTTGGGCTGATTGCGTTCGCCTCATTAACGCCAATGATATTCGTCATGGGTTATGGGATGTTTTTTTAAATGGAATTATTGAATGAAATTTTAACCATGACGTTACTGACTGTGCGTGATGTGTTGCCTATCGCCGTCATCATATTTGGCGTGCAGATTTTTGTTATCCGCAAACCGATTCCCAATTTGAAACGTACGCTTATAGGCTTTGTGTACGTGCTCATCGGCCTGGCTTTGTTTTTAGTCGGTTTGGAGAAAGCACTGTTTCCACTGGGCAAAGTAATGGCCGAACAGCTGACCGATCCGGCATTTATTGCTCAGGGACTAAGCGCGGAATTACATGACGCCATCCAAACCGTGCGCTGGCAGGATTACAAATGGACGTATATATTTGCATTTGCCATCGGCTTTGCGACCACAATTGCTGAGCCTGCGCTCCTGGCCGTGGCGATCAAAGCCCATGAAGTATCCGCTGGCACCATTAGCGTGTGGGGTTTACGGGTGGCCGTGGGTCTTGGTGTCGCTATTGGGATTGCCATAGGAACTTTTCGGATCGTGACCGGCACGCCGCTGCATTATTACATCATTGCCGGTTATATCATTGTAGTTCTTCAAACAGCGGTGGCGCCGCGTTTGATTATTGCGTTGGCATACGATTCCGGCGGAGTTACCACATCAACTGTCACTGTTCCATTAGTCGCCGCGTTGGGACTGGGGCTGGCAAGTACGGTGCCCGGGCGCAGTCCGGCTCTGGACGGTTTTGGTTTAATCGCATTTGCCAGCTTATTTCCCATGATTACAGTGATGGGTTATGCGCAAATCTCTGAATGGAAATATCGCAGGCAGGAGAAACGTAATCAACGCTTGAATAGTGCAAATAATACGCGCCCAAATGAAGACGTTCGATGAACGTACTCTATATAAACAACCCAATCAAACAATTCATGCCAGGAATTCAATAAGGAGTGTAGCTATGCATTTTAAACTTATCGTTGCTTTGGTGGAGGACGACAAAACGGAAGGTGTGTTAAAAGCGGCACGCGAGGCTGGGGCCACCGGCGCCACGGTGTTGAACCAGGCCCGTGGAGAAGGATTGGAACCCACCAAGACGTTTTTTGGTCTTACCTTGGAAACCCAGCGTGACATGTTAATGTTCCTGGTGGAAGAGCACTTAAGTCGCAAGATTTTGGAGAAAATCGCAGATGTGTGCGAGTTTGATAAACAGACGGGCACCGGTATCGCGTTTCAACTGAATGTGGAAGATGCCGTGGGAGTGTCCCATCAAGTGGAACGTCTGACGAAAACCGTGGAGGACGAGATATGAGCGACAGGGTGGTAATTCGTGTGCGCGATGTTATGAAAACCAAGTTTGATATGGTCGACGGCATGGCAACCATATCCCAGGCTTTGCAAAAAATGAAGCACGTGGAAACCAAATGTTTGGTGGTCGACAAGCGTCATGAAGACGATGAATACGGTATATTGCTGATATCAGACATTGCGCGCAAAGTGCTGGCCCAGGATTTATCGCCGGACCGTGTCAACGTGTATGAAATAATGGCCAAGCCAGTGGCATTCGTTGACCCGCAAATGGATATTCGCTATTGCGCCCGGTTTCTGGACAACTTCAAACTGTCACGGGTGCCAGTGATTGACAGCAGGAAGGTGATAGGTATTGTCAGTTTTACCGATCTTATTTTAAAAGGACTTTACAACAATCGGGGCTAGCCTGCATTTCTCACCAACCACCTACTGCGGCCGCCAATGCATCCGATCTGACGGGACGTTCTACTGTAGGGAGGGTACGCTTTTTTGCCCACGCGTTCAGTTACATTCGTCCACCGCAAGAAAGTCAAATGCCAGAGGCGGGTGGCGGGGTGTACAGTAAATCGCTCAGTATGCTCTAATTGGTGATTTAATTTCAGGATTTTGCTGGCGCATATGTTCGTTCTAAACGCCTAACGTTTGTATAAACGAGAAGCTTGAAATTCTCGTTATTGAGTTTTATGTTTCATTTCGCGGTAAGAAGTTCATTCTCATATTTGCAATTTGACACATTACTTTCCACTTGCTTGATCGCAGCTTTCATATCATTTGCCTGCTTCACTATGGATGCAACCAACGATGGGGTGACTTCTTCAAGTTGCCCAAACTCGATTACAAGCCATGGCCGAGTTTTTTGACCTTCAATCCATAATTTCAAATAGCCTTCTGGCCAAAATCTCTCTTGAACCGTCCAACTATAAGAGATTTTGTCTACTATGATTTTTCTTACTTTTTTCTTCATATCTCAGTTAACATAACAATCATTTCTCCCGCGCGTCTTTTCGCCCGGTGAAAATGGTTGTTGTGCGCATTTTAATTATAAATTTTATACCGAAATGTTCGGTATAATCCTTTATATACATATTCTTTTCCGGCCTCTGACTTGTTTTTAAAGTACAAATCTACTTCATCTTCTTTAACATTATAGTGCCTTTTATTTAGAAATCCGATACTTTCGAGACTTGGATGCTCAAACAGTAATTTCAAATTGCCATCAATAATACTGGTATTTACAAATCTAATTTTAGAAGGATTTTATTAGCTATCATGACTATCGCGGCTCAATGCTGTACATAATAGGACTGCCTTTAAGACCCTTCGCCGCCGGAGCCTTGTTTTTGTTTTAGTAATTGAATGTGGGTGCGAGCCCAATGTTCGTCGGTTTCGTTGTGAGGGTGTTTTTCGGATCGCGGTCCGCGGCTGAGCAGGGGAGTTCGTCTGAACGATTT
>JAJDNG010000075.1 GCA_022340845.1 Gammaproteobacteria bacterium | reverse complement strand
GAACGTTGCTGACTCTGAGACCGACACGAATTAGCAAGCCATGTTCGATCTCCCCTTATACAATTATTCAATTTAAGAAAGCGCAATTACGCTTCCTTGCGTTATTGTCCTTCTACTTGCCTGTGTGGCACAGTACTATCTACGACTTTTTATCTCTAAAATCTATTCTGAAGATCACGACGCGTCTAAGCCGTTGGAAATCGGTAGGCGAACACTAAGTACTGAGAGTTAGTCTTGGAGTATTATTTTCATAGTTCAGTATATCAATTTTATGAGACTTGCATTTCCTAAATTGAAATTCGTTTTGAATTTTATGGATAACTTTAGCCAAATACTGTTTTCGGGTGGTGTGAATTTTTGGTCGGGACTACCTCACTAGGTCCACCATATACACAACAGCCGCATTAACTTCTGCGTCGGATAAATTCGGATTTCCACCGCGTGGCGGCATGCTTCCGCCGTAACCTTGAATACCGTTGATGGCAATTTCTACTAATCCATCGATGCCTTTCTCTAACCTGCTTTGCCATTGTTTTTTATCACTTAAGGCAGGGGCTCCCCCAACACCTTTTTCGTGGCAGGATTTACAATTGGCGTCATAGATGGTCTTTCCGTCAGCGGCCACTGTTGATGTAGAATAAAATATAGTGGCGATAATAGTGACAAAAACAAAAGTCGACAGGTCGCGAAGTCTTAAAAAATATTTATGCATAGTATTTTCCTTTGGTTAGGATTAGAGTCAAGCCGCTATATATGTGTATATGCGCCGATTTTAGTGCTCAGAAATAATGATTTGTCTGTACACTGGAAATATTACTGTCTATGCACCCTTCTCTCGACATAACATGCATGACTTTTTCGATTGGTAAGTTGGCATGTAATTTATGTTTTTTTCTGCGCCTTGGGTAGCCCAAAGCGCTGCCGGCGTTCCCACAGGGTTTTACGGCTGATACCCAGTCGCTTGGCCAGTTCGGTTTCGGTCATGGTGTCTTGATGTGACAAAACAAATTCACGGAAATAGTTTTCCAGCGATGGATCTTGATCGATATCTGTTTGTGTTTGCGGTATTGCGCTGTCATGTTCTATGGCAAGCAAGTCTGTCGTAATGGTGTCACCGTCACAAAGAATCACGGCGCGTTCTATGGCGTTTTCCAACTCGCGCACATTGCCCGGCCAGTGATGTGAGTGAATAGTCTTTAAAGCATCTTCGGAGAATTGCAATGCAGGTCGATTGAGTTGTTTGCAAATTTTGTTTAATAAAAACTGCGTCAAATCACTAATATCCGATCCACGCTCGCGCAGCGGCGGTAATTTAAGTTCAAATACTCGTAAGCGGAAATATAAGTCGTTGCGAAAATTGTTGTCCTGCACAGCTTGTTTCAAATCTCGATTAGTGGCGGCAATCAGGCGGATATCGGCGCGTTTGATGTGTTCCGAACCCAAGCGGCGTATTTCACCGTCTTGTAACACGCGCAACAAGCGAGCCTGGGCGGCTTGGGGTAATTCACCGATTTCATCTAAGAACAATGTGCCGCCATTGGCGCTTTCTATGAGCCCCATGCGGGAGCTATCTGCACCGGTAAATGCACCTTTTTCATAGCCAAACAGCTCGGATTCAATCAATGTTTCGGGAATGGCGGCACAGTTGACGGTGACAAAAGGCGCATCACTACGGTTGCTTTTTTCATGCACGGCACGGGCAACTAATTCTTTGCCGGTACCCGACTCCCCGAGGATCAATACTGTACTATCCGTTGGCGCGACTTTTTCGATACGCGAACATACATCCCGCATGGCCTCGCACCGGCCCACCATACCGGCGACCGGATACTCGCGATTGATATCGGATTTCAATGCCTGATTGGTACGCTGGCAACGGGATTGTTTCAAGGTGCGTTCCACCAGCATTAACAACTCATCGTGATCGAAGGGTTTGGCGATATAATCCACTGCGCCCAGTTTCATTGCTTCCACCGCTGAACGTACGCTGGCATATGCTGTCATGATCAGCACAGGCACGCCGGGGGCGCGGGTTATCACCTCTGTGCCTGAGGCGCCTGGCAACCGGATGTCGCTTAATATGAGGTTAAAATCACTCAGGTTATGATTGGAATCGGCTTGCTCCACGGAATTTGCCGCTGCAACATCATAGCCATGACGCTCCAGTAAGCGTTTTACCGCATCGCGTATGACTTCTTCGTCTTCAATGATGAGAATGTTTGGCATTGTTTTACTTAAAATTCCGATATAGTTAGTAGTGGTTTTCAGTGGCCGTTCACGGGCATAGGTTAATATTGTTCAGCTGGGTTTAAAATGACGAATTTTAGTTATGCCACGGGCAATGTAACTACCACCCGCGTTCCCACCCCTGCTTGTGAATCGATTTCCACTTTGCCATTATGTTCTTCAATAAATTGATGAACCAAAGCCAGTCCTAATCCAGTGCCTTGCCCAACTGGTTTGGTGGTGACGAAAGGTTCGAACAATGTGTCGCGCACTTCCGCTGCAATGCCATTGCCCCGGTCTATAAATTCTATAACCGCTGAGCCCTGTTTTTCAAACGCCATGACTTCCACCGCATCACCGTTCATGGAGGCATCGCAGGCATTGTTGAGCAAGTTGACAAATATCTGAGCCAGTCGCTGGCGGTCGCCTTTGAGGCGTACGCTTTTGGATTGTGCGCTGTCGAACTGGATGGGTTTTTGTTTATGCGTTAGATACACCAGATTTATAGCATCGGTTAAAAGTTCGTTTAAAGGCACTGGCGCAGTGTTGGTTTTTAATGCTTCGTCACTACGGCTGAAGTTCATTAACGAACGTACAATGTCTGTTATGCGTTTGGTCTGCACTAAAATGCTTTCCACACTTTGGCGGATGACGGCGGGATCTTTTTCATCACGTAGGTTTTGAGCCAGAGAAGCGATCCCGGTGACCGGATTACCGATTTCATGAGCAACGCCGGCCGCCAACCGGCCAATTGATGCCAGTCGGTCACTGTGTGCCAATTCAGCTTCCAGGTTTTCCAAGTTGGTTAGATCCTCCAACAGGATAGCCAAGCCCGAAGCGCCACTCTGTGTATTCACTAGTGGATTGGGATCGGCAAAAACTGCTTTGTGTAAATTATACCAATGAGGCCGGTTGTTAAATTGCACATCAATGCGATAGATATGGTTGTCCGATGCTTTGGCAAAGCCGCTCAACAAATCATTCCACGGCGCCGGTAGCGTTGCCAGCGACTTGCCCAGCACGTCTTTTGCCAGCACCCCGCTGGAAAGCTCCATGGCAAGATTCCAGATCGTTACCTCCTGCTCCGGACTTACGGCACATACCCCGACGGGCAAATCCATTAAAATACGCCGGTGATAGCGGCGCAAATTATCCAAGTCCGCACTGAGGCCATCCAGCTTGGAACGTGATTGCTCCAGGCGGTCTTCCACGAAGCGCATGGAATCCGCCAGGGCCATTTTGGCCTGGGCGTCCAGTTCCAGCTGTTGATTGACGATCATATAGGCCAGTTGCGGCCCCATCAGCCCGGAGAGATTGCGTTCTATGCGTTCGCGCAACTGGCGCAACTGGGCTGGCCGGGCTTCATCGGCGGACATGTTTAAATCCTGTAATGCCTGATTGACTTCTTTTTCAGCCGCTTCGTCTCCCATAATTTCTGATAAGCCTTCACGAAATTCACGCGATGAGCGAGCCGCTACCACGCCGGATAATGGCACAATGGTCTCAGCGCAACACACCAGCGCGGCCGAACGTTCGTCGTGGCTTTGACGGGTGATTAAGGAAATCCCCACAAATAAGACACCATTCAACAATAAGGACCAGAATGTGGCGAAGCCCCAACGGTCCATATTAAATGTATATTGAAATGCATGCACACCTAAATCGGTTTCGACCATGCCGGACGTTTGTAGCAACGGTATTAACAAGGTAACAGACCAAATACTGATTCCGGCCACCAGCCCCGCAATGAACCCTGAACGGGTTGCCCGCCGCCAATAGAGTAATCCGATAATTCCCGGCACGAATTGAGCCACGGCGACAAAGGAAATCAGCCCCAATTGCACCAGGCTTTGCTGATGTTCCAACAACGCATAGAAAAAATATCCCGCCATGATTATAAACGCAATCAACATGCGCCGGCCCCACAGCAACCAGCGGTATAGATCCAGTTTCGGGTCAGGATAACTGGCCGGCAGTAATAAATGATTTAAGCACATGGAAGACAACGCCAGGGTGGATACTATGACCATGGCACTGGCCGCTGATACGCCGCCGATAAACGCCAGCAACGCCATCCAAGGCGGCGCCTGCGCCAAAGTTACCCCCAGTACGAAGTAGTCAGGATTCATGTTTAATTGCAACGATTGCCCGGCCCACAATAAAATGGGAATCGGCAGGTTTAGCAACAGCAGATACAGTGGAAAAGCCCAGCTTGCAGTACGTAATGTTGAAGGTTCGAGGTTTTCAGTGAATGCCATATGAAACTGACGCGGTAATAAAAACGCAGCCGCAAACGCAAGAAACAACAGGCTATACCATGGGCCTTCACGCACGGGTTCATAAAGCGCATCTATAGCCTGTGGGTGTTCCGCCAACCAATGCATGACACCGCCGGGGCCGTCAAAAACCCCCACTAATGCAAACGCACCAATGGATAATAATGCGATTAGCTTGACTAACGATTCAAATGCGATGGCAACCACTACGCCACGATGCTTCTCCCGAGCGGTAATGTGCCGGGCGCCGAACAAAATAGCAAACACGGTTAAGGTTACGCAAAATCCCATCGCCAGAATGTGCGGTGGCGCTTCGTCGGTAAGCACTCTTATCGATTCGGTCACTGCGCGGATTTGTAGCGCGATATATGGCAACGCACCCACTAACATGAATATCGTCACCACAATACCCGCAGCCTGGCTACGATAGCGAAACGCAAACAAATCCGCCAGTGATGTCAGTTGGTAGTCCCGTGCCAATCTTAGAATCGGATTCAGCAGTACCGGGCTCAACAAAAACGCGATGGTAACACCTAGATAGATGGTCAGGAACTGATAACCGCTGCTGGCGGCGAAGCCTACACTGCCATAATAACTCCATGACGTGGCATACACGCCTAAAGACAAGGTATAAGTAACAGGATGTCTTACCCAGTGTTCCGGAATCATGCCGCGTTCCGTGGCATAAGCAACCAGAAATAAAATCAATAAATAAATAATGCCGGCGGCCAATAAAACAACCAAATCATGGCTCATGCTTGAGTCTCCGCCATTGCAAATAGCCGGCTAGCAAAATCACCAGCAACCAAAGCACATAAGGCATATACCAGGGCATTTGTGGATTTGACCACCATAAAATCAGCGGTGATGCGAATAAGACCAGCATGAGGCCGGCAAGTATGATGGCCAGATCGCGTCGCTCTTGTTTAACGGGAGTGGGCATGTCGTCCGATTAAGCAATTTAGCCTATTTTCTGTCGCTGGGAGTAAAGTAAGCGTCCCAAGCCGTGAATCTAATTGACGATGGAAGGCGAGTTAAAAAATCCCGGATCCATCATCTCAATAAAGCGTTTCGCCTGCGGCGATAAAAATTTACCTTTGCGCATCACTACACCGTAACTGCGAGTGGGAAAATAGTGCCCTAACGGTATTTTGGCTACGCGGTCATTTTCCCCTAAACAAACCTCCGTCACTATGGAAATACCCAAGCCCAACTCCACGTATTTTTTAATGACTTCCCAGCCTCCGGCTTCCAGCGAAACATGATACGGTATGTTATGTTGATTAAACACCAGGTCCACCATGCGCCAGGTACTCAAATGACGTGGCGGCAGAATTAGCCCGTAAGGACTGATTTCTTCCAGACGAATTTTTTGTTTACTGGCCAGTGGATGATCCAGTGCGGTAATCAACATTGGGTCGTAGGCAATCGTGGATCGATACACAATATCTTCGGGCACTTCCAACATGGAACCCACGGCAAAATCCGCTTCGTTGGCCCGCAACATGGCCAGGCCGTCGCGACCGGTGACATTATGCAGTTTTAGCTTGATTTTAGGGTAGAGTTCGGCAAATTGTTTAATCGGCTCGGGTAAGATATACAAAATAGTGGACTCCCCTGCTGCGATATTCAGTTCGCCTTCTTCCAGCTGACCATAATGCGCGGCAAAACTTTCTTTTAAGGTATCCATACCTTCCACCAATGGCGCCGCCAAACGGTAAAGTATTTCACCCTCCGGGGTCAACGCAATATGGGGCCCGCGACGCTCGAACAGCGTGATGTCCATTTCCCGTTCCAGTGCCTTGATTTGCAGGGTAACCGACGGCTGGCTTAGGAATAACTGATCAGCCGCCTCGGATATATTGCCGGTACGCGCGGTAAAACAAAACGCCCGTAATTGTTTTAAGCGGTTTTGTTTGTAGTAAAAAGCCGATTCAGATGTCATCCAAATTCCCGAGTATTAATTTTTTATATAATTAATATTTAACTCTGAAAAACTAATAGTAAGTATTGAAATAATTTACTAGTTAAATAGTAGCCGGCTGACTAAACTTAAATCAACCCTAATTTTTATACTTATAAAGGGAGGTTGCTGTGTATGAGCCTACAACACAATTTGCCGCGGTAGCGCTGTTCATGGGCTCCCTGGGCGTGGGATTGGCGATCATTTTAGTGATTGCCCACCGCCGTTTTTATGTTTATGAAGATCCCCGTATTGAGCAAGTCGAAGCGCTGTTGCCCCGCAGTAATTGTGGTGCGTGCGGCACCGCCGGGTGCCGCGCTTTTGCCGAAGCACTGGTTGGCGGGAGTGTCAAACCCGGGCAATGTACCGTGAATTCACCGGATACCAATCAAACCATCGCGGAGTTTCTCGGGGTGGAATTAGGAGCGGTGGAAAAACGTGTCGCGCGCGTAGCCTGTGCCGGTGGAAATCATGTCGCCTGGATACGAGCCCATTACGAGGGGCTACCGTCCTGCAGGGCTGCTGCGTTAGTAGCCGGTGGAGGTAAAGGCTGTGCCTGGGGCTGCCTGGGATTGGGAGATTGTGAATCGGTGTGTGAATTTGACGCCATTCTTCTGGATTGTCACGGCCTGCCCCACATCGAATCGGCTGCGTGCACTGCTTGTGGCGATTGCGTGACTGTGTGCCCCAAATCACTTATTTCGCTGCAACCTGTCAGTCACCAACTGTGGATAGCGTGCAAAAATCAAGAACACGGCGACTTAGCAGAAGCACAGTGCGAAGTAGCGTGCAATGCCTGCGGTCGTTGTGTGCTGGATGCGCCGGAAGGCTTGATCACCATGAAAAACGATCTTGCTGAAATTGATTACAGCAAGAACGCTATAGCGTCAACATTACCCATTGAGCGCTGCCCCACCGGCGCCATTGTGTGGATTACGGAGAACGAGCTTAGCTATAAGGGCAGAGCCGCCAAACCCATCATCCGACATCAACCACTGCCATTGGCCATGTAAGTTGTTTACAGCAAAGAGGGGATAAAGATGGTAAGTACCAATAAAACCTTTCAATACCCGGGAATGCGTCAGGCAATGGACGGCAACACCGCCGTCATCATGGTGGAACGAGAAGCCAGCGATGCCGCTGGAGCCTACCCTATCACACCCTCGACCCAAATGGGTGAATACTGGTCCGAAGAAGTAGCCAAAGGCCATATCAACATATCGGATAAGCCGTTAATTTTCGTTGAACCGGAAAGTGAACATGCGGCAGCGGCAGTGACTGCCGGCATGGCCATGACAGGATTGCGGGCCACCAATTTTTCTTCGGCGCAAGGCGTTGCATTTATGCATGAATCGCTGTATGCCGCCGCGGGCAAGAGACTACCCTATGTATTGAATATTGGTTGCCGGGCGATCACCAAAGCCAGCCTCAATGTGCATTGCGCGCACGACGACTATCACTGTATCGATGACACGGGTTTTATTCAGCTTATGGCGAAAAGCGCTCAGGAGGCGGCGGATTTGAATTTAATTGGCCGTAAAATCGCTGAATTATCCTTAACCCCTGCGGTGGTCGCTCAAGACGGATTCTTAACCACCCATTTGATCGAATCCCTGCATGTGCCGGAAAGAGAGTTGGTAAAAGCCTATTTAGGCAGACCCGATGATATGATTGACACCCCTACGCCGGCACAACGGTTGATCTACGGCGCCAAACGCCGCCGCATTCCCGCCATTTGGGATGTGGACAATCCCATGCAATCCGGCACGGTACAAAACCAGGATGCTTACATGCAGGCCGTGGCTGCGCAGCGTCCGTTCTTTTACCAGCACGTGAGCCAGATTAGCGATCAAGCCATGGATGAGTTTTACGAACTCACGGGCCGGCCTTATCAGCGCATCGAGACCTACAAAACCGAAGATGCCGATTATGTTATCGTCGGTCAAGGCAGCATGGTGGTGCAAGCCGAAGCCGTCGCGGACTATTTACGCAACAGCCGCAAGCTCAAAGTGGGCGTGGTCAATATCACCATGTTTCGCCCTTTTCCGGGCGAGTTGATCGGCCAGGCTTTGAAAGGCAAAAAAGGCGTGGTGGTGTTGGAGCGTTCCGATCAGCCGCTGGCCGAAGATTTGCCTTTGATGCGTGAAGTGCGGGCCGCTATCGGCAAGTGTCTGGAAAACAACTTAGACCGCAAGGACGAACGCGGTGAAGAGATCCCGTATCCGACGTATCCCGCATACAACAAACCTACTCATACACCCCGTCTCTACTCGGGGTGTTTCGGCTTAGGAAGTCGGGATTTACAACCCGAAGGCATTGTCGGCGCCGTAGAAAATATGTTGCCCGGTGGCGCTAAGAAAAAATTCTTTTACCTTTCAGTAGATTTTATTCGCGATCAAGCCGCCAGCCCGCAACAGGAAATCCAACAGCAAAACATCGTCGACGTGTACCCCGCCGTGAAACAATTGGCCGTACACGGTAGTGAAAATCCCAATTTAATGCCGGAAAACAGCATCACAGTGCGCATGCATTCGGTGGGCGGCTGGGGAGCGATGACCACCGGGAAAAACCTGGCGTTGACCTTGTTCGATTTATTGGGTTACGACATCAAAGCCAATCCCAAATACGGCTCGGAAAAGAAAGGTCAACCTACTACGTATTATTTGGCCGCCGCGCCCGAACCCATACGCGTCAACTGTGAATATCACTACGTCGACGTGGTGATGTCACCGGACCCCAATGTGTTTCACCATTCTAATCCCCTGTACGGTCTGGACAAAGGCGGGGCGTTTATTATCCAAAGTAATCTGGGGGCGCCCGACGCCGTATGGCGAAGCTTTCCCAAGGAAGCGCAACGATTTATTGTGGAACATAACATTCGGGTGTTTTTTATAGACGGATTTAAAATCGCCCGCGAAGAAGCCTCGGATGTTGAATTGCAATATCGCATGCAAGGCAACGCGTTCCAAGGGGCGTTTTTCGCCGCATCGGGAATTATGGATAAAGCCATCATAAACGGGAAAAAGCTGGATGAAAAAAGCCTGTTCAAAGCCATAGAAGATCAACTTAATGTCAAGTTTGGCAGCAAAGGCCAGCGCGTCGTGGATGACAACTTACGAATCGTCAGCCGGGGCTTTCACGAATGTCAGGAGATCCGCGATAAATATGTTCACCATGACGTGGTGGTCGAACTAAAACCTCAAACGGCTATGCCGGTGATGTTAAAACGCCAGGCCGACGGTAACGGCAGCGTCGGCGACATTCATCGCTTCTGGTCACAAACCGGCAGTTTATACCGCAGCGGCAAAGGCAACGACAACTTGGCCGATCCGTATATCGGATTGAGTTTGGTGCCAGCGGCCACCGGCGTGTTTCGTGACATGACCCAGATTCGTTTCGAATACCCGGAGTGGGTAGCGGAAAACTGCACCGGTTGCGGTGATTGTTATACGGTATGTCCCGACAGTGCCATCCCTGGTTTGGTCAACACCATTTCGGAAGTGTTTAATACCGCCATTTATCGTATCGAAAGCAAAGGTCAAACCACTCATTACTTGCGCCGGTACAGCCGCACAGTAGAGAAAAAACTGCGGAGCTTTATTGAACTGCATGGCGAAAACTCCGATGTGAGCAGTTTGCTGGATCACGCCGTTTTGGAAGCCATCAATGAAGCCCAATTGGACGACGTTCAGCATGAAAAACTCAAAATGGAGTTTGCATGGTTTATCGACGCCTTAGGTCATTTTCAATTTGCGGTTACCAAACCGTATTACACCAATCATGAGAAAAAGGCCAAAGGCAGCGGCGGGCTGTTTTCCGTCACCATTAACCCTTATACCTGCAAAGGCTGCATGGAATGCATTAATGTGTGCGACGACGATGCCTTAAGAGAAGTACAACAAACCGATGCCGCCGTAGACACTCTGAAAAAAGATTGGGAATTTTGGCTGGATCTACCTTCCACTGCCGCCGAGTATATTCGTATCGATGACTTGGACGAGCGCATTGGGGCGTTGGAAACATTACTACTTAACAAACCCGCTTATAATTCCATGGTCTGCGGCGACGGTGCCTGCGTGGGTTGTGGCGAAAAGAGCGTTATCCATTTATTTACCTCCACGGTAACCGCTTTAATGCAGCCGCGGGTGAAGCAACACATGGTCAAATTGGATGGTTTGATCGAAGGGCTGGAGCATCACATTCGTCTGCGCCTGGCGAAAAACGTCAACCTAAGTGATGTCGCGGCCATACACCATGTCGTTGAGACGCACCTCAATGATGATTTAACCTTGTCGGAATTGTCGGCCGAGTTAGACCACGACGCTACTCCTTTGGATAGTCGATGGTTGGATTGGGCCACGCAATTGCTGGACAGTCTGCGTCACCTGAAAGATCAATATTCAGGCCCTGCAAGCCGCACTGATATGGGTATTATCAATGCCACGGGCTGTACGTCGGTGTGGGGCTCTACGTTTCCCTACAATCCCTACCCGTTCCCATGGACCAGCCATTTATTCCAGGACTCCCCATCCGTCGCGATGGGCATCTTCGAAGGTCATATGGCAAAAATGGCCGAAGGTTTTAAAACAGTGCGCATGGCTGAACTGGAACTCAACGGTAGCTTTAATCACCAGGAACACGACGATTTTTTCCGTCGTTTTAGCTGGAAAGATTTTTCTGAAGAAGAATATTTATTGTGTCCCCCGGTGGTTTCCATTGGCGGCGACGGAGCCATGTACGATATCGGCTTCCAAAACCTATCGCGCATGATGATGTCCGGCGTGCCCGTTAAAGTATTGGTGCTGGACACCCAAGTGTATTCCAATACCGGTGGTCAAGCGTGTACTTCGGGTTTTATGGCGCAAGTGTCCGATATGGCACCGTTCGGCAAAACAGCACAAGGCAAGGAGGAAATTCGCAAGGAAATGAGTTTGATCGCCATGGCGCACCGCACGTCCTACGTATTGCAAAGCGCCATTTCCAGCACCACACATTTGCTGGAAGGTTTTATCGAAGGGTTGAACAGCCGCCGACCGGCAATATTCAACATCTATTCAGTATGCCAGCCCGAACATGGTGTGCCAGACCACGCCTCGCATCAGCAAAGTAAACTGGCAGTGGAATCCCGAGCCTATCCACTGTTTAAGTTTAATCCCGATGCCGGGGTAACGTTTAAAGACTGCATTGACTTAAGCGGTAATCCTGCCATAGACGATGAGTGGCCCACTTACAGCATTCATTACGGTGAAACCGAATGCCAGCAAACCAGCGTAGACCTTCCCATGACGTTTGCAGACTTTGCGCTCACCGAAGGCCGGTTTCGCAAACATTTCCGCAAAGCGCCTCGTGACACCTGGAACGAGTCCATGATTCCTTTGCATGAATATCTGCATTTGAACGCCAGTGACCGGGAAGACCGGTTGCCCTACATCCTCGCAGTGGACAGTAAAAATCATTTATCACGAGTCATGGTATCCGGACAGTTGGTGAAAGCGACAGAAGAACGCCGGGATTTCTGGCTGCAACTCAAGTCGTTAAGTGGCGACGAACAAGCAGTGGACATTGCCAGGGTGGCGGAGGAAGCCCGGGTTGATATGGCGCAAAAACTCACTTCCAGCCTATTGGCATTGGCATCCGGCGGTGGCAACCTAAACGACATTACACATGCGCTGTCAGCCACACCGGGCCAATCCGGCGCTAAGGTGAATACGAACGCACAAGCTCCGTGTGATGATTATGAACCGGTTTGGATCGATACGCCGGAGTGCACCAGTTGCGACGAATGCATTGAAATCAATGCCAGAATATTCGCCTACGATGATCATAAACACGCTTATATAGTCGATCCAAAAGCGGGAACCTACAAAGACATCGTGCGGGCGGCGGAGAAATGCACCGCCGGTGCTATTCATCCCGGCACTCCGTTTAATCGCAGTGAAAAAGACATCGATAAATGGATGCAACGGGCGGCAAAATACAATTAAAAACCTCGATAAACACGGTGCTTCTTGCATGAATCTGAAAGCCTTAACAAAAATTAAAAATGTGTTTAACAAGAGTTTTGCGCATGGCATTCACCCGCGGGAGTATAAAGACATTACGGCGTCTTTGCCCATTCGGCGTTTGCCTTTCGCGCCCAGGTTGTATATTCCGTTGAATCAAAATATCGGTTCGCCTTCCGAAGCGATGGTGTCTCCCGGTCAGGAAGTATTGAGGGGTCAGCCCATTGCCAAAGCCGGCGGATATTTGTCGGTGGCGTTACACGCACCCGCCACTGGGTTGATCGAAGATATTCGCCTTATGCCTAGCGCCAAAGGCCCTAAAGTGAAAACCATTGTGTTAAAGGTTTATGAGGCAGACAGTCAGCATGTGGTTTATAACAATCCTTGTGATCCTGCTCGCATGAGTTCTTCTGAATTGCTGCAGGCCATTCAGGACTGCGGTTTGGTTGGCCTTGGCGGCGCTACCTTCCCCACCCACGCTAAATTGCATATTCCGCGAGGCCACCAGGTGGATACTCTGGTGGTAAACGGTTGTGAATGCGAGCCTTATTTGACCACCGATCATCGCGTGATGCTGGAACAACCGCAACAATTGATCAATGGTATCCGCATCGCCATGAAAGCCGCCGGTGCCACCCAAGCGATCATCGGAGTGGAAGACAATAAGCTCGATGCCATAGAACGGTTGCGTTCCCTGCTTCGTGAAGACGATTCTATTCGGGTTCAGGCGGTTAAAACAAAATATCCCCAAGGCGCGGAGCGGCTACTCATCAAGGCGTTAACGGGGCGCATTGTACCCTCAGGGGGACATTCCCACGACGTCGGTATTTGCAGTAACAACGTGGGGACTCTGGCTCAACTGGGTGTCTTGCTACCGCAAGGCCAGGGACTCATAGAGCGTGTCGTGACGATTGCAGGCCCTGAAGTGGAACGGCCGGGCAATTATATTATTCCTATCGGTACCCCGCTACGGTTTGTGTTGCAACAAGTGGGTGTAAAAAGTCAAACACAAGAAGTCATCCTGGGCGGCCCAATGATGGGCGATGCCGTATCTTCTTTAGACACACCGGTGACCAAAGGCGTCTCGGGAATTCTTGTGTTTGGCGAATCCAATGTCGCCGCCGAAAGCCGGCAAACGTTTCCCTGCATTAAATGTGGTCAATGCGTCAAAGCTTGTCCCATGCATTTGAATCCAGCCCAACTTTCTATGCTTGCGGAAAAACGAGACTATATCACCATGGAACAACGGTTCCATCTTAAAAATTGTTTTGAATGCGGCTGCTGCGCTTTTGTTTGTCCTGCCGGCATTCCACTGGTACAGTATCTACGAATCGCCAAGGCAATTAACCGCGAAAGTCAGTTGAAAGTGGCTTGAGTCTAGCCACAAATTTCTAACTCGTTCCTCGAGCGAGGGACTGGCGAAGATGTAACAACATGCGAAATCGATTGATAACCAATTCGGCCTCTGCAAATGGCAAAATCTAAAACAATAATCGAATTAAGATCCTCTCCCCATTTGCGACCCGCCCCCTCCGTAGACATCATTATGCGCAATGTGGTGTACGCATTGTTGCCTGTCTGTATTTTTGCGGTGTATCAATTCGGTATCAGCGTATTGGCATTAATCGTTGTGGTATTGCTGTCCTGCCTTGGCACAGAGCATTTGTTCAATCGCTTGAGTTCTTCGTCAAATACGTTGAATGATTATAGCGCCGTAATTACCGCTCTACTGCTGGCGTTGACCTTGCCACCGGGCTTTCCATTGTGGATGGGGGCGGTCGCCGGCTTCGTGGCTATCGGCTTAGGCAAGGCGTTATTTGGTGGGCTGGGTTTTAATGTGCTTAATCCGGCTTTGGTGGGTCGTGCGTTTGTGCAGGCGGCATTTCCGGTGGCCATCACCAGCTGGACACCGGCGTTTTTACCCGGACGATTTACGGAATTTATTCCTTCCACCTTGGCGTTACCTTTTATGTTACCGCCTTCGGTAGAACATTTATATCAAAAAGGAAGTCAAGCTGCGTTGGACGGCTTTACCGGCGCTACGCCATTGGCCTTGCAAAAATTCGAAGGCATTTCCACAAATCCATTGGATTTGCTTACGGGTATGGTAAGCGGCTCGGCTGGCGAAACTTCGGCCGGCTTGATTTTAATCTGCGGACTTTATCTGGTCGTCAGACGCTTTATGGAATGGCGCATACCGGTGGCGATAATAGCGAGTGCTGCGTTGACTGCCTGGCTACTTCAATGGTTTGGCGGCCCCGCATATCCAACACCAATGTTTGTCGTTCTATCTGGCGGCTTAATGTTAGGCGCGGTATTTATGGCTACCGACATGGTGGGCTCTCCCCTGACCCCACGGGGCATCTGGATCTACGGTGGATTGATCGGCGTAGTTACCGTCATGATTCGCCAATTCGGCGGTTTAACGGAAGGGGTAATGTATGCGATTTTATTGGGCAATGCCAGCGCCCCCTTAATCGATTCCCTCACCCAACCTAAAGCGTTTGGAACCTCCCAGGCATTGCGTAATAAAAAGGAGCATCCTTGACGTTGAATACACCGGTTCAGGCATCGTTGCGCCCTACTTCCAGTGTCAGCATGATACTGGCGTTAGGCAGTATTGCGCTGATATCCGGAGTATTGGTGGTATTGATCTTTCAACTCACGCTGCCGATGATCAACGAAAACAAACGCATCGCCATCGAAAAAGCGGTTTTTCACGTCATTCCCGGTACACATTCGCGGCAGGACTTTGTGTTCACTGACCAAGGATTGTTAAAACCTGCTGATGGCCGAACTTCGGGGAGCACAATCTACGCCGGTTACGATAAACAAGATTCATTCATCGGCATAGCCGCCGAAGCTTCCGCCCCCGGTTATCAAGACGTGATCCGGGTTTTGTTTGGTTATAAACTGGATTGCCAATGCATCACTGGAATCAAGGTATTAAAGATGACTGAGACGCCTGGATTAGGCGATAAGATTGCCAAAGATCCGGCTTTCTTGAAAAATTTTCAGGCGTTGGACGCTCGTGTAAACGAGGCTGGTAACGGCTTATTACATGCCATTACCACGGTTAAACACGGCAAGAAAATCCATCCTTGGCAGATCGACGCTATTTCCGGGGCAACGATTTCTTCCAATGCCATCGGTAAAATGCTTAACGAAAGCAGTCAGTATATTATCCCTCTGGCGCAAGCCAGGTTGGACAGCTTCGTAAAGGAAACCTCATCCAATGACGACACCCAATAATTTTTCGTCAAATCAGTCGCAAGAGCCATTGACTATGGATACCTTTTTGCAAGGTATCTGGCGGGAAAATCCGGTATTTGTCATGTTGCTGGGCATGTGCCCGGTGTTGGCGGTGACCAATTCTGTGATTAATGGGCTGGCCATGGGATTGGCAACCACGTTTGTATTGCTGGCGTCCGGTGCGCTGGTGTCTGTGTTGCGTAATTTTATTCCCAAACAAGTACGCATCGCCTGTTATATCGTGATCATCGCCACGTTTGTGACTATTGTGGATTATGTTATTCAGGCCATTAGCCTAGATTTATATAACGCCTTGGGGGCATTCATTCAGCTTATCGTGGTGAATTGCATTAGTCTTGGCCGGGCAGAAG
>JAJDNG010000033.1 GCA_022340845.1 Gammaproteobacteria bacterium | reverse complement strand
ATGTTGGCTAATCCATGGATACGAGAATTCTGGCGTTTATGTGCGCTATTGCTGCTGGCATTAGTGGTTGGCGCTATTATCGGTGAGGTTCTTGTCGCATTTATGGTCGCCGTCAGTGGCTATCTGGCGTGGCACATGTATCATTTGTACCGACTGGAGCGCTGGCTTTCCGGTGGCCAAAAAAACGATCCACCGGACGCCAAAGGCATTTGGGGCGATATTTTCTACCAGGTATACCGTCTGCGCATCAAAAGCCGCAACAGCAAACGCAAACTGGCCGATATGCTCAAGCGGTTTCAAAAATCCACCGCAGCCATGCCCGATGCCACGGTGGTGCTCAATGAAAACTGGGAAATCGACTGGTTTAATAAGGCGGCCAAGCATTACCTGGGCTTAAAGAAGAAAAAAGACAAAGGCCAGCGCATTGACAACCTGGTTCGCAATCCCCGGTTTGTCAGTCTCATTGCCGAAGGCGATTTTTCCGAAGCCGTGGTGATCACCAGTCCCTACGATGACAACGTCTATTTGTCGGTGCGTCTGGTGCCTTACGCCCGCAACCAGGTATTAATGGTGGCGCGCGATGTGACCCGCCTGCATCAGCTGGAACAAATCCGCCGGGACTTCGTGGCCAATATTTCTCACGAGTTGAAGACGCCGCTGACGGTCATGAATGGGTATTTGGAAAACATTATCGATGACGAGATGTTCGCCGGCGGACCCTACGCGCGAGCACTCAGTCAAATGCAGCAACAGTCCAACCGAATGAGCCGCATTGTGGACGATTTGTTGATGTTGTCCCGTCTGGAGACCGACGAAGTGGTCAAAAAACCCGAGCCGGTGGCGGTGCCTGCGATATTATCCTCATTGTATGAAGACGCCTTGTTGCTGGCGAAATTGCGCCAGCAAACCATTCGCCTGGAAGCCACTTCCAATCTCTGGTTGCAAGGCAACGAAAAAGAATTGCACAGCGCGTTTTCAAATTTGATCAGTAATGCCGTAAAATACACGCCCGATGGCGGCGAGGTATGGATACGCTGGTATCATGACGAAGACGGCGCTTATTGCGAGGTGAAAGACTCCGGTGTGGGCATCGCTGCAGAACATCTCCCCCGGCTGACCGAACGGTTTTATCGCGTCGACGCCGGCCGTTCGCGGGAACAAGGCGGCACGGGTTTGGGCCTGGCGATTGTGAAACACATTCTGAACCGTCACGATGCCAGACTGGAAGTGCAAAGCAAACTTGGCGAAGGCAGTATCTTCAGATGCTGTTTTCCCGCCGCAAGAATCATGATTAAGCAGCAAAATGTTGAGCGAAAAGCAGAGCAAAAAGCATCGTAGCGCTGCAACCAATTCCGCGCGAGCCTGATGCCCATTTAAAACATCAATGCCGCATACAACAACAAACGTGGAAATCAATAACAAAAAGCATCGGAGAGTTTTATGAAAAAAATAGTATTCGCATTATTGTTAATCCCGTCGCTGACAGCCGGAAACGCGATGGCAGACGGAAAAGTCGATTCCAAGATTCCCGAATACAGTGTCGCTAGCGGCGTGTCGGGCAATTTATCCAGCGTCGGTTCGGACACCTTGGCCAACCTGATGACGTTATGGGCCGAAGAATTCAAGCGTTTTTACCCCAACGTGAACATTCAGATCCAGGCGGCTGGCTCGTCCACCGCGCCACCGGCATTAACCGAAGCTACCTCCAACCTCGGTCCTATGAGCCGCAAAATGAAAGACAACGAAATCGAAGCCTTTGAAAAGCGTTATGGCTACAAACCCACTGCTATTCCCGTGGCCATCGATGCCCTGGCGGTGTATGTCAACAAAGACAATCCCATCAAAGGCATGACGATTGCCGAAGTCGACGCGGTTTTTTCTTCTACCCTGAGGTGTGGTTATGGCGCTGATATTAAAACCTGGGGGGAATTGGGCTTAAGCGGAGCCTGGCAAAACCGCTCCATTCAGTTGTATGGCCGCAACTCGGTTTCCGGTACGTATGGCTATTTTAAAGCCAAGGCCTTGTGCAAAGGGGATTATAAAAACAGTGTCAATGAACAACCTGGCTCCGCCTCGGTCGTGCAGTCGGTATCATCATCCATCAATGGCATTGGGTATTCCGGAATTGGTTATAAAACCTCAAGCGTCCGGGCGGTGCCGTTGGCGAAGAAGAAGGGCGCACAGCCCGTGGAAGCAAACACTGAAAATGCCATTAGCGGTAAATATCCCCTGGCCCGATTTTTATATGTTTATGTCAATAAACACCCCAATAAACCCCTGCCACCGCTGGAGCGTGAATTCATAAAAATGGTGTTGTCCCAGCAAGGCCAGGCGGCTGTGGTAAAAGACGGTTACATTCCATTGCCCCTCAAGGTTGTGGAAAAATCGATGTCCAGCATCAAATAAGCTTGCCAGCAACCTACTGGTATTGGAAAAGGCCCCATTGGGGCCTTTTTTCGTTTAATTGCGCCTATGATTTATAAGGCGTTTATTTTATGATGCTTGGCACTGTAGGGGGGGCTTTCCCATTCCAATGTGCGTCGCAGCAGCGCCTGCAAATCACCTAACGAAAGGTGCGGAATTGCGGCGTTCACAGACGGAAAATCCATGCATTCAAACAATGCCCAATTAGCCAGTACTCAAACCGGTTTTACATGACCAACAACAACTTACAATTTGCATCGGAAGGCCTTCAGCGTTGGCGCGCGATTAAAGACTATACGGCGAAATACGCTGTGGCGGTCGGCGGCATTGGGGTGATCGTCGCCATTTTGCTGATATTTTTCTATTTGTTGTATGTCGTATTTCCATTGTTCTTGCCGGCCAGCGTTAATATTCAAGCGCAATACAGCAGCCCGCAAAGCGGCGACGGCACAGAAAGTAAAAGCCTCTATTTGGCGCTAGAAGAACAAAATGAAATTGGCGCGCGCTTTACGGCTGCCGGTGAGGTCATTTTTTTCCAAACCACCACAGGGAATATCCTGGTTTCCCAGCAAATCTCTATCCCGGAACAAAGTCGCATTGTGAGTTTTGCCAGTGCCGACCCCGCAACCGGGGTGGTTGCTTTCGGATTCACTAATGGGCAGGCCTTGCTGCTTAAACACCACTACCAGACAAGTTATCCCAATGATGTGCGCGTCATTACCCCTGAGGTGCAGTTTCCTATGGGTGAGCAAGCGGTACAGGTTGACGAGCAAGGCCAGGCG
>JAJDNG010000027.1 GCA_022340845.1 Gammaproteobacteria bacterium | reverse complement strand
TTGAATTGTATGTGGCAGAACCGGATGGTTCGACGGTCACCAAAGTTAACGACCCAACAGTAAATCCTAACAGTGATGTTGACGATGAACCCGTCTGGGCACCGGACAGCTCCAGAATTGCTTATCGCAGCAACGAAAGCACTCGGACTGGAGGAGTGTTTGTTTTGAGGACGGTGCAACCCAATGGAAACGATAATGTTATCGTTAATCCACAAGGCATCGTCGGCAACAGCAGCGTGTCAGCCGTCAGTTTCTCTTGGGCACCGGACAGTACCCGCATCGCATACCTTGCCAATCAGGACGACACGAACAAAAATGAGTTATACACCTCCGCAGCCGCTACCTCCCTTGATAATGAAAAAGTAAATGGTATTTTGCCTATTGGTGGTAATGTTTCTCAATATGGCTGGGCGCCGAACGGTTCACGTATCGCATACCGGGCTGACCAAAACAACGATGTACCATACGAACTTTGGACCGCCACGCCCACCGGTGGCAGTATTACCCAAGTGAGCGGCAACAATGCAACATCCGTAAACTCTTTTGCCTGGGCACCGGACAGTTCGCGTATCGCCTATGTGGCCGATGAAGACATCAACGATATCTTTGAGCTGTATACTGTTCTACCGGACGGCACCGGGGGCGTGCAAGTCAGCACCAATGTGACCAATCCCGGCTTCAATGTAATTGGGATTCCTTCCTGGTCGCCAGACAGCTCGCGCATAGCCTACGTAGCAGACCTGGACGCTAATGAGGTATTTGAACTTTACACCTCCCAGGCAGCCGTAGCCACCAACAGTATTAAGGTAAATGGCACACTGCTCGGTGGAAATGTCCTGACAGGGCCTGTATTAGGGGCCGCTCCGGCCTGGTCTCCCGACAGCACGGCGCTGGCTTTCGTCGCTCAACAAAACACTACGGGTATTGGAGTGTATGTCGGTAAAGCAAACGGAACCGGCACTGTCAAAGTGTCCGGCGCCACAAACACTGCCGTTCTTTTGGGGCCATATGAAGAGGTATGGGCACATGATGGCTCGCGGCTGGCGTACATGGCTGACCAGGATACCGTTAATACGTTGGATTTATATACCACCATCCCCACCGGCAACACCAACATTGTAAAAATCACCCCGACCCCGGTGCAAAATAATAGCCTCAAGAGCTTCGGGAAGTGGGCACCGGACAGTTCATACATCGCCTATGTATCCGCACAAGACACTGCCGACGTCGCCGAGCTTTACATGAGCAAACCTACTGGCGGCAATAATCAAAACATTTCCGGCGCTTTGGTATTCGAGGGTGATGTGGACAGTCAACGGTTTGAATGGGCGCCTTGAGAATACGGCGACCACATCGATGCGATGAGCCGAAAACTGTTTATTTTACCGGGATAGCTTCCTTGAGTTGGCGATGGCATTGAAATCCATGAAACTGAGGATGCCGCCGCTACGCGACTGAGACGAATTGAGACGAATCGAGAACTTGGCGCGGTCATTTCCGGCAACACTGAAATATCAGAAAATATTATCAGTGTGAAAATCGTGTCACAATTGCTTCACTTTTTCCAATATTGCTTGCGCATGGCCATCGGCGGTTACACCGTACATGGCCTCTTCCACAACACCGTCTTTGTTAATGATAAATGTCGAGCGCACAATACCCATTTTTTTCACGCCTTGCTTTTCCTTCTCCTGCCATACACCGTAACTGTCACATAATTCGCCGGAGGTATCGGCGAGTAATTGCACACTGAGGCCGTATTTTTTGATGAAGGCTTGATGGCTATCGCAGGAATCCTTACTGACTCCGATCACCACAGTATCCAGATCCGCAAACTGATTGGCCAATGCAGTGAAGTCGTTGGCTTCAATGGTACAACCGGGGGTATCGTCTTTGGGATAAAAATACAACACTACATGCTTTTTGCCGGCAAAATCGGTCAGGCTGATGGCTTGATTGTCTTGATTGGGTGAACTGAATGGCGGTGCCGGTTGGTTTTTGGTTAGCATGTGTTGCCCCTTATTGGTATTCGCGTCATTGGTATTCCCGTCATTGGTAGTAACGGAGTTGATCGCTGGTTGCTGCGTTGGTTGTTGCACTGGTTATGGCAGTAATGGTCACGCTTGCGCGGGTTTTCAACCACACGATAAATAATGCTGTTGGCAGGCGGTAATTGAGCTGCCGCCGGCTCAATGAATTCAAAGCGCAATCTGGCTGATCATACTTCCCGTTCAGCCGGCAGATTTACTGGTGGCGAAACCACGCCTCCAACTCACCCGAGGTATTGAATCGCTCATCGGAACCTAAAAAGCCGGTCCCTCGCCAGGTCAAAGAATGGTTTGCATAATGAATGGCGGTTACTGAGTCCATCGATCACGGCATGAAAGAATTGAACGGAATTAACGAGGCAAAGTTGATTCATTTTTAAACCATCACAGAATCTGTATCTGGTGGCAGCGTCAATATATTGTGGTTTACTATTTTACAATTACTCAACATGTTGTACTGGCGCTTTGCACTAATCAGATTTTGAGATAAAGTTATAATCATTAATATCTAACATTGATATTAAACTTCTACTAAAATATGGGCATGATTCATCACGGCGTCTGTCAGTAAATTCGTTAGTGAAATCGTCGCTTTGTTCCTTAAACAAGAACTTAGCACGGCCTTTAAAAGTCTTTGGCAAGTTCTTTGCAGCATTCATATTCAGACAAATTGTTAATTGTACGTTTACTAACCATATTGGTTATTTTTTAACCGGATCTCAAATGGACGAAAACAAACGACTGATCACAAGCTGGGTGCGCATCAAACATTGGCTAAGTGAAAACTTCCCCGAGACGTTGGAGAATCTCTATTCCCCGGCGTTTGATTCGCAAATCACCGCCGCTGAAACCACCATCGGGCTGCACTTTCCTGACGCTTTGAAAACGTTGTTGTTGGAACACAATGGCGAAGACCATCATTGGCCTCCCGGCATTTTTCCCGGCGGGCACCGCTTCCTGCCCACCGAAGACATTGTGGAGACCTGGTACAAGTTAAAAGAATACAACGATGCGGCGCCGGAAAGCTGGCTGCCGTTTTCCCAATCCAAGGCAAAATCCATCCGCTTTTTAGACTTCAACCCACCCCAGGGCGGCACCCCGGGCCAAGTGGTGGAAGTGGATTTTAACCAGCAAACGTACGATGTGTTGGCGGAGTCTTTGGTTGCGTACATCGAGAAATACGCCATTGACCTGGCGGTGAATAAATACGCCGTCATTGGCGATGATATCCTGCTCAACAACGAATCGTTGAACATGGATAACTTCCCGCAAGACGTTGCCCAGAGCCGTCCCTCTGGAGATTCGTTTGTGGATTCGTTTGTAGATCCCTATTTAGATGGCGAAACGGCGGATGAAAACGTAGCGACGGCTGATGACATGATGGACTTTGAGCTATTAGATGAGTTAGCGGATGATGTGGCGTCAGAACAAGAATTGCCGGACATTGATATGGCCAACATACCGGTGTTAGACGCTGAGGTTCGCATCGATCGGCCAAACCAGTCGCAAGCCGCCAGTCAACGCGCAGCGTACAGCGCCGTTCATCAGAAGAAGGGCCACCATGAGGATCACGATAGCGTTGATTACAAAGCGCTTGACGAGGTTCTAAATGAAATTCTTAACGATGCTCGTATCGATGTTCTAAACGATGATCATAACGATGTTTACACCGACGCCGCTGCGAACAATCATCAAAAGCTACCCCATAGCACTGTCAAACAAAACGCTAACAACACGCTAAACCAGGCGCAGCACAAGCAGCAAGCCAGCCGCCGGGCACGCGCCCAACGCCAAGAGAAATCCAGCGCACAAAATGACACCGCCGGCATACACACTCCCGCCCGGTCAAAAACCGCAGCCACCGCGAAGCCTGCGGCAAAGCCCGCTGTTCAGTCCGCCGCAAAGCCCGCCGCCAAACCGGTGGCCCAGAACACAGCGAAAAAACCGCAGCCGGTTGCACAACAAGTCCGCAAAGCCGTTGAAAACCAACCCGCCAAGCAAATCGCCACCCCGCCTAAACCGGCCTCGGATCGGTTGGAATCGGGCGAGCGACTCATCATCGTCGGGGAAATGACCACTTTGATGGGCAAGGAAGAAATGCTGTTTACGGTGGAAACCGAACACGCCAAAGAATACACCTTTCTGGCCAAAGCCTCGTTTACCAAAGGCTTCGGTGAGATCGGGCTGGACCAGTATGTTCGCATCCTGGCAAAGAAGTTTCATGGTGAAATCAAAAGCCATTTCATCGATCTAGGCCTGGCCCAACAACCCGAATATGTCGCGTTTGAGTACGTGGTGCTGCCGGTGGAAAAACCCAGCGCCAACAAAGCGAGTCTCCCACCGCCGGAAAACATCGATGAAATCGCGCACAATATACTGCATTCGATTCAAAACAGTTTTCGCCGGAGCACCGACTACAAGGAAGTCAAACCCGATCAAAGCACGTATTTACGCTCCAAATTTTATAACGACAATACTGAAAAGTTATTAAAACTGGGATTTCATTACACCGCCGACCTGGCAGACCAGGCAGCCGCCAAGAGCGGGCAAAATATTGCACCGTTTTTCCGTGTCATGTCCTTCTTCGACGACGGCATTGTGGCCTGTTTTTATCACATCAAGCCAAAGTTTTCCTGGCCTTTCCATGCGTCGCGAAAAGTCATTGAATTTGAAACCGAACTCAGCGATGGCAATATTATTATCAGTTCCACCGCGGAAGATGAAATAGAATATCCACTACCCAAAACCATCAACCGCTATATGCACCCTGCCAACATTCCCATTGAAGGGCTGCTGCACAAACACCGCGCGAAGATCAGGCGTTACCAGACCCATAAACCGGACGCGGCTATCGTAAAAGTCCGCAGCAAAAAAGAATTTGTGGCACTACGCCAACGCCGCCAGCAAATGATTTACAATCATTTGAAATCCATTGGCTGGGTCACCAAGGAGTACGTGGCGAAGCAATTCAACAACAAGGAAGTGGCGGAACAGGTGTACGCCAGAATTAAACAGTTCGCTGGAACTAAGGTTTAAGCTGCCTCAATGACATCACACAACCTCGGCCACTACCCTCTGGATAGCCTAGCCGCCGTACTGTCTTGCAACACTTCCTTAACAGCACGTAATAACTCAGCGATATCCACCGGTTTGGTCAGGTAACGCCGGAATCCGCTGCGCAATCCTTTTTCGATCTCGTGCGGCATGGCACCAGCGCTTAGGGCGATGACGGGAATATGACGGGTGGCCTCATCGTCGTTCAGTCGGGCAAATAATTGATAGCCATCCATTTCAGGCAGGCAAATGTCCATTAATATCAAATCCGGATGGTAGGCACAAACCATCTCCAGTCCTAATTTTGGCGTATTCGCGGTATACAATTGAATATCGTCTTCACGGGCGAAGATAGCCTCGACCAGTCTTATATGTGACGGGCTGTCTTCTATATAAAGCAGTGTAAACCCACCACCAGCGGCCGCGTCGCCACGTTCAAATTCCTCCTTATTTTCACCCAGCTCACGGAAGTCGCTGGGAATTTGCTTCAATTCAATCCAAAACGTGCTGCCTTTGCCGAGTTCCGACTGAACCCCGATGCTACCGCCCATGAGCTCCACAAGTTGCTTCGCCAGCGCCAGGCCAATGCCGGAGCCATCCACTGCATAGGTTTTTAAATAAAGCCGGTTAAACGGTTCGAACAATTGGGAAAAATCTTCTTGAGGAATCCCGGACCCGGTATCATGAATGCTGACGCGGAAGTGACCGGCAGAATCAGACTGCCCTGAAATCGTAATGCTCCCGGCCGGGCGGTTGTATTTCACGGCATTAGACAGCAAATTGAGTAACACTTGTTTCAGGCGTATAGGGTCTGCCTGGACAAAGCAATTGCGCAAATCGTGCACAACATAGTGAATTTCAATATCTCTTTCCGCCGCCAGGGGGTATATCGCTTCCACGCAATCCTGAACCCGCTCCGCCAGATCCACGCGA
>JAJDNG010000021.1 GCA_022340845.1 Gammaproteobacteria bacterium | reverse complement strand
ATCGATGGCGGGGAATGATGAACCGGCGGCTTTGCACACATAGACTTTACCATCCGTAAGCTTGCTGATGACATGGAGGCCATTAACAAATTGATCAGACGAATTTTGAATGACAATGCCCGGGTCGGGTGCTAGTGGATTACTGTCTATAGCGGTGACAAAAATGGCGTGTGGTTCAGCATCCGGTGAGGCAACCATGGTGTAAGGCCGGGTCCGCAAAGATAACCATAACCCGGATGCCAACAAGTTTTCTTTCACTTGTTGAGCGTTTAGGTCGGTCAATTGTTCAATGCTGTATTTATTAAACGTCTCCTCGTCATCGCCGTTCAGGCGAATGGAAATGGTATGCAGGTATCGTTGCTTGCCACGATGAATTTTTTCGATGACTCCTGAGCCGGGGGCGGTGGCGCGAACCTCGGAATAGACTTTGCCCTGCGACAGTGGCTGGCCCAATTTTACCCGGTCGCCTTCTTGTACCAATAGTGTGGGTAAGCGTTTTAGGCCTCGATAGTCATCACCGATTAAGGCAACCGTTTTCACTTCCGGCCCGTCGTATACAGCTTGCTCGGGCGCTCCAGCGATAGGGATGTCCAGGCCTTTTTTGATTTTTATAACCATTGGTTATGCGATGGCTGGCTGAGATTTGTTGTGTGAAACAGGTAACTCACAATGACGATCGCGCTGGAAAATTATACCTTAAAATGCACAATACTTCCCCAATCCTTTTCCCGTAAATATAGCGCTGTGGACGTTACTGAATTGTTTATAAATTAATCAGTTTGACGCTATTCGACTATACTCGACAATGACAACAAAACAATTCCGCTGAGCCCGCGCCAAGAGAATGGTGACTTCATCAGCTTAGCGAATGAAGTAGGTAACACTGCGCTTGGCCGCAAAATAATAATATTGAGCTACACTTTTTAACAAATGTTTTCTAATACATGCTTGTTAAAAGCAGTTACCTATTGTCATTGCGAATTAACAAAGCCGGGTTTGTAACAGATTGGTAATCTATCCAGTTAAGCATACGAGACATTCACTATAGGAGGAACTCTTCATGGCCGTCGCCGCATCCGAAATGAAAACCACCGACAAACCCCTTTCCCCGCAATTGCTGACACAAATCGATGCTTACTGGCGCGCCTGTAACTATCTGGCAGCGGGGATGATTTATCTGCAAGACAATCCCTTGCTCAAGGAGCCGTTGCAGCCCGAGCACATCAAGAACCGGTTATTAGGCCACTGGGGTGCCAGTCCGGGGCTGTCCTTCATGTACACCCATTTAAACCGCTTGATCGTTAACGAGGATATCAATGCCATATTTTTGGCGGGACCGGGGCACGGCGCGCCGGGCGTGCTGGCGCCGGTGTATTTGGAAGGCACGTATTCCGAGATTTACCCGGAGAAAAGCCAGGATGAAGAGGGTATGAAACACTTTTTCAAACAGTTCTCGTTTCCCGGCGGCATCGGCAGTCATTGCACTCCGGAAACCCCGGGTTCCATCCACGAAGGCGGCGAGCTGGGATACAGCATTTCGCACGCCTTTGGTGCGGCTTTCGATAATCCCGATTTGCTGGTAGCGGTGGCCGTCGGCGACGGTGAATCGGAAACCGGTCCGTTGGCTACGTCCTGGCACTCCAATAAATTTCTTAACCCCATACGCGACGGCGCGGTATTGCCTATCCTCAACTTGAACGGTTACAAGATTAACAATCCCACCATTCTCTCCCGCATTAGTCACGATGAGTTGGAGAATTTATTCAAAGGCTATGGTTGGACGCCGTATTTCGTCGAAGGCGATGATCCCACGGTGATGCATCAAACCATGGCGGCGACCATGGACCGTTGCCTGGCTGAGATTCGCGCCATTCAGGAAAAAGCCCGCGCCAGCGGCAAGGCGACCCGGGCCCGTTGGCCAATGATCGTGCTGCGCAGCCCTAAGGGCTGGACCGGTCCCAAAGTGGTGGATGGCAAGAAAGTAGAAGGCTTCTGGCGCGCTCATCAAGTGCCGTTGTCCGGCATAAAAGAAAATCCCGCGCATTTACAGATGTTACAAGACTGGCTTAAAGGGTACCGGCCTGAGGAGTTATTCGATGCCAACGGCAAGCTGATCCCGGAATTGCGGGCGTTGGCGCCCAACGGCGAGCGGCGCATGAGCGCCAATCCACACGCCAACGGCGGTTTACTGCGCAAGGCTTTGCGCATGCCGGACTTTCAAGATTATGCCGCCGAAGTGGAAAAACCGGCCACGACTGAATTACCCAATACGATACCTTTAGGAAATTTCTTGCGCGATATTATGCGCAAGAACATGCATAACTTTCGCGTGTTCGGCCCCGATGAAAACACTTCCAACAAGCTGCAGGCTATTTACGAAGTGAGCAAAAAACTGTGGCTGGCGGATTATCTACCGGAGGATGCCGACGGCGGCGAACTGTCTCCCGACGGTCGGGTGATGGAAATGCTCTCCGAACATACCCTGGAAGGCTGGTTGGAGGGATATTTGCTCACCGGGCGGCACGGTTTTTTTGCCACTTACGAAGCGTTTGTGCACGTCATCGACTCCATGTATAACCAACACGCCAAATGGCTGGCCATTTGTGAAGAGATTCCTTGGCGGGCGCGGGTATCATCGTTGAATTTACTGATCACCTCCACCGTATGGCGCCAGGATCATAACGGATTTACTCACCAGGATCCGGGCTTTCTCGATGTGGTGGTGAATAAAAATCCGGAAGTGACCCGCATCTACCTGCCGCCCGACGTGAATACGTTGCTCTCGGTGGCCGACCACTGCCTGCGCAGTCGGGATAATATCAATGTCATCGTCGCCGACAAACAAATGCACTTGCAATACATGGACATCGATGCCGCCATCAAGCATTGCACTAAAGGCATCGGCATGTGGGAGTGGGCCAGCAACGATCAAGGTCAGGAGCCGGATGTGGTGATGGTGGGCTGCGGCGACATACCCACCCAGGAAGCGCTGGCGGCCACCGCCTTGCTGCGCGAACATTTTGACGATTTGAAAATTCGCTTTATCAATGTGGTGGATTTGTTCAAGATGCAGCCGGCCGGAGAACATCCCCACGGGTTGTCCGATCGCGACTTCGACAGCTTGTTTACCATAGACAAGCCCATTATCTTCAATTTTCACGGTTATCCCTGGTTGATTCACCGCCTGGCGTACCGCCGCACCAATCACCGCAATTTGCACGTGCGTGGTTATAAAGAAAAAGGTAATATCAATACGCCATTGGAACTGGCCATCAACAATGAAATTGACCGATTCAGTCTGGCAATCGATGTTATTAATCGCGTACCACGCTTGCAAGTCGCCGGCGCGCACGTAAAAGAAAAAATGCGCGACATGCAAATCGACAGCCGTAATTATGCCCATGAGTACGGTATCGATAAACCGGAGTTTCGGGACTGGCGCTGGCCATATTAAACCGTGTCATTGTGGCGCAAAGGGTGTAGGGTAGGTACGTGGTTTGTCCTTAATGAACCTGCATTTAGTGGCGACGACTGTAGATGTGAGGCACTCGTTTCCGCGAAGGAATGTTGGCGCGAGAAAAGAAAAAATTCACCACGAAGAGCACGAAGCACACCAAGAAAAACACTTATATTAAAAAAACCTTGGTTTGCTTCGCGTTAAAAAACAATTTACCTAATAATCAAAGAACCATAGTTTGAATTCCGAAATTATAATCATTCGTAAATGCAATACAAAATAAAGCCAGGATTCCGATATCCCTTTGGCGCCAACCACGACGCCGAAGGCACCAACTTTTCCATATTCAGCCGTAACGCAACCGGTATGGAATTGTTGTTGTTCGAAAACGCCACCAGCCGGGCGCCGTTTCAAATCATCGAACTCGATCCCGAGGTCAACCGCACGTTTTTCCAATGGCACGTATACGTGGAGCGTTTGCCACCTGGCGTAGCGTACAACTGGCGAGTTGAGGGGCCGCATGATGATGTGGTTTACAGCGGTTTTCGTTTCGATTCACAGAAAGCCTTGGTGGACCCCTCGGCCCGTGCGGTTTCGGACCTCCTGTACGACCGCCCCCGCGCTTGCGGGCCCGGCGATAATCACGACGCGGCGATTCGCGGCATTGTGGTGAACAACGGCTACGACTGGGAGGACGACCAAGCGCCGCCTTACCGGCCGGACGCCGCCGTAATTTACGAGATGCATGTGGGCGGATTTACCCGCCATGCTTCCGCCGATGTGCGCCATCCCGGTACCTTCGCCGCAATCATCGAAAAAATACCCTATTTAAAAGACCTGGGCGTTACCCATGTGGAACTCATGCCCATCATGGCCTTTGACGAGGCGGACGTGCCACCCGGCGCCACAGACCTGGGGTTGAAAAATTATTGGGGTTACAGTACCCACAGTTTTTATTCTCCCCATCCCCGGTATTGCGTGACGCCCGAGCAAGGCACCCAGCAGAGCGAATTTCGCGACATGGTCAAAGCGTTACACAAAGCGGGTATAGGCGTGATATTGGATGTGGTATTCAATCACACCGCCGAAGGCAACGAAGGCGGACCCGTGATCAACTTCAAAGGGGTAGGGAACGAATTCAGCTACCATTTGGATCCCAATGATCGTAGCCGGTACCGGGATTTTACCGGATGCGGTAACACGGTCAACGCCAATCACCCCATGATAGCGTTGTTTATTCTAAGGTGTCTGGAATACTGGGTGGATGAAATGCACGTGGATGGTTTTCGCTTTGATCTGGCCAGCGCCATGGCGCGGGGCGAAGACGGCAATCCCCTGTATCATGCGCCGGTGCTGTGGAGCATAGAATTTTCCGATTCACTGGCGCATCATTTTGTCATCGCCGAAGCCTGGGATGCCGCGGGCCTGTACCAGGTGGGTGGTTTTCCCGGCTACCGCTGGAAAGAATGGAACGGCCGCTACCGCGATGTGGTGCGCCAGTTCGTGCGCGGCGACCGGGGCATCGTCAGCGAATTAGCGACGCGACTGACGGGCAGCAGCGATTTCTACCAGGCTGCCGGGCGGTTGCCCATTAACAGTATTAATTTTGTCACCAGTCACGATGGTTTTACCTTGTATGATCAAGTCAGTTACAACGAAAAACACAACCAGGCCAATGGCGAAGGCAACCGCGACGGTCATAGCGACAATCTCAGTTGGAATTGCGGTCATGAAGGCGAGACAGACGACGCGGCCATTTTGCGACTGCGCGAGCGCCAGACGAAAAACCTCATGGCGATTTTGTTGCTCAGCCATGGCATCCCCATGATTTTGTCCGGCGACGAAGTGCTGCGCACCCAGCGGGGTAACAACAACGCGTATTGCCAGGACAACGAACTGAGCTGGTTCGACTGGCGACTGACAGAAGCCAATGCCGGCATGTTGCGCTTTGTACGGGAAATGATCGCATTTCGCAAACGCCATACCTCCCTAATGCGCCGCCGATATTTGACCGGGAGCACACCAGAAGGCGCGCGCTTGCCGGATATCGTCTGGCACGGTATAGAACTGAACCAACCGCCATGGGAAGATCCCGACGCGCAGCTTTTGGCGTACACCCTGGGCGCGCTGGAGCCGCAAGCCGAAGACTTACACATCATGCTGAACATGTCCGAGCAGTCGTACGACTTGCCGCTGCCCGAAATCGCTAACCGCAACTGGTTTCGAGCTATCGACACATCCCAACCGTCGCCGGTCGATATTATGCTGCCGCAGGAACAGCCGTTTGTGGGCAATCAGTATACCGTCCAGCCTCGCAGCGTGGTGGTACTGGAAAGTCGCTAGGCTGCAATGGCGTCAGGAACGCCAGCCTGTGTTTTCATGATGAAGAAGGCAAAATGCCAATAAATAGACTATTATTTGACTGATCAAGGTTACTCGGCAGCCGCGCATCGCCAAAATGCGCTAAAAATTAACAGGAGACTCTCTATATGAATAAACACCTATTAAAAGTTGCAATACTTGGATTTTCTGTAATGCCCCTGACTGTTTGGGCCGGCGGTGACAGTGGATTTTATGTCGGCGGTGGTGTGGGTAACTCGACCATAAAAGTGGATCAAAAGGATACTTCCGGCGTAAATTTTAATTTCGATGGCAACGATGCCGGGTATAAAGTCATTTTGGGTTATAACATCGGCATTATTCCGTTGATTGATCTGGGCGTGGAAGGCTCGTACGTCAGTTTCGGTAAGATTGAAGATACCACAGCAAACGGTCCGGCGGACGCAAAAGCCACAGGATTTGACGCCTTTGGCGTGGGTGCATTGACCTTCGGCCCCTTTGCGGTATTTGGTAAAATGGGAATGATCCGCTGGAACGCCGATACCACTCTCGATGGGGCCACAAGCAGCGACTCCGGTACGGATCCCGCTTACGGCATAGGCGCGCGTTTTCAATTGTTTTCCTTTTCAGTGCGCGCCGAATACGAATTGTTTGACGTGGAAGGTCTTAAAGATCTGTCGATGTTTTCGGTGAGCGCACTGTATACCTTTTAAAACCGAGACTTAAAACCGGAACTTAAAAACGGGGAGCGGACGCGAGCAACATGGGATCTGGCTCCCCTTTCTTTATACAGCTCGTTGTAATGAAGGCTGGGTTGTATTCTTCCTGTCATATCCCTACTATACCCCGCGAAGTAGCAGAAATTTCCGGCGTTTAGCTCCCGGCTGATAATTCTGTATTTTTTTAAACCCAGGCTTTTGTAGATGCATAACAAAAATTAGTTTTCGCTAAGTAATTAACCGAACATTATGTCGCACTGGACCGCCCAAGACACGTCGAACATGACCGACCAAGAGTATCAAGCTTACAGCTTGCAAGGCGTTTCGCGTACATTCGCGCTGACCATTCCGCAACTGCCGGAAGCACTACGCTTGCCGGTGGGCAACGCCTATTTACTGTGCCGGATCACCGATACCATAGAAGACGAAGCCTCATTGGCAATGGCGCAAAAGGAAACCCGCGCCGCCGAGTTTGTCGACGTGGTGAAAGGAACGCATTCGGCGGAAGAATTTGCAGCGGCGTTTTCTGCTGACCTGACAGCCAACACCCCGGAAGCCGAACGGGATTTGATCCGGAATACTGCACGCGTAATCCGTCTGACCCACCGCTTTACTGCACCGCAGCGGCGAGCCATAGAACAATGCGTGGAAAAAATGGCAACTGGCATGATCTACTACCAGAAACAACAAAGTTTGAATGGATTGCGCGATACCGAAGAATTGGGAGATTATTGTTATTATGTGGCCGGCGTGGTCGGCGTGATGTTGACGGAACTGTTTTGTGATTATTCGCAGGAAATGGCGCAACAGCGTGAACAGTTGCTAAAACTCGCCGTATCCTTTGGGCCAGGCCTGCAGATGACCCATATTTTAAAAGACATCTGGGAAGATCAACAAAGAGGCGCGTGCTGGCTGCCTCGAGATGTTTTTGCACAGTGCGATTTCGAATTAAAGGATATTGCAGCGCATCAAAACGACGCCTGTTACCTGGATGGATTGGGACAACTAATCGCCATAGCGACCGCGCATTTGCGCAATGCCTTGCAGTACACGTTGTTAATACCCGTTAAGGAAAAAGGCATTCGCAGATTTTGTTTCTGGGCCTTAGGCATGGCTCTGCTGACGCTACGCAAAATTAACCAACACAAAAACTACCGTTCCGGTCAAGAAGTCAAAATTTCCAGGCGCAGCGTAAAAGCCACAGTCGCGGCAACCGAGTTGGTGGTTGGCGGCAATAAGCGGGCACGTTGGTTGTTTGACCGGGTGGCCAAAGCATTGCCCAGTGTAAACCCTAACGTTGCCGAAATCGAAAATACCGTGGCATCGCATAAAATATGACGATGTTCAATAGCCTAAGGATCAGTGGCGCATAAGTAAGCGATTTATCCAACGGTGTAAGGTGGATTAGGCGCGTCTTTTTGCGCCGTAATCCACCAATACAACGGCGGTGGGTTACGCAAAAAACGCTAACCCACCCTACATTGGGCTTAACTATGTACCATTCGTCTAAGGATCATTATTTAACAAAACTGAGTCTGTCATCCTGAGCGATTTTGCGAAAGATCTGATTGCTCGCCACAACCACCTTGTTAAGATTCTTCCCTGCGTTCAGAATGACAAAACGATGTGTGTCATCCTGAGTGATTTTGCGAGGGATCTGATTGCTCGCCACAACCACCGTCTTAAGATTCCTCCCTGCATTCAGAATGACAAAACGATGTGTGTCATCCTGAATGATTTTGCGAAGGATCTGATTGCTCGTCATAACTACCTTATTAAGATTCCTCCCTGCGTTCAGAATGACAAAACGATGTGTGTCATCCTGAGTGATTTTGCGAAGGATCTGATTGCTCGCCACAACCACCGTCTTAAGATTCCTCCCTGCATTCAGAATGACAAAACGATGTGTGTCATCCTGAGCGATTTTGCGAAGGATCTTATACCACGAAACTGGATTTCAATCAGATGGTCAATTTATGGATTTTTGCCTATGAAAAGACGCGAAACGCCTAATCATAATTTACTCATTATATTAGCTAATAGTGCAACAAACTATGAACCCGGTAATCGGTTAATTGTTTCCGCCCCTCCAAAGCATCGAGTTCCACGACAAACGCGCACGCCGCGATTTCCGCGCCCAGTTTTCGGACCAATTGACAACTGGCAGCGGCCGTGCCACCGGTGGCCAATACGTCATCGACAACCAATACCCGGTCTTGATTGCTGAGCGCATCGACATGTACTTCCAGACTGGTATTGCCGTACTCCAAATCATAGGAAATGCTATGTACGTCATAAGGTAGTTTCCCCGGCTTGCGCAGCGGCACAAAGCCTATCCCCAATTCCCAAGCCGCTAAGCTGCCGAATATAAATCCGCGGGCTTCCATACCCACAACGGCCGATAATTTCTCGCCGATAAAAGGGTGGATCAATTGATGCACCGCCAGGCGCAATGCGGTTGGGTCACGCACCAGCGGAGTAATGTCGCGGTATTGAATGCCCGGTGTGGGGAAATCTGGAATGGTTCGAATTTTGTTATATAACCTGTCCATTATGCCTCCGGTGTTTATCGTAGCTCGTTGATGTCGGTTCTGCCAGAAAACGACTGGCATCGCTTATATGTTGCAAGCAAATGATTTGGCGATTCAGAGATTATTGATCCGAGGCGACCTGAGGGGATGGCTCCATGTTCAACCAGGCTTGAAACAACTTGTATCCCAACGCCAATACTATAGCGCCGGTAAACAGTCCGATGATTCCTGAGAGCAGCAAGCCGCCGATAGCGCCCAAAAAAATCACCAGCATGGGTACGTCAACGCCACGTCCCATAAGCAATGGTTTTAACACGTTATCGAGTACCATAACTCCAGAGTTCCAGATGAGAAATAGCACCGCGGTTAGTGTGTCGCCAGTTGCAAAAACATAAATAATCGCTGGTATCACTATGGGACCGACACCAATCTGTATTACGGCCGAAATCAGGCACAATAATGCCCAAATTCCTGCGCCGGGCACTCCGGCAACCATAAAACCGATGCCAGCAAGCAACGCTTGAATGACGGCAACGCCTAATACACCGCGAGCCACGCTGCGAATCGTGGCTTGGGCTAAATTGGCGAAGTCATCGCCGCGATCACCCACCAAACGTCTGGAGATGCTATGGGCGATTTTTTTACCACCTGTGGAGTGCGCAAGTAATACTCCCGCTATTACAAACGCAACCACAAACATTATTATTGCCATTCCCGTGCCGGCGGCGATCTCCACCAGCCAGGTGCCCAGTGCTTTTATTTGGGGCTGCACCAGTTTTAATGCTTCGTCTAAATTGGTTGTCGCAAGGTGCCAGAACTTGGCTACGTAGTCACCGATTAGAGGCCAATCTTTGACCGTTTCCGACACGGGCGGAACGGTAAACTGCCCACTGCGAATTTCTTGCGCCAGAGTGGCAATGTTTTTCACCAAGAGTTCTGTCAATATCACGGTAGGCACCATCAATAGTACTAAAAATACACCGGAAATCAGCGTTGCCGCCAGCGCGCGTCTACCGTGTAACCACCCCACCAGTTTGTTATGGACGGGGGATATCGCCACTGCGATGACAATTGCCCAGATCACGGGGATAGCAAACGGTCGCAATATTTGAAAACACCATATGAGCAAGACTGCCAACACACTAAGACGTACAGCGACTTCTACTATTTTGCCGGACATTTCATCGTGAGGAGGTGTGGCCGAGTTTGTCGTCATTTTGGATTCCTTTATTCTGGATTCTATCTTATGCCTGCAGCATAATGGGCAACCTGGATATTGCAACTGCATTTATACCACTAATCAAGCGATCAAATATAGATCGGAAAACCCGGGTTAGGGGCAATAGATGCTATTGTTAGAGAATAGTGCTCTCTGCTCCGGAATTTCTCCGTAGGGCGCAATAGCGTAGCGAATTGCGCTGGATGCCCATGAAGGAATATTGACAATCATGAAGTGAGTATATTTAACAACCGTATGTCGGATTACGCTGGCGCTAATCCGACGTACGAGTTGAGCCGTTGCGTGGCGTAAAACGGGGAGAATGCGAAACCGTTGACAGCGCACACTGAAATGCATTTCGGTTGCAAACGATAGTCAAGTATAGTAGCGAATATTCGCCAGGTTTGCATTCGGTCTATTTGAATATTTATTTTTGCGCCTGAGGATCGTCAAGTTGCTGCATCAATTGTTGCGCCCCCTGATGTTGCGGTGCCAGGATCAGTAATTCGCTGGTGTATTTTTGTGCCGCACTGGTGTCGCCCATTTCAAAGTTGAAAGATGCCAGGGCATATAAGATATTGATGTCAGCCGGATGTTGCTTATATGCTTTCTGCAGGTATTTAACAGCCGCCGGGGTGCCGTTACTGGATTGCAATGCGACACCATAAACATATTGATAACGCGCCTGGTTGGGTGCCTGGTCAGCTGCGGCTTTCAGGTGTTGTAAAGCTTCTTCCAATTTTTGCTGGCGTACCAATAACAGACCCAGTGCGTGATGTATTGGCGGTTTATTCAACGAAGCTTTTAATCCTTGGTGCAAAATGGCTTCGCCTTTCTGATCTTGCTGTTGTAAACGGTAGAGGTCTGCCAGGTTGACATAGGCTTGTGCCAGGGCAGGACCTTTTTCAATCGCCAGTTTGAAATATTTTTCCGCTTCACCAAATTGCTGTGAATTCATGTAAAAGGTACCCAGGTTGGTCAGTCCCTCGGGTCGATCTGCGTTGTAGTATTGATTCTCCAAGTATTCGTTAACAGAGCTTTGCATTATCGTGATTTTTTCGGCGCTGATGTTATTGGCGGGCACGTTTATCAAGACACTTGCCGCAGTAGTACGCACCAGTCGAATCGGATCCGATAACAGTGGGAAGCCGAGTTCCAGTTGTTGGTTTGGGTCAATCATTGGTAGAGCGCTAAGTGCCGCCGTGCGAACCAGCGCGCTTTGATCATTAAGCGTTTGCCGTAAAAGATCAGGAAGCCGGGGATAGGCATAACGGTCGAGTAATGAAATTGCCGTAGCGCGTACGATGTCCGGGTTGTCTTTATTGGATGCCAGTTCCGCCAGATCAATGTCTGCTTGCGCCAGGCCGCGACGACCAGCGTCAATAATTTCCCCATAATGACGCGATTTTCTGGTTTTGTCACCAAACCAGCTTTTAACCTGCTGAGATGCCCATGAAGCGGTTTGCTTGTCGTGACAGCCATTACAGGCATTGGGTGTTTGTATCTTTTCGCTCAAGTCCGGGCGCGGAACGCGAAAACTGTGGTCCCGGCGTGGATCGACCACCATATAGGTTCGCGCTGGCATGTGGCAGGAGACACATTGGGCTGCTTTGCCGCTCTGTGCGTGATGGTGATGTTTTTGAGTGTCAAACGTTTCGCCGTTGTGACAGCGCGTGCATACGTTATTACCTTGCGCTTTTAATTTCAAACTGTGTGGATCGTGGCAATCGCCACAAATAACGCCCTCTTTATACATCTTACTTTGTAGAAATGAACCGTAGACATACACTTCATCCTTGATTTGTCCATCCGCGTAATACAATTCGTCGGTCAGAAGTGCGGGTGAATGGCTATCAAGTAATGGTTTTCCATGACGGTAAACATCGGTTAATACACCGCGACGCGAGTGACAACGGGCACAAATATTCAACTGGACTGATGCGTCATGTTCGATGCTTCGTTTAGCCGTTGTATCACCGGCACGCAATTGCCACTCACTATCAGCAGTATCAGTTAAATTAACAACCAACCCCTTGTTTGTCTCCTTACGCCACGATTTATCCTGTGCAGCTGAATTTGCCCATGTTACGTGATTGGACGCAGGGCCATGACAAGCTTCGCAAGATACATCGATCTCTGACCATTTTGTTTGGTAGGAATCACTGGCCAGGTCGTAATTCTTTCGCAAGTTGGTGGAGTGGCATTCAGCACACATGATATTCCAGTTCTGATAAATACCAGTCCAATGCAATGGATCTTTGTGGTCAACGTTTTCGTTGGGGTAAAGGTGTATCCAGCGTTGACCTCCCTGGTCTTTTGGGCGGGTATCCCAGACAATGTTCAGGGCCTGTAATCGACCGCCGGGAAATTCAATCAGGTATTGTTGTAACGGCGTGACGCCAAAGGTGTATTTGATCTCGAACTCCTGCAATTCACCTTGTGCGTTGTCGGTTTTGACATAAAACTTGTTATCTTTTTTATAAAAACTGGACGTGACATCATGATAGCGGTACTGGGTGTTATTAAAGTCACCAAGCACGGTGGCATCAGTTGCTTCCTGCATGGCGAGGTCATGATGTGAATTTTGCCAGCTCT
>JAJDNG010000015.1 GCA_022340845.1 Gammaproteobacteria bacterium | reverse complement strand
GTCAAACCTGGCTCCCGCGCTTTTAATAATCTCTATTTCCACAATCTTTCCTTTTTCGTCCACCAGTATCATGGCCTCCACGGTGGCTTCCTTGCCGAAATCTCGCTCATCTTCCGGATAAAATCGTTTTAATATCTCCGCATTGTAATCCATTACCTTGGGCATTCGAGTTAGGCGAAATAACGGTACAATCTTGGATACAATTGGCGCCTGCGACGGTACCGGCTGGTTGGTTGCAACCTGTTCTTGCTGGTTTTGTGCAATGGTGTCGGTCTCCTGTTTACTATCCTCTGTCAGCGGGGTGACCTGTACCTCGGGCGGTTCTTCCTGCTGCTCGGGTTCAGGAGGTGGTTTCTTCGCTTGTACGATTTGTTTCGGCTGTGGCGGTTTAACAACCGGGTTGGGTTTTTCCGGCTGGGGCTTTACCACCTTTGGCTTAGGCTTAGGCTTGGGTTTAACCGGCTTTTTGGGAGGTTCCGGAGGTTTTGGAGGTAATATTTTCTCCTGAGGGGTATTTTGCACCAATCGCACATGTAAACGGCTTTTTTCAGTCGCCACAGGTTCGCTTGTGGCAATCAAAAATAAGAACAACTTCAATAATGCCAAATTGATAATAATTGATAACACTAACTGCGGCGCCCAATGTTGAATGGTTTTCAACAGGCTGGCGGGATTGTCGGTTGATGTTACTCGCTGCTGCATGCTTAAAGGTATTCAGTAATTTTCGAATTTTGGTTGACAGTATTAGGCGAAAATCCAGGCATTTTACACCAATTAAACGGATATTTCGGGAATTACGCCAACGAAATGATGCGGTTTCTTGCCGCAGGAATAAAATCAAGATGTTAAGAAATAAACCTTGACAAACGGTGCGGTGGAATAAGAACATGTTATCCGGTAATTGGTTCTGTAAGCTTTTCGTTATTCTAATTTAGAATATGCGACGATTGTAAGCGACTGAAATGTAATCATCCGCGATAAGCACGACACCGCGGAAGGGTGCTACAAACCAGGGCAACAGAGAAAGCAACGGCTTCATCATCTGTTTTGCCATCAGCTATTTCAATAGCGATGGCGGACTACAAATTGCGGTGCCAACGAATGTATTTTGTGTAGTCTGGCTACCCGGTTTTACCCCGCCGCACTGAAATGACGTATTATTGTAAGGCGAAAATTTCATGCATATTACCATCCGCCAACTGGCAGTACTGGAAGCGGTCGCTCGAAACTTGAGTTTCACCAAAGCGGCCGAAGAACTGCACCTCACTCAGCCTGCAGTGTCCATGCAAATAAAACAAATTGAAGAAAGCATTGGTCTGCCTTTGTTTGAGCAAGTGGGAAAAAAAGTTTTTCTCACCGAAGTCGGCCAGGAGATGTATAGTTACTCGCGCTCCATCCAACAACAGCTGGCCGAAGCCGAAGCGATCATTGAAGACTTAAAAGGCGTTAAACGCGGCACTTTAACTATTGCTGTAGCCAGTACGGCGAACTATTTCGCCCCCCGCATCCTGGCCGCCTTCAAAGAAACCTACGACAAAGTCACCTTCAGCCTGGATGTCACTAATCGCAAAGGCTTGCTCAGTCATTTGGACAATAACGATACCGACTTGGTCATTATGGGACGCCCACCCGGCAATATGGAGGTGGAAGCCGAGTTTTTCATGGAAAATCCACTGGTGGCTATTGCTCCGGCCAATCATCCCCTGGTCAACGTGCCGAGCATCCCCATTGTGACCCTGTTGAAAGAAACATTCATTATCCGCGAAGAAGGCTCGGGCACCCGTAACGCCATAGAGCGTTTTGTCTCCGAACATGGCTTTGAAATCACCACCTCGTTAAGCATGAGCAGCAATGAAGCGATAAAACAAGCGGTACAAGCCGGACTGGGGCTGGGAATAGTATCCATTCATACTCTGGAAATGGAACTGGAACTAAAGCGTTTAGAGGTGTTGGACGTTGATTCGTTCCCCATTCTGCGAAACTGGTACGTAGTACATCGAAAGGGAAAGCGCTTATCACCCGTAGCTAAAGCATTCAAAGATTTTGTGGTGAGCAATGCCAGGGGGATATTGGCTCTTAAGAATTGATAGGTTACTTCCTGCGTTGTGCAGTGAATTCACATATTTCAGTTAGAATGATTCAACAGAGCCAGGTTACTCCACTAACTCGCTAAATTCTCTATGACCTTAGATAAAGCCTGTGAACTTATCAAAGTCCAGATCAGTTTTGGCAGCGGCTACAACCGCAATGCAGCCAAGCTGATACTCGCTGAAGTACAGAAAGAACACAGCCAGGTTTACGTTGATCAGTTGATCAACGTAAACCTGGAAGAGGCATTTGGATTCAAACCGGGGTCGATATTTTCCTATTGAGTCCGGTGGCTGGTACGCATACACCGGGCCAGTCGCCGAGTCGCACGCATGTCAGTGCTACCGGAGTTCCGTATTTCTCAGTGAGCTGTTAGCACGCTCACATCAGCCTTACGGCGAGAAACCCCGCCGCCAGCAAAACCGGCCACGCCCACTGACGAACGGGTGGAGAGGATTCTTGCGGCAGTTCCACCGTCTGCTCGGCGCGTTGCTGTGCCTTTTCCACGACGTTGGTAAACAATTTCGCTCCGAGTTCCCCCAGTTGATCCAGGCGCTGTAAAAAGCCACTCTCAGTGGTTTGAGCAGGCTCGCCATCGGTCTCGCTCGCGCTATTTGAGCGTTTCAATAAATCATACTCATACTGAATTTCGGAAATCATGTTAAATGTAAGAACAATACGCACCGCCAGGCGTTCGTGCGGCAAACCCACCACGCGCAGAGGTGTTAGCAACCACAGCAAGGCGCCGGTAATAAGTTCTTTGGGTGTGGATTTGATGATGATATTCACCGCAACCACAATTGCAATCAGCGATCCGATACGGTAGCCCGCCATTTGCACACCCTGCCAAGTGGGGGAATAATTTGCCAGTAGCGGCAAAACCACCCGGCCTGGCGTGAACCAGAGATAGATAACCAGCATGGATAAAAACAACCAACGCATGCGCCTGAGCATTTGCCAACTGGATGACCAAAGGGCAGGTATGGATTGCACCAGCAGGTAAAACAGAGAGAGGACCACCAGGCTGAATAATAAATGCGCATAGCCACCAAACGCTACAAACAGCGTAAAGACCAAGAATGTCACTATCCTGATGACGGGATGCATTTGCTCGTCAATGATGGTTTTTTCGTTTTATAAACACGGCTTGCTCGCAGTAAGTAGCAATACACATTGACCGAATGCAGCTTAACCGGAAGAAAACAGCCGCTCCTGGCAAATTGAAACCATTTTGATTCGTGCAAGGGAGGTGGGATGTATAGCGCTGCGGTGCTCGCAGCGCTAGGAAATTTTGTTATTTTTTTTACTAACCGATTTGCCGAAGCAACTCTTGGGCTTGTTCCTTTTGAGTGTCGTCGCCTTCTTCCATGACTTCATCCAGGATACTGCGCGCCCCATCGCTGTCCCCCATATCGACATAGGCTTTGGCTAAATCCAGTTTGGTGCCGATCTCATCCACATCGGCAAATATGTCGTCACTCAGTTCTTCATCCTCACCCAGGTCTTCCAGTGACAGCTCACCGCCACCATAATTCGCTGATTCGTCCAGACTCAAGTCATCGCTGTTGGCGTGCAAGGTTTCTTCGTTGTCGAAATCATCCAGTGACAAGCCAATATCGCCGGGGCTTTCCATCACTTCTGTGGGAACCTCACCAGACGAGGCGAACTGTCTGCTATCCAGGTTTTGGGTGGGCGCTTCAACAATTCCGGTTTCAGTTTCGAAATCGATAGAGCCTAAGTCCACATCACTGCCACTGTCCAAAGACAAATTGAGTTCCGTGGATTCTTCGAAATCGCCGTGGGAATCCTCCATGGACATATCAAAATCAATGGAATTGTCTTGAGAGCTTGCGGCTTTAACCGTCCTGGGTTCTTCATCGTCAAGATTAAAATCCAGGGAATTGACGTCGAAATCCAAACCGGTTTCTTCGCCTGCGCTACTGGCTGAAACAGACTCCAAATCCGCAATTTCATCTTCATTGAAGTCAAAATCCAGCAAATCTTCTTCTTCGGCAGTGACATCGCTCATGGCGTTGTCAAATCCCATATCAGCCTCACCCATAGCCATTGAGCCGCCAAACAAAGGATTATCGGGACAAAGCTCGGCACCCAGGCCCACTATGCGTTGCCAGTGGTCACTGCTTTCATCACCGCCGATGGTATCGTGCAACTTTTGAGCTTGTTGTTCGAATGCGTTGCGGTTGTTGGCTGCGTGATACACTTCAAGCAATTTGGTTTGCAACTCCAGACGATCCGGATTGGTTTCCATCGCTTGTTTGATAATGTCTTCGGCTTGCTGATGACGGCCGTAAGCCAAATACACATCGGCTTCGGAGATGGGATCAACTTCGGCGGCGTCGGATTGGATGCCTGCCATATCACTCATCGCAAAATCGCTGACCATACTGCTGCTTTCACCGCCGACATTGCCGTTTGCCTGGGCGGTCATCGCCGCGGCGGCCGCGGCGGCGGAAGCGCCCATACCGACATTCAGAATGCTCTCTTCAAATCCCTCTTGCATTTTGCGACGGCGAATAACCAACCAGGCCACAACACCAATCAAGGCCAGAAGCGCTACACCGATGATCAGATAATCCGACAAGAAGAATGAACTACTACTCTCCTGTGGCGCAGCCTGTTCAGGTTGTTCGGGTTTCGCCGGCGGCGCGGTTGCCTCTGCTTCCGACTGATTCTTGAGCTGATTTTGAACCGCCAGCAATTCCTCGTCTTTTAACATGATCAGCCGTTGCATGCTTTCCAGCTGTTCATCCAATTCTGACAGACGGGTTTGCAGGTCATCAGATTCCTGACGGCTGGCATCCAGCGCTTCGGTGGCCAGTATCAGGTCTTCACGCAATTGTTGTGTTTCGCTGCTGTCGCGCGAAGCGCTGCCGCTACCCTGACCTTCCTTGCCGGGCGCCACCAATTTCAGTTTTGCCTGATCGGCCGGCGAGGCACGGCGGGTAGAGCTTGCGGGCGCGGCACCTTCGTCCACATCGCCAGAAGCCACTTCCACCTGCTGTACCAAACGACCGCTGTCCGAGCGCCATTCTCGATATTGACGGCGAAATTCCTGCAACGATTCCGATTGGGACAGGTCCGCCACCGTATCAGGATTGTCTATGCGCAAGACGTAACCGGCTTTTAATTGATTGACGTTATTATTGACAAACGCTTTAGGATTGGCACGTAACAAGGCCATCATGATTTGATGCACGGTTGCGTCCGTGCCGGAACGTTCGCGTAAAGTTTCGGCAATCTCCCATAAGGTATCACCGCGCTTGACCATGCCATAATCCATTGAGCCCGTCGGTGCTGGTGCCGTAAATTGTCTGGGCGCAGGCCGCGGTGCTGGCTGAGTCTGTGGCTGCGGACGAGGTTTAGGTTGTTGCGCTCGCGGTTGAGGTGCAGGCTGACGCTGCGCTTGTTGTTGTGGCGGTGGCGCAAATACCGGCGCTGTGCTGGGTTGCTCTACCGGGGCAGGTGCTTCGGCTGCTAACACCGGAGGATCCACTAATACAGTGTATTCTTTTAACGCCCGTCCACGGGCCCAACGCGCTTCCACGAGGAAATCCAGGTAAGGTTCGGTTACCGCCTGCTTGGTGGTTAACCGTACATAAGCCGATCCGTCCTGGCGGACGACGACTTTGAAATCAATCTGATTGAGATAGGAAGGCCGTTCGACGTTGACGCGTTGAAAGTCTTCATCCGAGGCAAGGCGTACCGCGAGGCTGTCCAGGTCTCCCGGTTGAACCGAGTGGATGTCGATTTCCGCCAATAAGGGTTGATTCAATGCCGACCGCATGGTTATCGGTCCTAATCCCAACGCCATGGCGACGCCTGGAATCAACCATCCTAATATTACTACGACTGGGACAAGCCGTTTTGCCATACTAACTCCCGTTTTTCTGAATTCCATCTTGTTTCCTGCCTTTTCCTCGCATTACCTTGGCATTACCTTGACCTTCCGCTTGACACCGTAAGTCTGAGGAATACATTACTAAGCAAATTAAGCAATTACGGGGCCAGTTATAGAAAGCACTATAGCTTACAAATATTCTTTTACCAAGATTTCAGCAATTTGCACACTATTTAAGGCCGCGCCCTTGCGCACATTATCCGCTACTACCCACAAGTTCAATCCGCGTGAATGCGAAATGTCTTCACGTATTCGGCCTACATAGACCGGATCTTTACCCGCGGCTTCGGTGACAGCGGTGGGATACCCACCGGGTTCACGCTTATCCATTACTTTGATGCCCGGCGCCTTTTTTAACAACGCACTGGCCTGTTCCGCTGTGATCTTTTCCCGTGTCTCTATATGAATCGCCTCGGAGTGGCCATAAAACACCGGCACACGCACAGCAGTCGGGTTCACAGTAATAGCGGCATCATTAAATATTTTTTTAGTCTCCCACACCATTTTCATTTCTTCTTTGGTGTAACCGTTGTCCATAAACACATCAATGTGGGGTAACGCATTAAAGGCAATCTGCTTGGGGTACACCTCACAAGAGATATCTTTGCCGTTTAGAAGGTTAGCGGTTTGCCCAGCCAGTTCTTCAATGGCTTCTTTGCCTGTCCCGGAAACGGCCTGGTAAGTGGCAACATTTATGCGCTCAATACCAACGGCATCGTAAATAGGTTTCAGTGCCACCAGCATTTGTATGGTGGAGCAATTGGGATTAGCAATTATGTGGCGATTTTTATAGTCTGCAATGGCCTGAGGATTGACTTCGGGCACAACCAGGGGAATGTCATCATCATAGCGAAAATGCGACGTATTATCGACGACGACACAGCCGGCAGCACCCGCTATGGGGGCAAATTCCGCCGAAACGTTGCCTCCGGCGGAAAACAACCCAATTTGAGCCTGTGAGAAATCGAACTCGGCCAAATCCTTGACCGTGTAATGCTTGCCTTTGAATTGAATTTTGCTCCCGGCGGAGCGGCTGCTGGCCAGTGGGTATAAATTGCGTACTGGGAATTTCCTCTCTTCCAGGATGGAGATCATGGTTTCACCCACAGCGCCGGTGGCGCCGACTACTGCTACATCGAATTCCTTACTCATGTGTCTTACTCATAAAATTAGTGAATCCTCGCTTTCGCGAGTCCTCGGGGAAATTGCTATTTTACTCATTAACCAGTTCAAATTTCGAGTATTATTTAAGTTAACGGTAATGGATTGTTGTTTGCCTATAGCGCTGCGACGACCGCGTCGCCCATTTGCGCCGTGCTAACTTTTTCTGTATTCGCACTGTGAATATCAGCCGTACGCAACCCCTGGTCGAGCACCGCGGTTACCGCTTGGTCAATTTTGTCCGCCATAGCGGCGTGATTCAATGAATAGCGCAACATCATGGACACTGATAATAGGGTCGCCAGCGGATTGGCGATACCCTGACCGGCGATATCGGGCGCCGATCCATGGATGGGTTCGTACATGCCTTTGGCGTTGGCATCCAGTGAAGCGGAAGGCAACATGCCTATGGAACCTGTGAGCATGGCTGCGGCATCCGACAGAATATCACCGAACATATTGGTGGTAACAATGACGTCGAATTGCTTAGGCGCTTTGACCAGTTGCATGGCGGCATTATCCACATACATATGGGACAACTCCACGTCTGGGTAATCTTTCGCTACCTTACTCATGACTTCCCGCCACAGTTCAGTGCATTCCAGCACATTGGCTTTATCCACTGAGCAAACCCGTTTGCCGCGTTTGCGGGCGATATCAAATGCCACCCTGCCAATGCGCTCGACCTCGGACTCGGAGTATATCAGAGTATTGAACCCTTGGCGCTCGCCATTTTCCAGGATGCGCACGCCGCGGGGCTGGCCAAAATAAATGCCGCCGGTCAGCTCCCGGACAATCATAATATCCAGACCGGATACGATTTCCGGTTTGAGGCTGGATGCGGCTGCTAACTGGGGATACAACATCGCCGGACGTAAATTGGCGAATAACTGCAACTCAGAACGCAGGCCTAACAGGCCTTTTTCCGGGCGTACGGCGATGTCCAGATGCTCGTATTGAGGCGCGCCCACCGCGCCTAATAATATGGCATCGGCGGCTTTGGCTTTATCCAAGGTGTCTTGTGGTAACGGGGAGCCGTGTTGATCATAAGCGCTACCACCCACCAGGCCATACTCCAATTCAATCTGCAGGCCGAAATCCGCCTGCAGGCGCTGTAACACCTTGACTGCTTCGGCGACGATTTCCGGTCCGATACCGTCCCCGGGTAACACTAATATTTTTTGACTCATTAAAAAATCTCCACTCCCAGCACGGGTGATACTAAATCTTTTCCCGGCAAATTTAAACCGCAGCTAACAATTTAAACGGCCAAGTCGCTGCGACTACAGGGATTGAGTCGCGACGTCTTGGCCGTTATATGCTTCCTTACTCCAACAACAGTGTTAATGAAACAACCACGGTGCCTCTTTCGCTCGGCTTGCTTCGTACGCTTTGATGTCATCCACGTGTTGCAGAGTCAAACCAATGTCATCCAACCCGTTCAGCAGACAATGCTTGCGAAACGCATCCACTTCAAAGCTCAGCACTTCTCCACTGGGTTTGGTAACAGTTTGTGCGTTCAAATCCACTGTGAGTTGATAGCCTTCCTGAGCCAGGGTTTGCCGGAACAACTCATCCATTTGGCTGGATGGCACAACGATAGGTAAGATACCGTTTTTAAAGCAATTATTGAAGAAGATATCGGCAAAACTGGGGGCGATGATTACCCGGAATCCATAATCCAGCAACGCCCATGGGGCATGTTCGCGGGAAGAACCGCAACCGAAGTTTTCCCTGGCCAGTAAAATCCGGGCGCCTTGATAGCGTGGTTGATTCAGCACAAAATCCGGATTTAACGGCCGTTTGCGGTTATCCATGCCCGGTTCGCCATGGTCTAAGTAACGCCATGCATCGAACAGGTTAGGACCAAAACCGCTGCGTTTGATGGATTTTAAAAATTGCTTGGGAATAATGGCGTCCGTGTCCACATTGGAGCGGTCCAATGGCGCGACCAGCGCCGTCAAGGTGTCGAATTTTTCCATACTACCCTCTCATCATAATTTGCTTGCGTCGATAAAATGGCCTTTAATGGCCGCGGCGGCCGCCATGGCGGGACTCACCAAATGGGTTCGTCCCCCCTGGCCTTGTCGGCCTTCGAAGTTGCGGTTGGAAGTGGACGCGCAGCGTTCCCCGGGTTCCAAGCGATCCGCGTTCATGGCCAGGCACATGGAGCACCCCGGTTCACGCCACTCAAATCCGGCGTCCAGAAATATTTTATCCAACCCTTCTTGCTCGGCTTGCTGTTTCACCAGGCCGGACCCGGGCACCACCATAGCGAGTTTGACGTTGTCCGCTACTTTATGACCTTTGGCAACGGCCGCCGCGGCCCGCAAATCTTCAATCCGTGAGTTGGTGCAAGAACCGATAAATACCTTATCCACGCTTATGTCGGTAATCGGCGTATTGGCTTGCAAACCCATGTAGTCCAGCGCTTTGCGCATCCCTTCGGCTTTGGTGGGATTGGCCTCCTGATCCGGATCCGGTACCTTGGCATCCACCGCTACTACCATTTCAGGCGAGGTGCCCCAGGTAACCTGGGGTTTGATGGCGGCGGCATCGATATTCACCACGCGGTCGAAGTGGGCATCGGGGTCGCTGTGCAAGTGCTGCCAGGCTGCCACCGCTTGATCCCAAAGCTCGCCCTGCGGCGCAAACGGCCGGCCTTTGACATAGGCGATGGTTTTGTCGTCCACGGCCACCATGCCGGCGCGGGCCCCCGCCTCAATCGCCATGTTGCACACGGACATTCGGCCTTCTATGGAAAGATCGCGAATGGCTTCACCGCCAAATTCGATGGCATAACCGGTGCCGCCGGCAGTGCCGATTTGCCCGATAACGGCTAACACAATATCTTTCGCCGTCACACCGGTTGCGGTTTTGCCGTTGACTTGCACCAACATGTTTTTGGATTTTTTCTGCAATAAACACTGGGTAGCCAGCACGTGCTCCACCTCCGAGGTGCCGATGCCGAAGGCTAATGCACCCAACGCACCGTGGGTGGACGTATGCGAGTCCCCGCACACCAAGGTCATGCCGGGCAAGGTAGCTCCTTGTTCGGGCCCGATCACGTGGACAATGCCTTGGCGGATGTCATTCATAGGATATTCGGTGATGCCGAACTCAGCGCAGTTGTCGTCTAATGTTTCCACCTGCAGACGCGACACCGGATCCTGAATCCCTTGATCGCGATGCGTAGTGGGCACGTTGTGATCGGGTACGGCAAGGTTGGCCTGCACACGCCAGGGCTTGCGCCCGGCCAAGCGTAAACCTTCAAACGCTTGCGGTGAAGTGACTTCATGGACCAGATGCCGATCTATGTATAACAACGCCGTGCCGTCGTCTTGCCTGCGCACAACATGTGCATCCCATAATTTGTCATAGAGTGTTTTCGGAGTTGTTGCCATTGCTGGTTTACCTTTCGTGGTGCTGGTTTGTAATGGTGACTGACAATCCTCTCGCGCATATCCGCGGAGAATTGCAATCTTAAACCATATGATGTATTACATAAATTCATATTTTTCAATAACTGTATTCCAAATTGGAATAATTTGTGGACAACACAGCATTGCAGACATTCTTAACCCTGGTGCAAACGGGCTCGTTCACCGAAGCGGCGGAAAAACTGTATTTATCGCAATCGGCCGTCAGTAAACGAATCGCGACCCTGGAAAATGAACTCAATTGCCGGTTGTTAGACCGCATCGGCAAGCAGGTGTTATTAACCGAAGCGGGTAAAGTACTTGCCGCCCGGGCCCGCTCACTGCTCACGGAGATGGAAGACACCCGCCGACAAATTCAAAACCTGTCGGAAACGGTGCAAGGCACCGTCAGCATTGGTACCAGCCACCACATCGGCTTGCATCGCCTGCCGGAAGTGTTACGAAACTATACCCGTCAATTTCCAATGGTGGAGCTGGATTTACAATTTATGAACTCTGAGCAAGTGTGTGCCGCAGTAAACAACGGCCAGCTGGAATTGGGTGTGATTACTTTGCCATTGCGACCCATGGAGCATTTAACATTACATCCTATTTGGGACGATGCGCTGGAATTTGTCATCGGTCGTGCGCATCCGCTGGTAAAATCGCAGCAAGCTAACTCATTCAAGCACAATACTCTGCACAGCCAGCTGAATGATCTGTCCCGTCACGAAGCGATATTACCCAGCCGGGGCACGTTCACCCGGGAAATCGTCGATGGCGTCTTCGCCCAACACAACTTGCCATTGCATACTAAAATGCAAACCAATTATCTGGAGACGATCAAGATGCTGGTGAGTGTTGGTTTGGGATGGTCCGTGCTGCCACGAAAGATGTTGGTTGATACCACCGTTTTACGCATACTCGTCGCTGAGGTGAACATCAGTAGATCGCTTGGCGCAGTGTGGCATTCTTCCCGCACGTTATCCAATGCAGCAAAACAATTTTTAATGCAGTTGGAGCAAACCGGCGATCACGGCACGATTACCATTACTCCCCCAGCGTAAAATAAAACGTGGCGCCTTCTTCCGGCGCGCTCTCTACCCATATGCGCCCACCATGGCGCTGGATAATGCGATTGACTGTGGCCAGACCCACTCCCGTTCCCGGGAAATCCTTACTGCTGTGCAGTCTTTGAAACGGATTGAACAGTTTTTTGCTGTACCTCATGTCCAATCCAACGCCGTTGTCTTTGACGTAAAAGGTCTTCTGGCTAGCGTTGGGCACTTGGCCGATACTGATCCGGGTGTATTCTTCGTGGGAGGTGAACTTCCAGGCATTATCCAGCAGGTTTTCCAGCACCACGCGTACCAGGTTTTTGTCCGCCCTGGCGTGCAAACCCTCACTCACGCTGACCTCCGCTTTGCGGGAAGGATGATTGATTTGCAATTCGGCGAAAACTTCTTTGGCCTGCTGTGACAAGTCCACGCGCTTCTTGATGAGTTCGCAACGACTGACGCGCGCCAGGTCCAGAACTTCATCGATGAGTTGCCCCATGCGCTGTGCCGCACCGCGAATTCGGTGCAAATAGGCTTTACCGTCGTCGGGCAAACTGGCCGTAAAATCCTCCAACAGTGCCAGGCTGAAACCATCGATACTGCGCAGCGGTGCGCGCAAATCATGGGATACGGTGTAGCTAAACTCCTCCAATTCTTTATTCACTGTGGACAAGGCGGCGGTGCGTTCGGCCACCAGCTCT
>JAJDNG010000264.1 GCA_022340845.1 Gammaproteobacteria bacterium | reverse complement strand
ACCAAATACGGTCCCCACCGAAGCGACTTAAAAATCACCTTGGACGGCACGGCCGCAAAATACGTGGTATCCCGCGGTCAACAAAAATACCTGGCCTGCGTCATGAAGATTGCGCAAGTGGAATTGTTCCGGGAGACCTTGGGTTACAGTCCTTTATTCCTGGTGGATGATTTGTTTTCCGAACTGGATAGGACGGCGGCTCGGAAAGTCATTGAGTTGTTGCTTCACACAAAGAGCCAATTATTTATCACCAGCATAGAAACTGAACCCGCATTATTCTTCCTTCCAGAGCAAAACCGAAAATTGTTCCACGTGGAACACGGCGAGTTTCAAGAAGTGATATAATGCATTCTTTTATTTAGGAGAGCACACCATGGTAGACAAATCCGATTACGATTCCAGTCGCATCAAAGTACTCAAAGGCTTGGATGCTGTCCGCAAGCGGCCTGGGATGTATATTGGAGATACCGACGACGGTACGGGTCTGCACCACATGGTGTTTGAAGCGGTTGATAACGCCATCGATGAAGCACTGGCAGGCTATTGCACCGAATCCAAAGTCATTATTCACAGCGACGGTTCCGTCACGGTAATGGATAACGGTCGTGGTATCCCGGTGGACATTCATAAAGAAGAAGGACGGTCGGCCGCGGAAGTGATTATGACCGTGTTGCACGCCGGCGGTAAATTTGATGATAACTCCTATAAAGTCTCTGGTGGCTTGCATGGAGTGGGCGTGTCAGTGGTCAATGCGTTATCCGAATGGTTGCAATTAACGATTTATCGCGATGGCGGCATGCATTATCAGGAATACAAAAACGGTGATCCGGTGGCACCACTCAAACAAGTCAGCGACACCGACCGAACCGGTACCGAAATCCGATTCAAACCGTCTTCCGTTATTTTTACCGATACCGAATTTCATTACGACATTTTGGCGAAACGCCTGCGTGAACTGTCGTTTTTAAATTCCGGGGTACGCATTACCTTATCCGACGAACGCACCAGCAAATCGGATACGTTCGAATACCAGGGCGGAATCCAAGCATTTGTGCGACATCTCAATCGCAACAAAACACCCATCCACGATAACGTGTTTTATTTCAAAACCCGCAGAGACGATGTCGAAGTCGAACTGGCGATGCAGTGGAACGACTCCTATCAAGAAAACATTTTTTGTTTCACCAACAATATCCCACAACGCGATGGTGGCACTCATTTAGCGGGCTTCCGCGGTGGCCTGACCCGAACTTTAAACAATTATATTGAGCAGGAAGGCATTGCCAAAAAGGCCAAAGTGCAAATCAGCGGCGATGACAGCCGCGAAGGCCTGACGGCGGTGTTATCGGTCAAGGTCCCGGATCCCAAATTTTCATCCCAAACCAAAGACAAATTGGTATCTTCCGAAGTTAAAGGCGTGGTGGAATCGGCGATGGCGGAAAAATGCGGCGAGTTTCTTTTGGAACATCCAACCGATGCCAAACGAGTGGCCGGTAAAATTGTGGAAGCGGCCAGAGCTCGAGAAGCCGCCCGCAAAGCTCGCGAAATGACCCGCCGCAAAGGCGCGTTGGATGTGGCCGGCTTGCCCGGCAAATTGGCCGACTGCCAGGAAAAAGACCCGGCGTTATCCGAATTGTTCCTGGTGGAGGGTGACTCCGCCGGCGGCTCCGCCAAACAAGGGCGCGACCGGAAATTCCAAGCCATCCTGCCGTTGAAAGGTAAAATTCTCAATGTGGAAAAAGCCCGATTCGATAAAATGCTGTCCTCCGCCGAAGTAGGCACATTAATCACGGCTCTCGGCTGTGGGATCGGCCGGGAAGAATTTGACCCCGACAAGTTGCGGTACCACCGCATCATTCTCATGACCGATGCGGACGTGGACGGTTTGCACATCCGCACCTTGCTGTTAACTTTTTTCTATCGGCAGATGCCGGAACTGATCGAGCGAGGCCATATCTATATTGCGCAGCCACCGCTGTACAAAATCAAAAAAGGTAAACAAGAACGCTACGTCAAAAACGATGCGGAACTGAACGACTATTTGTTGCAGTTGGCGCTGGAAAACGCCAACTTGCATGTCAATGCCGATGTCCCCCCCATTGCCGATGTCGCCTTGGAAACCCTGGCCAAGCAATACCTGGCGGTAATTGCCACCAAAGATCGCTTGTCTCGCCGATACCACGCCAACGTTTTGGAAAAAATGATTTATATGCCGGCATTCAACGCCGCCGATATGGCTGACGAAGGCAAGACCCAGCAGTGGTTTGGGGAAATCCTCAACCGTCTCAACGCCGTTGATTCGCAAGCAGTACGCTATGAGTTACGGCTGGAAAAAGATCCTGAGCAAAATGTGTATGTGGCGCAAATCAATCAAATTAGCCACGGGGTGCGCGATGAACGTCCCATGCACAATGACTTTTTTAATTCCTCGGAATACCGCGCGTTTGTGGCGTTGGGTGAACAACTGGATGGGCTTATCGGGGAAGGCGCTTTTATCCAGCGGGGAGAGCGCAAAAAAGAGATTAACAGTTTTAAGGAAGCTTTGGCCTGGTTGATGGACGAGGCCCGCCGCGGCCAACACATCCAGCGCTATAAAGGGCTGGGGGAAATGAATCCCGAACAGTTGTGGGAAACCACCTTGGACGTCAACAATCGGCGTTTATTGCGGGTACAAATCGAAGATGCCGTGGCAGCGGACGAAATTTTTACTACCTTGATGGGTGACCAGGTCGAACCGCGGCGGGACTTCATCGAAAGCAACGCGCTTAAAGCAGAAAATCTGGACGTATAAAAACGGATAGAAAACGAAGGGGAGGAAGAGCGGGGACGCATACGGGAATGAGATCCATCCCGTATGCGCGTTTTTCATCCCTGCTGTCCGTAGAGTAGACAGCCAATACATTGGAAGTAACGATCAATTTTGCGGGTTATTCTTTGTGGTAAGCCACCACACGTTCCACTTCATTTTTCGAACCTAAAATAACCGGTACCCGCTGGTGCAAGTCTTCGGGTTGGATTTCCATGACACGTTCACGCCCAGTGGAACAGGCGCCGCCGGCTTGCTCTACGATAAAGCCCATGGGGTTGGCTTCGTACATCAAGCGCAGTTTACCGGCTTTGGATGGATCTTTAGTGTCCTTGGGGTACATGAAAATACCGCCGCGGGTAAGGATGCGGTACACCTCCGCCACCATGGAGGCCACCCAACGCATGTTGAAGTCTTTATCCCGGCTGCCGGTGCTGCCGGCCAGGCACTCATCCACATAACGTTTTACCGGCTCTTCCCAAAAACGCATGTTCGACATGTTAATGGCAAATTCGGTGGTGTCTTCCGGAATGGTCATGTTGGGATGGGTCAAAATAAATTCCCCCACGTTTTGATCCAAGGTAAACCCACTGACGCCGTTGCCGGTGGTCAGGACCAGCATTGTGGACGGGCCGTACAACGCAAAGCCGCCGCACACTTGTTTGGTACCGGGTTGTAAAAAATCCTTGGCGGTGGGATTGGTGACCCCTTCCGGGCAACGCAAAATAGAAAAGATACTGCCCACGGAAATGTTTACGTCGATGTTGGAAGACCCGTCCAACGGATCGAAGGTGATCAAATATTTGCCTTTGGGGTATTGAGCCGGGATGGGGTAGATGTCGTCCATTTCTTCTGACGCCATGGCCGCCAGGTGGCCCGCCCATTCATTGGCTTTAATAAAGACATCGTTGGAAATCACATCCAGTTTCTTTTGCGTTTCGCCTTGAACATTCTCGCTGCCCGCTGTGCCCAGAACGCCCACCAGAGCCCCTTGGTTTACGGCGTTGGAAATGTATTTGCAGGCGGTAACGATGTCGTTAAGTAATGCGGTGAATTCACCAGTGGCGCCGCCGACGCGACGTTGCTCTTCGCTGATAAATTGGGTAATGGTTTCACCAGTGTGCATATCAATTCCTTACATAATTTGTGGTTATTCGTGACTGTGACTGACTCGTGGAAAAGCGGCTGATTCTAGCAGAATGATGTTTAATTATTAAGCACTAAAAGGTTTTTATTGCGCTGTCAGCGACTACCTTTTAGGATTACAAGTCTTTTACGCGTGAAAACATGACCCACACATTGGAAACCAAAACATGACAGGTATCGTTCGAATCGCCACCCGGCAAAGCCCCCTGGCCCTTTGGCAAGCAGAATACGTCAAGGCCCGGTTGCTACAACTGCATCCGGATATCCATGTAGACCTGGTTAAAATGGTCACCAAAGGCGATAAAATTCTGGATACGCCGTTGGCTAAAGTGGGCGGTAAAGGATTGTTTGTCAAAGAACTGGAAACCGGCATGTTAAACGGTGAAGCGGATATTGCCGTGCATTCCATGAAAGACGTACCGGTGGAATTTCCCGATGGGCTGATGCTGGCGGTAATTTGTGAACGCGAAGATCCCCGTGATGCGTTCGTGTCCAACACCATCGACAGCATTGATGCACTACCGCAAGGGGCCATTGTAGGCACCTCCAGTCTGCGCCGCCAAAGTCAGTTGCGGGCCTGGCGACCCGATTTGCAAATTCGCGACTTACGCGGCAACGTCAATACCCGCCTCAGTAAACTGGACAACGGCGATTACGACGCCATTATCCTGGCGGCGGCCGGATTGTTGCGGTTGGGATTCGAAGACCGAATTAAACACCCCATAGAGACCAACATCAGTTTGCCCGCCATCGGCCAGGGCGCCGTGGGCATAGAATGCCGAACGGATGATGAACGCATCATGAGTTTGATCGAACCCCTCAACCACAGTGAAACCAGTACCTGCGTGCAAGCGGAGCGGGCCATGAATCACCGCCTGGAAGGCGGTTGCCAGGTGCCCATTGCCGGCTATGCGCAACTGCAGAATTGGAATCTCAGTATGCGCGGCCTGGTAGGCCGGCCGGACGGTCAATTGATCGTGTCCGGCGAAGTTCAAGGTCATGCCGATCAAGCGGAACAATTGGGGATACAATTAGCCGAGGATTTATTATCCCGCGGTGCCAAAGAGATTTTGCAAGAAGTGTACGCCAGTGGCTGAGCTGCAAGGCATACACGCCGTGGTTACCCGACCGGTGCATCAAGCCCGGAACTTGTGCGATCTCATCGCGGCCGAAGGGGGCACCGCCGTGAGTTTTCCGGTACTGGATATCGTGCCGAAAATCGATTCTGAATTTTTGCAATTAATTGAGCGTCTAAACGACTATCACATAGCATTATTTATCAGTCCTAACGCTGTGAATTGCGCCCTACCGCCCATTTTGTCAGGGGGCGGATTTCCCGCTCACTTGCAGCTCGGCGCGGTGGGCAAAGCCACCGCCGCCGCCTTGGCGCAATGGGATTGCCCCGTGACGATTATTCCGCCAGAGCGATTTGACAGTGAATCCCTACTGGCCTTGCCCGCATTGCAACAAGTGCAGGACAAACACATTGTGATTTTCCGCGGTGTGGGTGGCCGCGAACATCTGGCCGATCAACTGCGTCAGCGGGGTGCGCTGGTTCAATACGGTGAATGCTATGAACGCCGTAAACCGGAAAGTGACGCGCACATATTGCTGGAACACTGGGCGCAGCAGACACTGGATATCATTATAATAACCAGTGCCGATGGACTTAAAAATCTGATGGAACTGGTGGGCAAAGAAGCCCAGGACCAATTACTCAATACGCCGCTGCTGGTGATCAGCGAGCGTTTGGCGCAGCAGGCCCGTCACTGGGGATTTAAAGGGGGAATTGTGTGCGCCGCCAAAGCCGGTGATCAAGATCTATTAGCGGCACTGCGCCACTGGGCGCAGCAACGACACGGTCTTCATTAAACTCGCCAGCGAAACGAAGTAAAACTGAAGACATCTAAATAAAATCAAATAAAACTAAATAATCAAGCAGCATTACTTAACAGCAAGATTGGCAGTCACTTTACACTACCTGCAGCAAACAAAAAGGGTTGTTATGACCGACAGTAAAAACAGTACATCACCGCCGGATAAACCGAGTGACGCCGCAAAGGTCGATACCGGCAAAGAAACCGGCCAGCCGGTCGACAATGGCCCAGGGTCGAAGGCGGATCAAGTAGCGGCCAACAGCAATGCGAAAACCGCCGCGAAAACTCCACCCAAAACGGGCAAGCCTGGCGATAAAAGCTCTGAAAATAGCCAACAGGCTAAAGCCAAAACCGCCCAGCCGGCGAAAAAAACACCGCAAACCACCGGCGGCGGTAAAAGAGGTTTTCCCATCACCGCCGCGGTCGCGTTGGCCCTGGGACTGGCGGTGGCCGGCGCCAGTTATCTTAACTACACCCGTTGGCAAATGGCGGATTTGCAATCCCAGTCTCTGGCCAACGAGAATACCAAGTTACACAGCCGTCTCGATGAGTTGCAACAGCAGATCAGTGGCTTGCAACGTCAGGATTTGGATACCAATCTTGGGCTGGAGCAGTTTCAAACCGATATGAACATGCAATCCGCCACCTTAAAACAACTGGGCCAACAGTTTCAGGCGCTGGCGGCCGACAAAGGCAAGGATCCTATGTTATGGCGCGTGGCGGAGGTGGAATATTTATTGTCCGTGGCCAATCAGCAACTGATACTGGAGCGGGACGTGGATACGGCGTTAACAGCGTTGCAAGATGCTGACCGTCGCCTGGAAGCCATCGGCGATCCGGCCTTAATCCCAGTGCGCAAATCCATTGCCGGCGAAATTACCGCATTGGAATCGGTGGAGGTCCCGGACATCGTCGGCATGGCATTGCGCTTGAGCAGCCTGGTGGACAACATTGAAAACCTACCGCTGGTCAACCGGGAGCGGGCCAAAACCGAGTTGGCCATGGACGATACCCAAGTGGAGGGTTTCAACGAGTTAATGGCCAAAATCATGAAAGATTTAAAAGGGGTGGTGACCATTCGCCGTTCCGATGAACCCATTGAACCGTTGTTGCCGCCAGAGGAGCAACATTATTTGTCGCAAAATTTAGGGCTCAAACTGGAAGAAGCGCGCATTGCGTTGTTGCGCCGCGACACCGATACCTTCCGCCAGAACTTAACGGACACCGGGCAATGGGTGCAGCGATATTTTGACCCGGAATCCGCGGCGGTCAACAATGTCATTGCGGCGGTGCAGGATTTGCAGGATGTGGAACTCAAACCCGAGTTGCCGGATATCAGCGGATCACTGCGCGATTTACGCCGTTGGCTCGCATCGCAGCAACGCCAGCGCAATTCGGCAGTTAAGCCGGTTGCGCGACCACCAGCCGAGCCTGCTACGCCAGCTTCGCCATCACCGTCATCCGGCGAAGCGGAACCAAATGGCTAAGGACTATTTAACAACACTGTTTTTGTGAACACTGGGTCATCATGAAAAAGCTCTTATTTATCCTGTTAACCTTGGCGGCTGCCACATTTGTCACCTTATGGGCCAAAGACGATCCCGGTTATGTGTTGATCGACGTCAAAGGCTATACCGTGGAATCATCGTTGGTCTTCGCCATAATCGTACTGGTGCTGGCGTTTGTGTTGTTGCATCTGGGCGTGAGATTGTACGCCAATGTGAAATCCGTGGGCAAAGGCTACCGGGTGTGGCGTAACCGCCGCACTCAGGACAAAGCCAACGAATACCTGGTCAGAGGCTTGCTGGCACTGAGTGAAGGCAAGTGGTCCGAAGCGGAAAAAGACGTCTTGAAATACACCGATAACCAACAGCCATCATTGTTAAATTATTTGGCCGCTGCCCGGGCGGCGCAGGAACAAGGCGCCTACGAGCGACGCGATGATTATCTTAAAAGCGCCCACCACACTACCCCCAATGCCGACATCGCCGTTGGGCTAACGCAGGCGCAGTTGCAACTGGACCAGAACCAACTGGAACAAGCCCTGGCGACATTGCGGCGCCTGCAACAACTGGATCCCAAACACAAACAAGTGTTAAAAACCCTGGCCAGGCTGTATATGGACCTGGCGGATTGGGAACACGTCGTGGAAATCATCCCTGCACTGCGCAAGCGCAAGATTTTCCCTGATGCGCACATCGATCAAATGGAACAATCCGCCTATTCAGCGTTACTCGACCAGGCGGCGCGTCAGCAAGAGCAGAAACCCTTGCAGGATTTGTGGTACCGCATTCCCCAGGCCATGCAGGAAAAAGAAATCATCACCGTAAAATACATCGGCTATTTGTTTAGCGTTGGCGCTGGCGACTTAGCGGAATCGTTGATCCGTAACGCCTTACGCCGCTATTGGAGTGAACCCCTGGTGCGTTATTACGGTTTGCTTAAAAGCGCGGACACGAAAGCGCAGCTGGCGCACGCCGAGACCTGGCTGGGCAATCACGAAAACAACGGCGTATTGCTGTTAACCCTGGGGCGGTTGTGTTTACGCAACGGTTTGTGGGGAAAAGCGCGCAGTTATCTCGAAGCCAGCGTGGGCGCGGCGCAGTTGCCCGAAGCCTATAACGAATTAGGATTTTTATTGGAGCAAATGGGCGAAGCGGACAAAGCCATCGAGTGTTATCGCCAGGGCTTATTGAATGCCCCCGGCTGCGAAACCAGTGTGGCCCGGGACGTTAAAGTACCGCAATTGGAATACAAAGCCGGTAAACCTCAGCTGTTGCCGTCCAACACACCGACAGTGGCGTATTAACCGCCGGTCTGTTAAGTTTACTATTCGCCAATGAGCGCATTGGCTTGCTCAGTAAACCAGCGAGGTGTGTCATGTTTTCCGCGAATTTTACCTCCACGGCCGCAGTGGCTTTATTGATTCTATATATGGTTTTAACACCAGCGCTTGCGGACGGCATGCGCTGCGGGACCAAATTGGTGGTGAGCGGCGATACCAAGCTGGAAGTGTTGAAAAAATGCGGTGAGCCGGATTTCAAGGAAACCATCAAACTGCTCAAAGAGAGCAAGCAAGTGCACTTATCCGATAACAACGTTAACACAAACGTTAACAGTAATACGGCCAGCAATCGCAGCGGTGCGAACTTGACCAACCGGCACAGCAGCGTTTCCTCGAACGACCACAGCGGCATCACCCTGGGTACCGAAACCATTGAGGCCATAGAGCAGTGGTCTTATAACCAGGGTCCGACCAAGTTCATCAAACTGCTTACCTTCCGCGGCGGACGACTGGAAACGGTGGAAGAAGCCGAACGCGGTTTTAGTGACGACAGCGAATAAAGCCGATCAAGTAGCGGGCTTTGGTGTTTGAAATTCAAAGGCGTCGGAATAATAGTGCGATTCCTCCAAGCCCCGGTTTAAAAAGGCTTGTTGTCCTGCGGTCACCATGGCCGGTGGTCCACAGGCATACACCTCATAATCGTTTAAATCCGCGAAGTCTTCTATCACGGCTTGATGTACATAACCGGTCCGGCCTTGCCAGTGGTCGGTGGCCGCCGGGTCGGACAATACCGGCGTGTAATGGATATGCGTATGTTGTTCAGCCCATTGGCTGGCCAATGCATGACTGTATAAATCCCGTTTCGCCCGCGCACCCCAATAAAAATGGATGGCACGCGTGGTATTCTCCGCCAGGCAATGTTCCATGAGGCTTTTAATGGGCGCGAAGCCGGTGCCGCCGGCCATAAAAATCATCGGCCGGTCCGAATCTTCCCGCAAATAAAAACTGCCCAGCGGGCCTTCGATGCGGAGTATGGATTTTTCTTCCAACTGATGAAACACATAATCGCTGAATTCGCCGCCTTCTACATGGCGAATGTGCAATACCAATAATTGATCGTCGTGGGGCGCATTGGCCAGCGAGAAACTGCGTCGCCGCCCATCGGCCAATAAGATATCGATATACTGGCCGGCAAGAAACTGCAAGCGTTCGGTGACTGGAAGTTTCAATGTCAATTCCATTACATCGTGAGCGAGTAACTTTTTGCTTTGTACCCGGCACGGGAGTTTCTTTACGGTGATTTCATCGCCGGTACCCACCAAATGCGCTTCCATGGTGATATCGCTTAAGGCTCTGGCCTGACACAGCAAGGCGATGCCGGCCATGCGTTCTTCATCTGACAAAGCCTCGGTAAGGTTTTGCGGATAATGCACTTCACCGCTCAGCAGTCGGGCTTTGCAACTGCCGCAATGACCGTCGCGGCAACCGTAGGGAAGGTTCAACCCCTGGCGTAATGCCGCATTCAGAATAGGTTCTTGGTCATCCGCCGTAAAACACCGGCCACTGGGTTCAATTTTTATGGAAAAACGCATTCAACACCCACATTATGGTTTGTAACGTTCTGTCGTATCTGAAGTTCAATAAATAAGCGTAAAGAGAGACACATTCAAGCCTGAATAGGGAGAAAGCCGTGAGTAAAGTATTTATCAGCGGTTTCGGCGACATCGGGGAGCGGGTGGCGCAACTCCACCTGCAGCGCCGGGATAGCGTGGTTGTGCTGCTGAGATCTCAGCAAAAA
>JAJDNG010000043.1 GCA_022340845.1 Gammaproteobacteria bacterium | reverse complement strand
TCCCCACACGGCATTGACGACTTTTTCCGGCAGCGCTTTTTTGCCGATTTTTACCGGAATCAAGGCATTGGGGTGTATTAAACGGGTAATCTCGCGGATGCCTTGTTTATACAACAACAGAAAACGGATGACTTTCATGCCACCTCCGGTGGAACCCGCACACCCGCCGACAAAACTGGTAAACAACAGCAACACCGGTAAAAATCCCGGCCATGCATAATACTCTGCGGTGGTGAAGCCGGCGGTAGTGCCAATGGACACGGCCTGAAATATCCCATGATGCAGGGCACTGCCTATGCTGGAAAAAGTGTCGCTGAGATACAAGTACGCGGTGGAAATGACCGCGACGATCCCTAAGATGAGAAAATACGCTTGTACTTCGGAATCTAACAAGTAAGGCTTCAGGCTCAGTGAACGCCAGGCCAAAAAGTGTAACGCGAAATTGATGCCGGCCAGCAACATAAACACCACCGCCACCACTTCCACCGCGGCGCTGTCAAAATACCCTATGCTGTTATCGTGCGTAGAAAACCCACCAATAGCCACAGTGGAAAAGCTGTGCCCCACCGCGTCGAATATGTCCATGCCGGCGAACCAATAGCTAATAGCGCAGGCAACGGTCAATCCCAGATAGATATACCACAAGGCTTTTGCCGTCTCGGTAATCCGCGGGGTTAATTTGGTGTCTTTCATCGGTCCGGGTGTTTCCGCACGATAAAGCTGCATGCCACCTATGCCTAACATGGGTAAAATCGCCACCGCTAATACGATGATGCCCATACCGCCCAACCATTGCAGTTGCTGGCGGTAAAACAATACCGCATGCGGCAAGTCATCCAAGCCTGTAATGACGGTAGCTCCGGTGGTGGTCACCGCAGAAAGAGATTCAAACACCGCATCGGTAAATGACACGGTGGGGTGCTCGGCCAATAACAGGGGAATCGCACCGGCGAGGCCCAGCACAATCCATAATACCACCACCACGATAAATCCGTCGCGGATTCGCAGCTCACGTTGGATGTTACGTACGGGAAACCACAATGCCAGGCCGCTGACCAACATAATACAAAACGCGGTAAGAAAAGGAACCACCGCCCCGTCACCATACAGCAACCCCACCAAAGCCGGCGGTAACATGGTAAAACTGAATACCATCAGCAACAAACCGACGATGCGTTGGATGACGACAGGATGCATGTTAGATAAACGTTATCCCTACCTGGAACAATCTTTCCACCTCGGAAATGCACTTTTTGTCCACCACGAACAAGATGACGTGATCGTCGGTTTCGATGACCGTATCGTGATGAGCGATGACCACTTCCTTGTCTCTGACGATGGCTCCGATGGTGGTACCGGGCGGCAGTTTGATATCTTCTATGGCGCGCCCCACGACCTTGGAGGAGGTGGCGTCGCCGTGGGCTACCGCCTCAATGGCTTCCGCTGCCCCTCGGCGCAGGGAATGCACAGCGGTCACATCACCCCGGCGAACGTGGGCGAGCAAGGAACCGATAGTGGCTTGCTGGGGGGAGATGGCAATATCGATAATACCGCTTTGCACCAGGTCCACGTAGGAAGTGCGGTTGATCAACGCCATCACCTTGCGGGCGCCCAGGCGCTTTGCCAGCATCGCCGACAGAATATTGGCCTCGTCGTCATTGGTCACGGCCACGAATACATCGGTGTGCTCAATGTTTTCGTCCAACAACAATTCTTCATCCGCCGCATCGCCGTACAACACGATGGTTTTTTCCAATTGTTCCGAAATATCCTTGGACCGCAGCGCATTGTGGTCAATGATCTTCACTTGATAATTCTGTTCCAAGGCCCGGGCCAGGCGGGTACCGATGTTGCCACCACCGGCCAGCATCACCCGCTTTACCGGCCGGTCCAGGCGGCGCAGTTCTTTCATCACCACCCGAATATGGCGTTTGGCGGCGATGAAAAAGACTTCATCGTCAGCCTCAATAATGGTATTACCTTCGGGTATGATGGGGTTGCCGCGACGGAAAATCGCGGCAACCCGGGTGTCGATTCCGGGCATGTGTTCACGCAGTGTTTTCAATTCGTGCCCGACCAAAGGCCCACCGTAATAAGCACGCACTGCCACTAATTGAACCTTGCCATCGGCGAAATCCAACACTTGCAAGGCACCCGGATATTCGATCAACCGTTGCACGTAATCGGTTACCAGCTGTTCCGGGCTGATAAGCACATCGATGGGCAGCGCCTCTTGAGTAAATAGTTGTGGATGCGACAGGTATTCCACACTCCGTACCCGGGCGATCTTGGTGGGAGTATGAAACAAGGTATAGGCTACCTGGCAGGCCACCATGTTGGTTTCGTCGCGGTCGGTCACCGCGATGACCATATCGGCATCCTCGGCACCAGCCCTGCCCAACACTTCGGGATGAGCGGCCTGGCCGACGACAGTGCGTATGTCGAGACGATCTTGAAGTTCCTGGAGTTTATTGCCATCCAGGTCCACCATGGTGATATCGTTGGCCTCTTTGGCCAGCACCTCAGCAACGGAAGAACCTACTTGACCTGCGCCTAAGACTATTATTTTCATTGCGAATTCAGATACTGTAGAAACCTCTGGAGAAGTCTGGGCGAGCAACCATGAGAATTAAAATCGCCAAATGCGAGGCGCGAAACGCGGTTGATATCGGGAATATTGACAAGTTTCGCAACGAAGCAGTTGGTGACTATAAACTCATGGATGCCGGTCATGACTTATTCAGAGGTTCCTTTTATTAAATCGGTGTCATATTACCCGAGTCCCGCCCGGCGGAGAATACTCCTTTTTTGGCGGCTGATATCATTCGCTGTTGAGAGAATTTCTATCAAGACCTTTTAGCGGTATTATCCATAATGCAACGCGCCACACTCAGGTATCTTTCGCCGATTGGGTCAGATGTTTGGTATCTATGCCCAGCGACCGTAATTTTCGGTACAAATGGGTTCGCTCCATGCCGGCCAGTTTGGCCACTTTACCCACGCTGCCTTCGGTTTGCGACAAATGGTATTGCAAATAGGCTTTTTCGAATTGCTCTCTCGCCTGACGCAGTGGCATTTCAAACTCCGGCATTATATGGGCAATTGCATCATATTGGGATACTTTTTCAAAGTCACTAAAAACGTCTTCAATATGCTCCAAGTCAATACTAGGCTGCTCCACTTGAATTAACAAGCGATGGATCAGATTCTCCAACTCCAGCACATTACCCGGCCAATGATAATTACGTAACCGGTTCTGGGCTGCCATGGTAAAACTACGATAAGGCAGTCCTTCCTGGTCGGAAAACTGCCTCACATAGTGTTGAATCAATTCAGTGACATCTTCACTGTGTTCCCGCAAAGGCAAAATATGAATGGGATATTGGTTTAGCACATGATACAAGTCTTCCCGAAACCGACCGGCTCTGACTTCCTGCTCAAGATCAAATCGACTGGCGGCAATAATGCGCGCCCTAACCGCTAGCCCGGTTTTTCCCTGCTGGCGATAAATCACCGGTGAGGTCAATGCGCCGTATAGCGCCGTTTGCATATCGTCGTTCAGCTCGCCCACGTCGTCGAGAAACAACGTGCCTTCGGCGGCTTGCTCCAACAACCCGGGTTGCACGCCCTCAGCGGTTTCTTTGCCCAGAAAAAGGTCCAAACTGCGCTGATTGCCGTCGGGCAATACCGCCGTTCGCAACTCCACAAACGGCCCGCTGTGTCGCGCACTTTGAGTGTGGATGTATTTGGCACAATGCGTTTTTCCCACTCCGGGCTCGCCGCGCAGCAACACTGTGACTTGGTGTTGTGCACAGGTGTTAAGCTGCTTAACCAGTTTTTGCGTGGCGGCACTTTTACCGACCATTTCCACCGGCTCGACAGGCCGGTGGGGCGCTATCAAGGGCGCCGCGGATTGCCCGCTTTTCAGCGCATTATCGATGGTAAGTAGCAACTTGGACAGAGATAGAGGTTTTTCGATAAAATCGTGCGCGCCTAGGCGGGTGGCTTCAACGGCGGCTTCCACCGTGGCGTGCCCGGACATCATGATCACCGG
>JAJDNG010000219.1 GCA_022340845.1 Gammaproteobacteria bacterium | reverse complement strand
AAGCATTGCCATCAATCCAAGTCTGTGCACACTGACGAATCCACAGCACCACCTATTGATTCGCACGTAAGCTTTTCCAGCCATGACGCTAGCGGTTCCAACTGCGCCTCTGATTGCGATGGTGATTGCGGCAATTGCCATTTTTTCTCGCCGTCCATCACCTTGACTCAGCCGGCATTTAATTACCCACGCTCATCACCTGTTTATCATTATCATTCCAGTCTTCAGCTGATAGTCATCTCCCTCAATCACCCTCCCCCGATTTATTCCCCCGTTCGTTAAGTACGGTTTTTCAAACCTGATCACCCGGCCCCGTGGGGTTGGATTTTATGTACGTTTGGGGGAATACCATGATGAGATTCACCAAGAGCATTCATACAGGCTTTACCGCCTTGGCGGTATTATTTTTATTGAGCGGGGTTAGCCCACCTGCGTTGTGCCTGCCGTCCCAGCCCAACAGCAATGGAGTCGATGTCGCTCAAGTCATGAAGCGGCTCGCCCAAAGCGGCGATGTTGAAGCCCAATACAATTTGGCAGTGGCGTATGCAAAAGGGGAATTTGTCCCGCAAAATTACCAACTCGCCAGGAAATGGTGGACAGCGGCGGCGCAGCAACACTTTGCCCCCGCGATGTATCATCTGGGCCAGCTGTATGCAAATGGCTTCGGTGTGGATAAAAACCCGGCTAAAGCGCTCCATTGGTGGACCCTGGCGGCAAACCAGGACCATCGCGAAGCCCAGGCGCAATTAGGTGATTGTTATGCCATGGGTCTTGGCGTACCAAAAGACTTTCAAATCGCTTTACAATGGTATTCGGCTGCCGCTGAGCAGAACTACGCACCCGCCCAATTCAACTTGGCGGTGATGTATGAAAAGGGCAAAGGCGTAAAAAGCAATCTACCGCAGGCCTTGAAGTGGTTGCGCAAAGCGGCTCAGCAGGGTTACACCCCGGCACAACACAATTTAGGGGTCTTCCTTACCAAGGGCATAGCCACCAGACCAAACACAGCCGAAGCGATAAAGTGGTTGCGTGCAGCGGCTGGCAAAGGTGATGTGCGCTCGCAATTCCAGTTAGGTGAAATTTACGAAAGCGGCAATGGAATCGAGCAAGATTACTCAACCGCATACGCCTGGTATTCATTGTCCATGCAAGGCGGATTGCAAAGTGCTGCAGGCGCCATTCACCGCTTACAGCAAATCATGACACCAAGCGAAATTCAACACGCAATCTATTCAATGCGATCTACCAAAACGCACAGTATTAACAATCAATGAACGAAACCGGCAGATTAGCGGCCGGATTGGGAATGATTCGGATTGGGGGCATCCGCATTGTCGAGGTTTGCTTTTACGTGGGCGTAGTATTCGCCGCGAAAATCCTGCAGCAAACTCTCTATCTCATCCGTCGGCAAACCGGTTTTTTGCAACACCGAGGCACCCAGTTGCAAACTGGCCTCCAGGGTTTCGGAGATAGTGGTGGTGGCGCCGGCCTTGTTCAGCCGGTCACAGTGTTCGCTGTCCCTCGCCCGCGCGTAAATTGGGATGTTAGGCTGGAATTGCCTTGCCGTATGTACCAGGCGCTCGGTGGCTTGTACTTGGTCCAGAGTAATAACCAGCAGAACCGACTCTCCGCAACCGGCGGCTCGCAATACATCCAGCCGGCTGGCATCGCCGAAAAAAACGTTATAGCCTTGCGCTCTGGCAACCGATACCCGCTCGGGATTGCTGTCCAGCCCAACATAAGGTATACCGCCACGCCCCAGAATTCTCGCAACCCGGCGCCCCACCCGCCCAAAACCGGCGATGATCACTTTTGGTTTGGATTCGCTTTCTTCGGTGTGTAACACATCGTGGGGATGTTTTTGAATGCTTAACCGCCGGTCAATACGCTCGGCAACGAATGCCATGAGCGGCGTGGCGGCCATGGTCAATGCGACAACCAGCGTCAACAACTGGAAAAGCTCGCCGGCCATGAAACCGCTCACCGTTGCCAGGCCGAATAACACGAACGCGAACTCGCCGCTTTGGGAAAGCAACAAAGCCACGCGCACACTGTTGCCGAAACTTAAACCGCCCAATTTGCAGATACTCAATAGTAGACTGGCTTTTATCGTTAACAACGCGACGACCAGACCAGCAATCACTAATCCCTGGTCTTTGAGCAAGCCAATATTGATTGCCATACCCACGCTCATAAAAAACAGACCCAGCAACACGCCACGAAATGGTTGAATGTCGGCGATCACCTGATGACGGAAATGCGATTCGGCCAACAACAGCCCCGCGACAAAAGCTCCCAGCGCCATGGACATGCCCACTTTTTCCATTAGCCAGGCGGTACCCAATACCACTAACACCGCGGCGGCGGTAAAAACTTCCGAATTGTGGCTGGTCGCCACATGGTGTAACAGTGGAGTGACCAGATACCGGCCGATTAATATCACCGCGGCCAACACCAACACCGCATCCAAAACGGCGTATTCTATGCCTTCCAATAACGCCGTATCTTGTGCCAGCAGGGAAACCAGCGCCAGCAACGGCACCACGGCCAGATCCTGTAGTAACAAAATGGCAAAAGCGGCACGGCCATAGGGCGTCCCCAACTCGCCTTTTTCGGTAAGAATTTGCAGGCCAAACGCAGTCGATGACAATGCCAGCGCGAAGCCGACGATGACGGCGGTTTTATTGCCCAAGCCTAACGACCACACGGCCCCAATGATCACTACTGCGGTCACGACCACTTGCGCCAGACCCAGTCCGAACACCGCCCGGCGCATAACCCATAGGCGCGCCGGTTTTAACTCAATACCAATGATGAACAACAGGAAAATGACACCGAACTCGGCGATGTGGCGGATTTGCTGGACTTCATCGATAAATCCGAAGCCCCATGGGCCGATGAGCGCGCCGGCAATCAAATAACCCAATACCGAACCCAGTCCCAGGCGATTAAACACCGGCACCGCAAGCACTGCGGCGGTCAAAATAATGAGAATATCCCCAATATAGTGTGCTTGATTCATCGGGTGATAATGGATACCTCAACCAGTGGACAGCGAGAGAGCATTTAATCAGAATAAAAGAAATGGGATTAAAAGCAATATACCGGGACAGGCCTGAGCGATCCGCCGCAACAGACGGTGACCTGTATCAATATTTGACTGGCGAGTAAAACCTAGTCAGATTCCAGTCGAATTGTTACAATCTTGTTTCAACCGTCGCCGGTTCCGATAAACATATCTTCAATCGCATTAGAATAGGTTGGCTGCACATGTTAAAAAATAAAAACCAGGGATTTCTCAATATACCCTCAACGTACAAACCCGAAATGGCCTCCAGCAGCGCAAAACCTTCCGGCTTGGAGCGCCGCTTAATACAAAAACTTTTACAATTCATGGGTAATCCCCCGCTTTGCTTTGAGTTGTGGGACGGCACTAAAGTGTACAGCGCGCATGCCGACGATTCGGCCAGTACCTTGCGCTTGAGCAGCCGTAAAGTGTTGTGGCGTTTGTTGCTGAATCCCGGGCTTAATTTTGGCGATGACTTCAGCGCCGGGCTGATTGAATTGGACGGCGACCTGACAGACTTCCTGCAAAACGTGTATCGGTCGCAATCACCCGCCCATAGAAGCAGCTTGTTGGAACGCTATGCCATCAACCGGCCTTCTCGTTTTAAGCACAACTCATTAAACAAGGCCAAGCAGAACATTTACCATCATTACGATTTAGGCAACGAGTTCTACCGCCTTTGGCTGGATGAGGAAATGGTGTATACCTGCGCTTATTTCCCGGAGCCCACGGCATCATTGGAAACCGCACAAAAAGCAAAAATGGATCTGGTGTGCCAGAAATTGCGCCTGAAGCCCGGCGAAACCGTCGTTGAGGCGGGTTGCGGATGGGGGTCACTGGCGTTACACATGGCCCGTCACTATGGCGTAAAAGTCAGAGCATTCAACGTCTCGCACGAACAAATCAAATTTGCCAAAGAACGCGCCGCCCGGGAGGGCCTTAGCGGCTCGGTGGAATACGTGGAGGATGACTATCGTAATATTACCGGCGAGTATGATGTGTTTGCCTCGGTGGGCATGATGGAACACGTTGGCCGATCCAATTTCAAAGCCTTCGGTGAATTGATAGACAACGTATTAAAGGAAAACGGCCGCGGCTTGATCCACAGCATCAGCCAGAACGAACCGCGCCCGGTTAACGCCTGGCTTGAGCAACGCATTTTCCCCGGCGGTTACACCCCGACACTGCGGGAAATGTGTGAAGTCCTGGAGCCTATAGATTGCGTAGTGGTCGATGTGGAAAACCTCAGAATGCACTACGCCAAAACCTGCGAGCATTGGCTGCAGCGCTTCGATGAGCACGCCGAAGAAGTCAAAGCCATGTACGATGAAGCTTTTGTGCGGGCCTGGCGATTGTATCTGAGCGGATGTATCGCCAACTTCTCCACGAATTCGTTGCAGTTGTATCAGATTTTATTTACCCGAGTGGGGCAGCCTGATGTACCGTGGACCCGCTCGTACCTCTACCAAGACTGACACACTGGTTTACAAGCAGGGTTTACTAGCAGGGTTTACTAGCAGGGTTTACTAGCAGGGTTCACAAACAGGATTTACCAATAAGGTTTACAAATAGAGTTTTCAGATACAATCAGCGGCTGCGCGCTGAACACGCGCGCCGCATACGCGCTTACGAATAGTAGACGCGCATTT
>JAJDNG010000252.1 GCA_022340845.1 Gammaproteobacteria bacterium | reverse complement strand
GTGGCATCCATATTAAACAAATTCACCCATTGACCGTATATACCGCCTTCGTTGAGGCGGGATTTAACCAGTTGAAAGAATTCCAGGGTAAACACATTGGATGCTCTCGCCACCCACGGATGCGAAGGCTGCGCGGCAATGACATCGTATGTGTGATCTTCCGTGAGCAAGGTATTACGGGCATCATTAAATTCTAATGTCACCCTGGGATCTTTAAGCGCCGCGATTTCCCCATCCACGATGGCGCGGCCGGCTTCAACGACCATGGGTTCCAGCTCAACCACTTTTATGAATTCCAGGTTTTCAGTCAAGGTCAGCGCGCGGGTGGTAATACCCCCGCCAAAACCAACCACAAAAGCCTCTTTCGGATCATCATGTAAAAAATAAGGAACCAATCCTAATAATGTCTCCACCAATAAGACATTCCGATTGTTTTCAAGATCGATGAAAGATTCGTTCAGGCCGTTATTCTGCAGCTTTACGTGGCGATTATCATAAGTCACCATACTGATCACACCAGCTTTGCCTTCTTTTAGAAACAGGTAATTTGGCTTTTTCCCTGACTTGGCATCATCATCGTATTGCACGGACGAAATCAGCCGTTCATAGTTGATATTGGGCAACGCCAAACTGGAGCCCGCGGCCAGTAGCGCAGTAATCGGCACAACCACCCGGGGCAGGGTTTTGGTAAAAGAGGGCACAAACAAAAATGGCATCAGCAAAATAAGGAATGCCGTGGCCGTGAGTAACACATCGGTACCAAACTGTGGAATTACCCAGAATCCCGCCGCCACCGAACCGAATATGCTGGCCAGCGTGTTGACCGCATACGCTTTTCCAATGCGCGATCTAACACCTTGTAGATTACCGCAATATAATTTGAGGTTAAGTGGAAACAACGCCCCAAAAATAAATGTCGGTGGAAAAATCAATAAAAACACAACAACATATTTAACCGCATGTTTAACCGATGCATCCGCCGGCAGATGGTTGACCGCCTGGTAGATAGGCGGCACCAGGCTCAGGCCGGCGCGAGTAACCAACAAACTGATCCCCAGCACCACCAAACCACCGGCCATCCACAATTGCGGCCGCTGCAGATTTTGCAGGTACGATTTTACCGCCCAAGAACCTGCCGCAATGCCGATGAGAAACACGGTTAAAATCGCCGCAAATCCGTAAATAGTCGTACCGGTAAAAATAGATAAATATTTCGTCCAGCCCACTTCAGTGGCGATAGCGACGAAACCAGTGGCAAATAACACGATTAAGGCGCGCCCCCGAAATGGGGCGTCTTCGTCAATAGAAGAGATTTTAGCTTCACTGGCTATAGAACCGGTCTCCGCCATCTCTAGCGGTGGCAAAGAAATCCGCCGGTTCATATACAATCCCGTTGCGACTATAAACGCGTTGATCACAAAGGCAATATAAACAGCGCCATCCAGCCCCCACTTCGGCACGAAAACAAAACCCGCCAGTGCGGCGCCCAACACCGCACCGGCCGTGTTCAAGCTGTACAACTGGCTCATACGCAATCCCACTTCGCTGCGACGGCGAATCAATATGGAGGCCATAACCGGGAAAGTGGCCCCCATGCAGATCGTAGGCACACATAGCAAACCCATTGTCATTGCGAATTTTGTGGAAATGGCGGATCCCAGAACGGGCATGGAAGCCATGACAGCATCAAGGTTCAGCAAAATGGGCAGTAAAGCCAACCCGCAAATCCCGATAATGATTTCCAGGTAAATGTACACGGTCAGGTTGTTAATACGATTGCGAGTAATCCTCTCCGCCAGGTAACTTCCCAAAGCCAATCCCATAAAAAATGCGGCTAGCACCGTACTAATCGAGGCGCTGGTGGACCCCATGCTCAATCCCAACAACCGAACCCAAGTGACTTGATAGGTGAGAGACGCAATTCCGGAAAGTAATAAAAAACCCGCGGCAAGTTGAACCATTTTACTTCTAAACCTTATGTAATATATTTAATCATTGTTCCGTATTCACAATCTGGCAGTGAACTTTAGCACACCAATGGCGATAAATTCGCCAAAAAATTGATACGGAACAAATAAAACATTATCGATCAAGCAATCATTCCAGGTTAAACAAGATAATTGGTTGGCCAATGGGTGAAATTTGTGGTTACACAACCACCAAGCATCACACCATAAATAAAAATGAATTGCGCCATTGGCACCATAAATCCCCCTTAAAATTAACCCTTGTTGCTGTTACGCCAATCTTTTTAACACTTAAGTACTAATACCTCTACCACCAGTCACTCAGCGCGACAGATTTCCCAAACCAAAATCAATAAATAACAATAATTTCCCCATGTAATACCTTTTAGACGCGGGGTGGTCGCTATCTATGATAACAAAAAACCCTTTAAGAGCATCTTAATCAGCGCATATTAAAAACATACATACTCAACAACTTGCAAATAAAGCCCGTGATATTTAAGTATGGTGATTACCGCATAGAGGAGATTAAGGGCATTGGCTAAGGTAAAAAATCAACGCGGGACAGCAACATCGATAAATGAACGGTTTGACATTCGGCGAACATTGACAAATTCGCTCCATCACTTTCATTGTCTCGCCCACGGCTAGCTGCAGGATAATTTGTTTATTACGCTTGCTTCTATTATTTCAGCTACAAAGCGTGAACCGTCGTGAGCGGAACCAAACATAATTTGACCACTACCCACAAGCATTTGTGTTATCAATTTTAGTCGGTGGCACACACTACGTACGTAACGCATATAGTAAAGGCAAAACCCCTTCACCGTTGGCTTAATATAATAGAATGTTTATAGAAACCTTAAAAATTGCTTAAAAATATCAACTATTTATTGATCGAAGTCATATTAGTAATTTGACCCTTTTGTTGAGACTATGATAACGTTGTTTTCGGTTGGGCATTGGCGTGACCAACCAAGTGTTTGTTGAGGCTTCACGGCTGTAAAGCTTAATAGAAGCTTAAGATAAACACTTTTACCAAAGCTAAAAACCTTATTCCATTAACCCAAACTAAGAGGAGATCTACTATGGGTGGCGGAGGAGGCGGCGGCGGCGGTGGCGGCGGCGGTGGTATGGGCGGCGGCGGAGGAGGAATGGGTGGAGGAATGGGCGGCGGCGGCGGCATGGGCGGCGGCGGCGGCATGGGCGGCGGCGGCATGGGCGGCGGCGGCGGCGGCGGCGGTGGCGGAGGTGGTGGCGGAGGCATGTAAGCCATTCGCTAACACGAAACCACAACGCTTTCGTTTAGTCGTAAGCCCAATGCATTAAAAGGTATTTTAAGTAAACTCCCTTTTGATGCACTTGCCAAAAGCAAGAAGTAAGAAGCAAGAAAGTAGTAACTAAGAAGTGAAGTAGAAGTAGTACTTTACGTTGAAACTGACTGACTAACTGATTATGCCCATTCTCGGTTGGACAGGAAGCAACAACAAAAAGGAGAAGTCGTTGGAGCCGGTTGTTTAGCTAATTAGCCCATTTTTAGCTGATTGAACGGCATCAACACTAGGGATACACGGTTATTGATTAACTAACCCATTGTTAGTCAGTAACAAATACTAACTCCAAGCTATAGAGCTTATACCAATCGCAACACGCCACACGTCAGCATAAGCTGCGTAAAAAAGAAAAAAGGGTGCCAGATGTTGGCACCCTTTTTTTATGCAAATACAATCCGTAGAAATTAATCTAATACTTATGCGATAGATTCAATACGGAAACATTGGTGGCTCGCGCATGTGTTGTTAAGCTGAACAACTTTGAAAACGTCTCTTTCGCACCGAACCCATTATTGTTTGAGAAATTGGCATTGGTAAATTGCATACCACACCACCAGGCTTTTTACCGGCCTTCGCGAACCCCCAGCACAACCACAACACAAGACATCAGCTGACGGACGCACCAGGCTTGTGCTATGGTTGCCTCCAACGTATTGCAGGTATTTATGCCCGAATCTATCGAACAATCCAGGCCCTCATTTCGCGACATCTGGCCCGCTTATCGGCCTTTTTTAAAATACATAAAAGCGGACCGGCCCTTAATGGCGCTGGATTATTTTACAATTTGTATAGCGGTAATAACCAATACGGCAATGATATGGCTCATTGGCAAGCCGTTTAATCTGCTGCAACAGGGCAAATACGATGAAGTAGCGAATGCGCTGTTACTGTTTGCCGCCGTAGTCGTGATAAACCAGGCCGTACAGCTCGCCGGTGGTTTGCTCAGCAATTATATTGGGTTTCGCACCATTGGCAGGATGCGGAATGCCCTATTAGAACGCACACTTGCCCTCTCCTTCCCCATTGTTAATCAAATGTCACGGGGAGATTTACTGGCGCGATTGAGCATTGACGTCGACAACGTAAAAGCGGTTATTTTCGATGCCTTATTGTTTATAAGTTCCCACGTGCTTACGTTATGTGTATATGTAAGCATGTTGTTTTGGATTGATGTACAGCTTGCACTATGGGCATTGGCCATTTCACCTTTGTATTTGTTACACCAGCGGCTATTCGCACCCCATAAGCGAAAAGCGGTAGAAAAGTTTCTGGAATACAACGGTAAGTTAGTGGGTTTTGAAGAACAGGCCCTCGCCAATACCAAAGGTATCAGCAACTTCACCGCTGAATCCATTATCACCAAACTGCATAAAAAAATATTTGAATCCAGCCGCTTCTGGATTACCCGCGAGTTCAACATCGGCCTGATGTTCGGAATCAGTTTCACATTTATGATTTATTTCACTGGTTTGGTTATTGTGCTATTGGGCATAGAAGGCATTCAACAAAACCGATTTGGTTTAGGCCATTTAGTCAGCTTTCTTTTATACCTGGGCTATCTTACCGTCCCATCCAGAGGGATGGCTGAAATAGTATTTCAAAGCCTGGGGTCTATCGCGTCGGCAAAACGCATCCAATTTATATTTTCAACCCAACCACGCGTCACGGAAATTGCACAGGCCCGGGAGTTAACCGTTGCGCAAGGGGAAATTGAGATTCAGAATCTTTCCTTCGCTTACGACAATAAATCCTACCTATATCAAAATGTAAGCCTCACCATTAATGGAGGCGAAACCATTGCGTTAGTAGGCCCAAGTGGCGTGGGAAAATCGACGCTTTCGATATTGCTGGCACGCTACTACGATCCGCAGCACGGCTCCATATGCATTGACCATCAAAACATTGATACTGTGACGCTAGAATCGCTGCGCAACAACATCACTATCGTCACGCAAGAAACCTTTCTATTGAGCGATACCATTAGAGCCAATTTATTGATGGTGAGGCCGGACGCCACCCAAAGACAACTCGAAGAGGCTTGTAAAAACAGTTTCGCCATGGAGTTTATTGAAAAGCTGGAAAAAGGTTTGGATACTGCCATCGGCAGTGGAGGGGTAGAGTTGTCTACGGGCCAAAAACAACGCTTGTCTCTCGCCCAGGCATTTTTGCGCAATACCCCCATTCTCGTCCTGGACGAAGCCACTTCCGCCCTGGACAGTTACAGCGAGCAAAAAGTCATCCAGGCTATCCAACGCTTGAGGCAATCACGCACTACTCTCATCATCGCCCACCGCTATTCGTCAATAAAATCCGCCGACCGTGTCGTGTATTTTAACGGCGATGGGACGATTACCATCGACAAACATGAAGCGTTAATAAAATCGCACAGCGGCTATCGCGAAGCAGTGGAATGGCAAACCCAAAATAAAGCATAGACTGGGCATGCTTTGGCCAGACCGTGCTCTGTTGGTGTGGTGTATCCAATGAAATGGTGATATCACAGCGCCGAAAAACAACAAGAAAGAAAACGAGTTTCGTGCTCATTCCCATCGTCCTGCGCCTTCAACTGCACAGGCGCCGTGGCCAATCCAGGTTGTTGATTTGCAGCATCGGGAAAATCACCTCTCACTGGACACGGTGAGACGGCACCGCCTTTTGCAATAGTCTTCGCCAACGCTTGTCGCCCAGGTACGCCCAGCTTGCGGGGTCCATCAATATCTGCCTTTCGAAAAATCCCGCATAATGCTGCATCGCGGTTTCTATATTGTCGGTTATGATTTCTTCGCCGAAAACAGCCGTCACACGCCGGCCGTCGGAACGGAAATAGCTTGGAATAATAGGCACTTTCTTTTTAACGCCAATTTTCGCTGCCCAGGAGGCAAAACCCACTTCCTGGCCGAACATGCGCACCTTGGTCTGACTGGCGTGATCAATACTGTCCACCGTAGCAGCCACCGCCATGCCTTTTTTCAATTCAGCAAACAATGTGCGTGACAATTCGAAGGGATTGCCACCGCGCACCATGAGTACAGTGACTTCCATACGTTCGAAAAAGTCCAGTGCGGCTTTAGTACGGTCAATCGTGGGCGAGTTGCGCGTCACAATCAATAAAGGAAAAGCACGGTTCATTTTCAATGCGCAAAACACGCTGGCGAAATTATGTGGCACCATGATCATCACGCCACCATGCTCTTTGGCCAGAGAATTTATTCTGCCGGAATCCCGGGAATCCAGTTTGATGGTGTCGATCACCGAGTCAATACCATCGCGATACAAATGGAAAAAGTTTTCCACTGTGCCCAACGCATTTTTCAATAGTTGGCCGTATACGGTTTTCGGCTGATGCGGATATCCGGCATCAGCCGCAAGTCGGCTGATAAACTCACAGGACTGGCGAAATGGATTGCTTGACCAGACATACAGCAGCCGCAGCACAATCACCAAACCGCGTATCGGCATCAATGCAAGCCATTTTGGAACATGTCTGATCGCCCAATACATCAGCGGCGCCAGCACCGCTTTCATACGGGTACCGCTTAAAATCCGATACTCGCGGATATTCACTTCCTCGGTGGCTTCGAATTCCTTGAGGTACAGTGACGGTGAACGCAGAACTTCAGATCGAATATTTTGCGAAGGGTTTTGTGAAGGATTTGTCGAATTATTTGAGAAATTCATACTATGAGATTGACGAAATAAAAGCGATAAACGCAAACGGACGGCAATAATATCACAACAAACTGTTATTTCGCCCCCTCAATCATCGCGTATTTGTCGTCAACACAAAAAAGGCGGCCTCAAGGCCGCCTGAATTTTACGACGCGCTCCCACGGAGGAAAGTGAAAGCCTATTCTTGTTATTTAAACATATCCGCCACCGTGCTGTCGTACCACCCTTGGGCGAATACCGCTTCGATTTTACGGAAGGTCTCATCGGCGTCTTTGGGACTGCCGCCGCCCGCCCCTTTCACCGGGGTAATACCTTTATCGGTGAGGCGATACACTGCCGCCACTGAGATACCATACTTCGGCCCCACCAGGCTGTAACAGGTATTCACGTAAGAAGGCTCAGGCATCTTCAGGCCACCCAGTTCGGCAACTACCGCAGCCGCGCAGACTTTACCCTGACTGCCTGCGGCGTAGCCGGATTTGGGCATTTTACCGGCAAGAGCGGAATCGCCGATCACATGGATATCTTTATGCAAAGTGGATTCAAACGTGGTTTGGTTCACAGGGCACCAACCGGATTTATCCGCCAAGCCCGTGCGCTGAGCAATGGTACCGGCCCGATGGGGGGGAATCACATTGATGACATCACCTTGGTAGACAAATCCATTGTCGTTTTCCACTTCCATTTTCTTGGTATCCACCCTCACCACAGTGCCTCCGGCGGATTTGGAAACCCACTCTATCATGCCGGGATACAAAGCCTCCCAGCCGCCGACGAACAACGACTGTTTGGAAAATTTATCTTTGCGGTCCAGGATGATCACTTTGGATTTGGGTTTATGCTGTTTAAAATAATAGGAAATCAGACTGGCCCTTTCATAAGGCCCCGGAGGACAGCGATAAGGATTATCCGGCGCGCAGATTATCACCGTACCTCCGTCTTTCATGCCTTCCAATTGGCGCCGCAATAATGTCGTTTGCGCACCGGCTTTCCAGGCATGCGGCAACTTCTCGCTGGCTTTCTCGTCATAACCTTCGATGCCCCCCCAGATAAACTCTACACCGGGTGACATGACCAGCTTGTCATATTGCAACGTCTTGCCGCCTTTGAGCTTCACCGTTTTTTTACCGGGATCCACCTCCGTTGCCATATCGTTCACAAACGTCACACCATGTTTTTTCTGCAACGTATCATAGCTGTGGGTGATTTCATCAATGTTTTTCAACCCACCGATCACTGTATTGCTGAATGGACAGGTCACGTAATTTTTGTTCTGTTCAACCAGTGTAACCTCAATCCCCGGGGCCAGTTTGCGAATGTATTTCGCGCACGTTGCACCGCCATAGCCTCCGCCAATGATCACCACCCTGCCGGGGGATCGGGTTAATCCCAATGAACTCAACGGCCAGCCTAATGCGCCCAAGGCAGAAGCAGCACCGAGGATCTTAACAAACTCTCTTCGTGTGTATTTACTCATGGCTATCCCCTTGGTTATTTTTTAGTCCGGTCGGGTTCTTTGCAATACGTGCCAAAGAATCCGGCAATCAATTGAATTTCCTGATCCGTGTAACCTTTGACGTGACGTCCCATTACCGTTGAGAAACGTTTGCCGTCGCGATATTCCTTTAACGCGGTTTCTATTGTTTCAGGGGATTTGCACGCAATACTGGGAATAGACCCCGGGCTGACACCGTCCGTACCATGACAACCCGCGCAGGTATAACTCAACATCGCCGCACGGCTTAACTCATCAGACTGAGCAAACGGGGGATACATCAAGACACAAACCACCACCACAAGTGGCGCAATTCCACTTACTGTTTTCATAGTCACCTCCGACTTGTATATTTTTGTTATTAGCTAAAAACGTAGCAAATATCTGTGTCGAGATTGTTGATTTAGGTCACTCTGAGTCCATTCTTTGTTCAATTAATTTGAGAAAAAGGAAACAACCGATTTGGATAAAGACAATGCGTTTTAGAACTGCAATTTTATCGATTGCAGTTGTAAGAAAAAGAGTACAAATACAGCATTAGAATATATTTATTTACTAACCATCAATTTCTTTAAGGAGCAAAAACTCCTGCCCATAGAGGGCATTATCAAATTGGCAAAGATTATCGCTGTCACGTGTTGCTTAGTCGGTTAAGCAGCGTCAGTTGGCGGCAAAACTAATCCCTCTCTGTACACCCTCTCTGAATTACGCCATTGCATTCGTGTCTTTTATTGCAGTAATACATCACACAAACAAGAAACCGGAGCGCCCACGATCATTGGACCCGACACCTCCAACATTCGTAAAAGCTGGCGTGAAGCGGGAGATGCTGCGATGGTCCGTAAGCGACTCACTTTTTTTACTTGCCATTATATCTGGTGACGCATGGTGGATCCTGAAATTTAGTATCGCTAATATGACGCCATAACCCGAGACTAAAAGTATGTAACAAAAAGCTCCAATAGCGGAAACGATGTTTTTTATCAATGGTTTTAATCAATGGTTTTAATCAATGAATTGACCGCAACGGCATCGACGGAAACCAGCCTAAGCGTCAACCATCGCAACAAAAATTGATCCGCACGATTCCCGCCATCAATAGGGCCGAACATGTAGCAGAATACCTAACCTTCTACGAGATTGTTCTGACAATGTCTTCGGAATATTGTCTGTTGTTATCGGTGTTGCACTTACCGCGACAATCAAACCGAAAATTGCTGATAGACTCATTGCATTGAATACGTCTCGGCAGGCCTGCATGGAAGTTGGCAATTCGCTAAGCAATACATCCGGCAAACGCGGAGATAGCAAACCCTGCAAACACCAAGCAAGCAATAATTGACGCACCAGAAGGTAGAGACATTGATTGAGATTCTCTGCTTACCCAGTGGGCTTAACCATTTTTAAGGTAATAACCCAGGGTGCCGTGAGAAAATTTTTTCCAAAATTCACTTTCATGAAAACGCTCAATGCGAATAGGTATATCCGGAAACCTGTAATAAAACAAATTGCGTAAAGAAATTCCCTATTGAGTTACATCCACAAAGTATTATTATTATTTGTGTGCAACTGAAAGTGTGCCGTTGGCTAAAAGTGAAAACATGGGTCAAATTGAGAGGTTCGCAACAGTATTTCACTTAACGGATTGACATTTATATTCAGCGGCACATGTATGGAAACACACATGTATGGAAACCGATGAGGGAAGACACTTCGAGTAAAACCAGGAGCCGTATAGACAAAGCCTACTAAGCAAACGCTCAATTAATGGACGTACGCCTCCAGGGACGGAGGATTTTAAGGTGGTTCCTGGAGCAACATTCAAAGCGTTCTAAATCCAAAGCATTTCAAGTCAACGGGTGAATATGAAACGCCCACCCAAGATGTTGACGACACTTCCAATTAACAACTATCCGTCAAGACGTAAAAAATGTTGCTCCGGCTGGAGCGGTTGCCGGGTGGGACTTTCCCCCACTGGGAAATCGCCGCCTTCTTACCGCGCACACCATTTGCGGACCCAATACGCGGGAATTTCCTGAATATCAGGTGAGCGATGTTTTAATTGGAATTGTAAAATAAAACGTAGCACCTTGGCGTAATTCGCTTTGTGCCCAGACCCGGCCACCGTGACGCTGGATAATACGTCTCACGGTCGCCAACCCCACACCGGTACCATCGTAATCTTCGGCCGAATGAAGGCGATGAAAGGGTCGAAACAGTTTTTCTGCATATTCCATATCGAACCCTATGCCATTGTCTTTTACGTAACATTGCGTTTCCTCGCCCTTGTCGACCGCTCCAATCTCAATTGATGCAGGGGTTTTACCTCGAGTGAATTTCCAGGCGTTTTCCAATAGATTTTGCAACGCACATTCCAGCAATCGTGCATCCCCGCTCACAATCAGGTTTTCCTGCACCTGGCATCGGACATTCCTGTCCGGGTGTAACTGCGTTAAGCGTGCAACAATGTCGTGGCTGATCTTGCTCAGATTCACAGAGCTGAAGTGAATTTCCTTTCGCGTGATTCGCGATAATTCCAAAATATCGTCAATCAGTTGCGCCATTTTTTTGCCCGCCACAATCACCCGGTTCAAATGCTCCAGATCATCTGCTGAGAGTTTATCTTTGGCATCTTCCTGTAGAATCTGGCTAAAACTGGTGATTGCCCGCAGGGGCGCTCTTAAATCATGGGCGATTGAATAACTGTATGACTCTAACTCCTTATTGCTGGCCTGCAAATCCGCTGTGCGTTGCGCAACCAAGTCTTCCAAGTGATCGCGATGGCGTCTGAGTTCCGATTCTATATACTTGTGTTCGCTGACGTCGCGAACGGCGCCGACCACCAGCAGGCCCTCGGTGGATTCAAAAGGACTCAGGCTAACATCCACCGGTATTTCGCTGCCGTTCTTATGTTTGGCATATATGTCTTGCACAATACTCATAGCCTGGGACCGCGGATGCTGTAAAAATTTTTCGCGATATTGAAAGTGCTGTTGACGATATCGATCCGGAACCAGAATTTCCAAAGGTTGGCCAATAAGCTCAGCCGACTGATAGCCGAACATGCTTTCTGTGCGTTGATTGATAATTTTGATGCAACCGTTTTCATCCACCACGACGATAGCATCAGGTGCAGATTGCAGCAGTGCCTGCGCTTGCTGCTCCGAACGCTTCTTTTGCGTGATATCTTCTATGGTCAATAAAAACCGCCTGGGCTGAAGACTGGGCTGCCACAATTCACAGGCATTAAACCGCAGGGTTTTATAACCGAGATTCTCGATATCCTGCGCAATCTCCACATCCCGTAATTCGTATTTATTCGCAATCACCGCATCCATGTGCGCTTTTAAACGTGGTATGTTCCACAAAATCGCTTCAATCTGGCGACTCATATCGGGTGCATTTGATGTGGGCGGTGAAATATGGAAGGTTTTATAAAATGATCGATTTGCCGTAAGAACCCGAAGACCGTCATCCAACACCAACAACGGTTCTGTAATAGTTTCCACCATGCTTTCGGCATAATTATGGATGGCGTTAACAACCCGGTTTGCTTCTGCTTCTCTGAATTGCCGGTCCAGCGAGATGGCATCGCGGATGCGACTGACCAGAACATCATGGTTAAACGGTTTTTCTATAAAATCGATGGCCCCCGCCCTGATCGCTTTTACCGACATGGGCACATCACCATGACCGGTAATGAAAATCACCGGGATCGTATGCTGCTTCTGAATCAACGCCTGCTGCAATTCCAGACCGTTCATGCCCGGCATGCTGACATCCAACACCAGACATCCTGGGCAATCTGGTTTATAGGCGTGAAGAAACGCTTGCGCCGACGAAAATGCCGCCACAGTGAAGCCATCGGCTTCCAATAACATGACGATGGACTCGCGTACCGCCTCATCGTCATCCACCACAAATACGGTTGAATCTAACTGCATGCGTCAACCCGCTCTTATTGGCACGGTGAGATAAAATCTGGCACCTTTACCCGGCTCCGATTCTGCCCATAACCGCCCGCCGTGTGCTTCGATAATGGATCGGCTGATGGACAATCCCATACCCAGACCTTTTGCGCCTTTACTCGTCACAAAGGGTTCAAAGATTCGTTTCAGTGTACTGCTGTCCATCCCCTGCCCCGTATCGGCTATTTCCACCAAAGGCACGCCGTCCTGGTTCAATCGAGAGCGAACGGTCAATACTCTGGTATTTTCTTCCACTGACATCATGGCCTCAAGACTGTTGCGGATCAAGTTCAACAGCACTTGCTCGATGTGTATCGCATCAACATAAACGACGGGTAACCCCTCTTGCAGGTCAAGCTGGATGTCTACGTTCTGATTCTTGGTTTCGATTTCCATGAATCCCACCACATCCGTCACCAGATGATTCAGTGCAACCGATGATTTTTGCAGGCTTTGTTTTTTCACAAACTTTCGCAAGCGATGGATGATCTCACTGGCGCGTTTTGCCTGCACCTGCACCGAATCCAATATCGATACGATTTTGTCGGGTTTCTGGTTGTCCGAACCAATTATTTTACAGGCAGTCGAGGCATAGTTTGCAATAGCGGTGAGCGGTTGATTAAGCTCATGGGCAATGCCTGTAGCCATCTCACCCATGACATTGAGACGCGACATATGCGCCAGTTCGGACTGGTGCAACACCGCCTGTTCCTCGCTGTGCCGACGCTCAATGGCAATGCCGGCCAGGCGGGCAGAATTTCGGACAAACTCCAAATCTCCGGGGGTTGGTGTGCGCGAGTCCCGGTAAAAGATGGTGAAAGTCCCCAAAACGTGACCGACAGACGCTATAATGGGTTCCGACCAGCATGCCCGTATCCCCGTTCTTGCGGCCAGTTCGCGAAACCCCTTCCAGCAAGGATGTGTCATGACATCTTCATTAACCACCAAATTCCCACTATGGGCCGCCGCCCCAAACGACCCTGCCTCAGGGCCAATTTCCATCCCATCAATCACGTGTTTAAAATAATCCGGCAAACTTGGCGCTGCCCCATAGTGCAAATGCCTGCGATTATCGTCCAGCAACAGAACCGAGCACAACATTTGTGGATCGGCTTCTTCCGCATTAATAACCAATTCGTGAAGCACTTCTTCAATAGGCGCCCCCAGGGCCAATAATTCCAATACTTTGCTGCGACCTTTCTCAATGGCTTCGATGCGCTTGCGTTCTGTGATATCGCGTATCACGCCGATATACCCTATGGTTTTCCCGGCATCATCCCGAATTCCCGTCCCGACAGTCTCCCCAGCGAAGACTTTGCCATCTTTACGTCGGTAGGTAAGGACATAAGGCAACAGTTTTTCCTCAGCAGTTAGATTAAACCGTTCACGCCCCTGGCGCTCGAACTCTTCCTTGCTTTCGTACAATACCTCCGTTTTACTGCCCAGAAGCTCCTGCTGTGAGTATCCGAAAATTCGCATCATTGAAGGATTTACCATTACAATTTCACGGTCCACGTTTGCGATCACCATGGCATCGGGCACATCTCGAAACACGGCTTCGAACAACGCTTTCTGATGCTGTAAATTTTCTTCAGCCTGTTTACGCTTGGTGACATCCCGAATCGTGCCTTCGACGCCCGAGATGCTGCCGTGTTCATCCTGGGTAAAATGCGCGTTGACAGAAAGCCACAGATACGTACCATCTTTACGTACTCCCTGCGCTTCATAATTTTGCACTATGCCGCCGCCGGCTTGTATGGCCGCGAGCATTTCCTGACGCTTTTCCGGATAACGCCAAACAATCGCTGTCGGCTTGCCGATAATCTCGCCAGGCGCATAACCAAACACTTGTTCCACAGATGGGGAGACGCGAACAATGCTGCCTTGCCCATCGGCGCGGTAATAGACATCTTGCAGAGAATTAAAAATGCCCCTGAGTTCGCCCTCGGCAGCCAATAACCTCTGCTCAGCCTGTTTGCGCAGGGTGATATTCACGACATAACCATGATAATGAGTGATCTCGCCGGCATCGTTTCTCACCACCACTGTAAAATCGTACAACCAGAGATATTCTCCGTTACGGTGGGCCAATCGATATTCCTGCTCAAAATGTGGCACTGCATTTTTATTGTGTATGTTGACTTCATTGATTATCCGCGGCATATCATCCGGATGAACAATATCAGCAAACATCAATTTGCCGCTGGTAAACTCTTCGGCCTGGTAGCCGAATTGACCAAGAACGTTGGGGGACACATATTCAACCGGCCAACCTTCGGCAGCCCGCCACTTGAACACTACGGTCGGGCCGGATACGAACAGCCGCCGTTCCTGCTCCAGCGCTTGCCTGGCATGCTGCCGCCTGGTAATCTCGTTTTTTAATTCAAGATTAGCGGCTTGCAGTTCCGCGGTTCTTTCCTCTACCCGCGCTTCCAATTCATCCTGGGTTTTGCGCAGCGCTTCTTCCGCCCGTTTGCGCGCACTAATATCGATGCCCACCGAATGAATTTCTATCAGCTCGCCGGCCTGGTTAAATATGGGGCGGTTTTTCCAGGCGATCCAGACACGGTCACCATTGCGTTTGATATTTTCGTTTTCGTTGTTTTCAAACTTGGCGGGGTCATGGCAAATCTCCTGCATCAGGTGCGCAAGATCCCGGCCGGTAAATTCGGTTTCCGGCACAATGGTGCCCACGACGTTTTTTCCGATGATTTCTGCTTCACTGAATCCAAAGAAATTCTGGGCATAATCGTTGAAAAAAGTCACATTGCCGTTAATATCCCATCGTAAAATAATGGTTGCCGCCTCATCCACCAGATCGCGGTATTTTCGCTCGGATTTCTCTAATGCTTCTTGGGCCCGCCTGCTTTCGGTAATGTTATATGCCACGATGGCGACCTTACCGACCGTGCCGTTTTCATCAAAAACCGGTTCCACGCAGGATTCGAACCAGGCCCCGGCGCGAAAGTCTTCCCAGCGTCGGTTCTCACCTGTTTCAAACGCGGCTAAAATCATCGCCTTTCTCTTTTTCAACACGTCCGGCTGCAACAAATCCCACAAACACAAACCAATCATGGCTTTCCGGCTTTTGTGAAATCGGGCCGCCATGGGTTCGTTGGCATCTAAAATCAAACCGTCTTTATCCATTAAAAGCGTGAATACGGAAGGGGTATTCAAAAGGGCTCGCGCGGTCTCCTCACTTTCCCGCAAAGCCTGTTCAGCCCGTACACGTTCAGTGATATCCAACCATACACAATGGGTTTGTTTAAAGCCGCCGTCCGGATGTCGGCCTACTCTGCCGAACAATTGTACATTGATGAATTGATGGTCTTTACGCAGCAATGGCAAGTCCACGCTAATCGTGCCGCGTTTTTTGAATTCGGAAAACTGCTGCTCATACAGTTGAATATTTTGTTGTGGCAAAATATCCCAAAAAGCGCGCCCGATTAATTCCTCCCGAGAATATCCAAGCGCATCCAGCAACGCTTGATTAACCGCGATAAAACGCCCGTCACTGTCGAGAGATTGGTAGGGAATGGGTGAATCTTCATAGAATTGTCGCAACACGGCCTCATCTTCTTGCGGATACCTGCCGTGGGCAGAAACCGCCTCGGCTTGTTTGCGCAAATCATCTTCTATGACCGCTTTGAACTCGGCGAGAAGATCTTGGTGTTCGCTGCAATAGCGATGCTCTTTATTATCGAGCACGCACAGCGTGCCGAAAACCCTACCGTCGGGCCATCGCAGCGGCAATCCCAAATAAGAAACCATGCCCAGCGAGATATCGGTACTGCAATTCCATGCCGTATCTTGACTCACGTTGGAGACCGAGAACGGTAAACCTTGCGCAATTACCGCGTCACAATACCGCCCGGCATTAAGACTATATCTGGCGCCGGCGTGATACGGATTTTGCGGATGTTCACTGGCTATCAACACCTCGAATTGCGAAGAATCGAGCAGGGTAACCAACCCAGCAGGCACACCGACAATTTTGGTCATTAAGTTTACTATTCGTTGCCATTTGGCAAGAATGTCTTTGGAAGGGAGAAATTGTTTTAACTCTTTGGCCAATGGATTTACCACACAATGACGAGTGTATCCAAGTCCCTATCGCCGGGCGTTTGAAAACACCGGTTTTTATTTCTACCGTACCGACAACTGCTGATGCATGGATCCTATGAATCGGATTATCCGTGATACGGAAATTAAAGTAGATCGCTTTCAATAAATATTTTTGCCGCCAATTTGACATAGGGTCATAAAAAGCAGCGATTCGTATTATATTTTAAAAGTATTAAACGCTATTGACGACATACGAATTGTGTTTATACCGCAATTCTGATCGATGCAATATTAGTAACAAGTAGATCGATTTTCGCTAGTTATACTTTTGCGAGTATACTTCTTGCGATTATACTTTTGCGATTATTTTCCTTGCGATAAATTGCCTGCCATCTGACAGTTAATAATTTACTGTTGGCTGCCGTTTCTCGCAACCACGGCCAACCTATCGATGGCATGGCCAAGGGGTTATGCCTGCTCCGCCAGCGCTTCCAACAGCGCTTTTTGCGCGGAAAACGATGGTTCCTCGCCCGCCAACACTCGTACGTAGTTTCCATCTTGGCTCAATACCCAGGAGTTGGTATTGTCTTTGAGGTAAGTCTGGATATCTTTGATAATGCGATTACGGATTTTTTTATTCTCGATGGGAAACGCCGTTTCCACCCGCTGGAATAAATTGCGCTCCATCCAGTCCGCGCTCGCGCAATAGACTTTTGGATCGCCGGCATTTTCGAAATAATAGATTCTGGTGTGTTCCAGAAAACGGCCAATCAAAGATCGCACCGTAATGTTTTCCGATATCCCCGGTATGCCCGGGCGCAGGTTGCAGATGCCCCGTATGAATAAGTCCACTTTGACGCCCGCCATCGACGCCCGGTACAAGGCTTGGATACTTTGCGGCTCGGTTAAGGAGTTGATCTTGACGATAATGTGTGCCGGTTTGCCTTTTTCTTTATTGGTGATTTCTTTTTCGATCATTTGCATCACGGCCGGCTGCAGGGAAAACGGTGATTGTAATATTTTCTCCAGCTTACCCACTTTACCCAAACTGGTCAGTTGCAAAAATACATTGTGTACATCGCGACCGATGATCTGGTCCGCGGTCATCAGACCGTAGTCGGTATATACGCGAGTGGTGCTGGGATGATAATTACCTGTGCCCAGATGCACGTAATAATGCAAGCTACCTTCTTCGCGTCGCACTACCAGCAACATTTTGGCATGCGTCTTATAACCCACCACGCCATACACCACATGCACGCCCGCCTCCTGCAGGCGGTTAGCCAGGCTGATGTTGGCCTCTTCGTCAAACCGTGCCCGCAATTCCACCACTACGGTGACTTCTTTGCCTGCTTTGGCGGCGGCCACCAGCGCATCCACAATGATGGAGTTGGGCCCGGTGCGGTACAGCGTTTGGCGGACACTGATGACATGCGGGTCTTTGGCCGCCTGGCGCAGTAAATCGATAACGGGCGCAAACGATTGATATGGATGGTGCAGCAGTACATCTTCATTGCGTAATACGCCGAAAATATCTTTGCGCCGGGACAACACTTTCGGCAGACCCGGCGTAAACGGGGTATATTTTAAATCCGGCCGTTCCACCAGATCCACCACCGCCGCGAGACGGTTAAGATTCACCGGCCCGTTGACCAAATACATCTCGCGTTCAGTAATACCAAACCGCTCTAACAAAAATCCCACCAGATTCTCCGGGCAATTGTGCGCCACTTCCAGGCGCACGCCGTCCCCATAACGCCGCGACGCTAACTCACCCTCTACGGCGCGTAACAAGTCATCGATTTCCTCTTCGTCAACGAACATATTGCTGTTGCGGGTGACACGAAACTGGAAACAACCCTTGACTTCCATGCCATAAAACAAAGCGTTGACGTACTCATGGATGACCGATGACAGAAACACAAAATCGTACGGACCACTGTCGGTTTGCGAGGCAGGCAACTGAATCAAGCGCGGCAACGCCCGTGGCGCTTGTACAATGGCATGGCGTCGGACGCGGCCGAAGGCATCTTTACCGGAGAGCTCTACAATGAAGTTCAAACTTTTGTTGAGAATGCGGGGAAAAGGATGTGCCGGATCCAGTCCCACCGGGGTGATGACCGGCAACAGTTCTTCTTGAAAGTATTTGCGTAACCAAGCTTCTTGGGAATCATTCCATTCCTGACGGCGAATAAAGCGAATGTTTTCTTTTTCCAACAGCGGCAGCAAGGTGTCGTTTAACACTTGATACTGTTCATCCACCAAACGATGCGCCCGCTCGCCAATAGCGTTGAGTACTTCATTGGGCAGCATTTTATCCGGACCCGTGGCGGTGGATCCCAGTTCGGCTTTTTGTATAAATCCCGCCACGCGTACTTCGAAAAACTCATCCATGTTGGTGGTGGAAATACATAAAAACCGCAACCGCTCCAGCAAAGGAACATCGGGATCTTTGGCTTGTTCCAAAACGCGCTGATTGAATTCCAGTACACTTAACTCACGGTTGATGTACAAATCGGGTTTGCTGAGATCGATGGGTTCGACGGGTTCTACGGGGGCATCCACTATCATTGACTCACTCTTAATTGATTCACTCTTAGTTGATTCACTCTTAGTTGATTTACTCTTAGTTGATTCACTATTGATCGATTCGCTTTTCGTTGCCATGGCTTTATCAGAATAGGGTTTATGCGGATTTTGAATACGCGGTAAAGTTAATAGATTTAATATAACGTCTCGGTAAAAAAGCAGGGATTTTAATACAACTATATGACCAAAACATTGATCCCGCTCATTATTTATGCAATGCTTTTTCCAATTGATTACAAAATATTTTTAACGCTTTTATGCGTGCATACCGTTTATCGTTGGCTTCCAGAAACGTCCAGGGAGCGTACTCGGTGCTGGTGCGTTCCACCATGTCGTTGACGGCATGTTCATACATATCCCATTTTTCTCGGTTGCGGTAGTCTTCTTCGGTGATTTTATGCTGTTTAAACGGTGTTGCCTCCCGCGCCTGAAAACGGTTCAGTTGTTCTTCTTTGCTGATGTGCAGCCAATACTTGACCAAGACGATACCGAACTCCACCAACTGCGCTTCGAAATCGTTGATTTCTGAATACGCCCGCATCCACTCATTCTCGCTGGCGAATTCTTCGATACGCTCCACCAACACCCGGCCGTACCAACTGCGGTCATACATGGTAATAAATCCCGCAGCGGGTAAATGACGCCAGAACCGCCATAAATAATGGTGAGCGCTTTCTTCGTCGGTGGGAGCCGCTATGGGAATGATTTGATAATGACGCGCGTCCAATGCCGGCACAAAGCGCCGGATGATACCGCCTTTGCCCGCCGCGTCCCAACCCTCCAAAACAATGATGCTGGACACCTGCTGGTCCAACGCTTCGCGGGACAACAGATTCAACTTGCCCTGATATTTTTCCAACTGGGTTTTGTACTGGGCTTTGGTCAGCGACTGGCGCAGGTCCAAGGTGTTAAGCAAGGTTACAGGCTCACCCGTTACCGGTGGTGCGATGGGTCGGAAACCTTTTTTCTGATTGACGACTGAATTTTTACCAATGGCGAATCGCTCATTCAAGCGTTCCAGAATGTGCTTGCCCACGGTTAACCCGCGGTAGCGCGGATCGGTGCCCTCGACAATCAACCACGGGGCTTCACCGGTACTGGTAATGCGTAATACATGTTCGGCGATACTGCGAAAGTCGTCGTATAACTTCAGATGTTTGTGGTCGCGTTCTGTGACCCGCCAGCGGGTTTTGGGATTAGATTCCAGAGTCTTGAGCCGTTTTTTCTGCGCATCTTTGCTTAAGTGCAGCCACACTTTGATAATCAATGCACCATCATCGGCCAAGGCTTTTTCAAAATTGTTAATTCTCAGCAAAGCCTCATCCAAATCCGCCTCGCTAATATCCCCATAAACCCGTTCCGATAAAGGCCGGCTGTACCACGAACCCACATACAAGCCAATGCGCCCCTTGGGCGGCAAATCACGCCAAAACCTCCAAAACTCCGGGCGTTGGTTTTCTTCATCGGTGGGTTTGCCAAAGGCAAACGTGCGCACATAGCGGGGATCCAACCATTCGTTGAGCAAACCCACCGTGGCGCCTTTGCCCGCGCCATCTACCCCGGAGATTAATACCACGACAGGGAAATCGTGCTTGCTCAGCTCCCACTGGGCATCCAATAATTGTACGCGCAGATCAGGCACTTGCTCCTGATATTCCTGTTTACTCACTTTATGACCAAGCTCGGCTACTTCAAACATCGCGTTTATTTGTCGTGGTTCGGTGGAAAATCCTGTGTATTTTTCCAGTGGCTTGATACTGTGAAAAGCAAGCCCTTGAAAAACAATCTGATACAAAAAGTGTAATCCAATAATGGCTATACAGCCACATCGATCGCCCCGTTTGCGCCTGTTTCTCACAAATCAAGGAAAAACGGCTGACGCGCTATTGACCACGGTTACAAAAAGTATGGTATAAACCAATGTTGAACCTGCACGCATTCTAATTATTACAATGTTGACATCGCGGTCGTTTGAATCAGCGGGATGTCGTACAGCAAAACGCGCCAAACGTGCTGATTGTGTCATTAAAGTGTCATATTTCGTTGAAACAATCACGGGAACCCGTAATTCGTCGGTTGGTTTGTGCGTAATGTAGTTTTATAAAATGATATTGCCCTTCTCTTATTTCGACCTTCCCAATGAATCGCATAGCGATGACATTATTCGCCGTTTAAACAATCACCTTGCGGCCAAAGAGAATCCAGCACGGCTTGTATCCCGCACTTACCTGGACACCTTCGATTGGCGACTGTTCGCGGCGGGCCTACAGTTGGAATACGCACAAAACGATCACCACCATTCGTATGTATTACAGCAAGTTGAAGCACAACACACCATTGCCACAATACGAACACCAGAACCGATTCGCTTCGTCTGGGACCTCCCTGAAGGCGTGTTAAAAAAGCAATTGGCCCCTTTAATTGAAATGCGCGCTTTATTGCCTGTGGTATCACTGCGTAGCAAGTTCCGTGAACTCGACATTTTAAATAAAGAAGAAAAAACAGTACTGCGAGTAAGAGTCGAAGAAAATAAACTGCTGAAAACGTCCTCCCACCCTGGCATCTTGCTTAACCGCGGAATTGTATTACACGCTATTCGCGGTTATAAAAAAAACTACGATGCGGCGTTGACCTTGTTGCAGGATGAGTTGCATCTGACTCCCAGCAAAGAAGATGTGTATACCAAGGCGCTGATCAAATCCAAAATCGTCCCCGGCCAGTACTCGTCTAAACTCACAATTGCACTGGATCCGCAGATGCGCGCCGATGCGGCGAGTAAAAAAATTCTATTGCTTTTATTGAATACCTTACAAGCCAACCACCAAGGCACCATAGAAGATATCGACTCTGAGTTTTTGCACGACTTCCGCGTCGCCTGCCGACGCACTCGCTCGGCATTGAGTCAAATCAAAGAGGTGTTTCCGCAAAAAACCACCGACCGCTACAAGCGCGAATTTGCCTGGCTGGGCGAGGTGACCGGGCCAACCCGCGATTTGGATGTCTACCTGCTCACTTTCGACGATTACAAAAAACGCGTACCCGAACATCTTCAAGGCGCCTTGGAGCCATTGCACGAATTTTTACGCAAACAACAAACACTCGAACAAAAAAAATTGGCGCAAGCCATACAATCGGTCCGCTACCAGCGGCTTATCACCGGCTGGCGGCAATTTCTGGAAGCCCCCGTTCCAATCCGCCCTTCTGCGGCCAATGCCGACAGATCGATCATTGCCGTGGGCAGTGATCGAACCTGGAAAATGTACAAACGGGTCATTAACGAAGGCGAGGCCATCCGCGACAATTCACCGCCGGATGATTTACATGAATTGCGTAAATCCTGTAAAAAACTGCGTTATCTCATGGAATTTTTCCACAGTTTGTACGCTGAAGAAAAAATTACCAAATTGATTAAGGCATTAAAACAATTACAAAGCAACTTGGGCGACTACAACGACTTGCACGTGCAAATCGAATCGTTGGAGCGTTTCAGCC
>JAJDNG010000177.1 GCA_022340845.1 Gammaproteobacteria bacterium | reverse complement strand
ACGCCCGCAGGGCGAGGCACACGGATGTGCCGAGTGACATCAAGTGTATAAATAAAAAGTCACTTGATTCCTAAAGATTACAGTAAACTTGAGTAACACAGGGAGAGGTGCCAGAGTGGCCGAATGGGCTTGACTCGAAATCAAGTGTACCTTCATTGGTACCCAGGGTTCGAATCCCTGCCTCTCCGCCAAACACTGCCATAGCCCGTTGGGTGCACAAACAAAAAAGGCGCCCTTTCAGGCGCCTTTGCTTGTGGTTTCCCCTTCTCTTCTTTATTATTTTGTGCGTGTTTTGCGGGCAGACATACCTAAGCCCATAATTCCCAAGCCAAACATCAGAATGGTGGCCGGTTCGGGTACGGAGTAGTGTACTGCACCTTCTATAGCATCGTTGGCACACGTCATGGCCCATCGCAAGCCGATGTCGCCGGCTGTCAGATTCAAACTGCTCAATAAGATGTTGTATTCAACATAACCACCCACTCCGGCGGCGCTTGCATCGACTAGGCTGCCTGCCAGCGCGGTTCCGCCATTGGCACGTTGCACTTCCTGGTTGCGGCGATAGTAATAACCTTGACCGGCAAAAAAATCATCCGACGTGGCGATGTCAAAAGCGCCCCCGTATAAGGCGCCTTCACTGGTATCGAACACATATTCCCAGCTTTCGCCGGTAAATATGTTGTCGTTGCGATAATTCAAAGCGCTAGTGTCGGGATTCCAGCCGTTGCTGCTGATAAACAAATCGCCGAATTGTACGCCATATGGATCCGGTTCGAAAAAATTGGTGTTTACCCGCACGTTCATATAACCACCGGCGAAGGTCACTTCCATGTTCTGGATTTGATAATCGTTGCCCCCGATGCTGTCGCGGTCTGATAACGAAGTGAAGCCATCCGCCCCCCAGTAATTGTCATCTATAACTACGGCCGAAGCTTGACCGCATGCTATTAATCCCAATACGGAGAATGTCAATTGTTTTAGATAGTGGGTTTTCATTGTGGTTACTGCCTTGTTGTACGCCATTTTCCAAGTACGGTTCATTTTTTGTACCAATCGCAAAAATAGTATATATAACGGATAGTTACATTTCATTTACCACTGCCCGTGGTTCGGGATGTAAAGAATTCCAACAATCAAAGCCGGTTTCATAGTGACTGGCACCAACGTGCCCGGCCTTTTCCGATAAAAAAGAAAGACTTAGGTGTTTCTAGGGAGTGAAGTTGCTGTGTAAGATTTCTCAACACCTGTTCGACTCCATTGGACGGGGATTCTTACCCGACTATCCGCTTCGCCGCCATGCATACAGCGCGGCAAACAACATGGCATGAATACCCTCGTTAATGCCTGGGACGTATGGCTACTCAGTCACAGTTCTATGCGATCAAGGAGAGAAGCACCGGTATTGAAGTGCTACTGTAATAGCGATGATAAATCATTTGAGCTAACACCTTTGGTAATGATCAAAATTTAGTCGATACTCACGCGCATTACGTAGTAATTGAACGATTCTAACGAAAGTATTACAGAATTGTTACGTTCTACCCTTAGTATTAAATGGAACTTTTATATCAGAATTAATTACTTTATTTGTAGGCCAAATCCCCTATAATGATCCACGTTTTAACTCTCAAATACAAACAAGTGACAATAAGGAGTCATTGAATGAGTACTAGCAAATTGGTTGTGGGGGCAACAGGGTTGATTTTTTCTCTACTGTTGGTGGCGGGCAGTGCGAGCGCAGAAACAGTAGGCGATGGTGGCAACCGTTTCAATATCGCGCGCGCTTATAATTCGGAAATCAGCGCGGCTCAAGCGTATCTACTGACCGAAGGCGATGAATACGAATATCGCAAGCATCGTAAACCGCATCAACATGGTTACAAAGACGACGAGAAAGTCATCATTATCGATGTGCGTTCTATTGAGGAATAAGTCGTTTGCCATCCAGATGACGCTTACAACATTCCCTATCCCAATATTTATGGCGCACCTTACGCAACTGAAGGCCGAGCCGTCATCAAACAAGCCGCCATTGATTTTTTCAATCAAGTGGCAGAGAAGTTTCCAGACCGTGATACACCGATTCTCACCTTGTGCCGCACCGGCAAACGCAGCGTGTGGGCGGCCAACATCCTGGCCAACCCGATGGAGTGGATACCAAAACGCGGCGGCACCATTCCCGAAGGTGTGGTGTTGGAAGGCTATACCAACGTGCGCAACATTTGGGAAGGATTCGAAGGCAAGTATAAGTGGGACGACACCTTGACCTTCGCCCTGGATTTAAACAATGACGGTGAATTAACGCCGATGAATGGTGTTGTTATGGAGCAAAACGCTGACAGGGACGGTTGGTGGAATTACCAACAATTACCGTATTCCACTGAGTTGGAATTGGATAATCTGTACGGCGCAAATAATGGTGAATTCATTCCTTTATACTTCCAAGAATAAGCCATCGCGTGTTTTGTAAAGACAGGCCGGCCCGGGGATAACCACCCGGGCCGGCTTTTTTGTTATCCAGATAGCCACTTGGCCTGCAGTCCCCAGCCACGCACCAGCGACAGTCCGCCGCTTATCGTTTTCAGCCGCCATCCCTTGTTTAGGGGATACCGGTATTGCGGACATTGCACTATGCTTTTGCAAACAAAGTCGTTACTGATTGACTCCCGGCGGCGAAGCCAGAATTGAACAAGCAGGAAGGTGAACTATGCAAAAGCAAGATTTAGGAACTTCAGGTGGTTTTTCCTCCCGTCGTCGTACCGGCGCAATGGCCACTAGCGTTCCCGTGCAACGGTCGTCCGGCGGTGTACAAAATCCCTTGCGGCGTCTTGATCCTTTGTATTCGCAACTGAGTCACCTGGGCTTGGTGACACCGCAATTCAAACAAGTGTATTGTTTTAACCGCCGTCAGGCATTGAACAATTTGCTGCAGGAATTAACGTTGGTTCAACGGCTATACGCAGGTTCCCCTCTGGAAGTGGAGACGGGCCATGAAGCATTGCAAACCCGAGCTATGGAATTAAACAGCCATCTTATGCTGAACGCCGGTTTTGGCGGTTATTCCGGAGCGGAAAAAATTAACATCCTATATCAGTTACGAAGGGCACTGGAAGCCATGGTTAAACAACACTTTGCTCAGTAACCACGGGTTACCGCGAGGCACAAAACAGCCGGCTTGCGCACGGCGACCCGATTACCAACCGTGTAATGGGCAACGCGGCAATTTTCAATGCGGTGCCGGGTGCAGCTGGATAGTTGAGAATCCCGGGCTGATTTCGTCAACCGGCGTCCCTCTTCCGTTTGATCGAGAAATTCAATCTGTCGCCCGCCTAAGATCGACATTCTGATTTGAATTCCGGTGAAACCCCGGGTTTTTCCCGTTTTAATCTTGAAAATCATCATATTAGCAAGTATTTGTTTAAATTGAGGATGATAGTGTCGAGTTGAATTGTTAAACTTATTCACCAGCTTCTCAAATTAATCGAAACGCTCACACTTGCGCGATTTCCCGCGTATTCAAATGCCGAAGCGGTTGTTTCGTAAACCGCGTAGTCAACTCACCTATTCGGCGAGTAATGGCGACAACAAGTTGTGTGAATGCCAAACTAGAATAAAAACTAGAAATATCATCCAAAATCACATGAATCACCTGAAACAATGGTAAAAAGGAACGATTACATGACCGTAATGAGTTACCACAACGGCGATGAAAGCCGCAGCACCCGTATTTCCAGTCCGCGCAATGGCAAAACACACCACATTTTAATCACACTATGTTTACTGATCGGGTGTTTCGCCGGATCGTTGTCCACGGCCTGGGCGATGACGCCTCCCAACGTGTTAGTGGTAGGCCAGGTGGCGGAACCCAAATCGTTGGATCCGCAGGCGGTCACTGCGGTCAATGATTTTCGCATCCTGATTAATCTGTACGACGGCCTGGTACGTTACAAAGACGGCTCGTTGGAAGTGGAGCCCTCGCTGGCGACACAGTGGAAAATCAGCGACGACGGCACGGTTTATACATTTACGTTGCGTAAAGGCATAAAGTTTCACGATGGTACGCCATTTAACGCCCAGGCAGTCAAATTCAATTTCGACCGCATGCTGGACGACACACATCCGCAACACGATACCGGACCGTTTCCCCTGGCGTTTTTCTTCAAATCCATCAAGGAGACGCGTGTGCTCGATGATCACACCGTGCAATTTAAACTGGACAAACCTTACGCACCGTTACTGTCAAACCTGGCTTATCCCACCGGTTTGATCGTTTCGCCCACCGCGGTCAAAAAACACAACAAGGACTTCGGCCGTAACCCGGTGGGCACCGGTCCTTATAAATTCGCCCGCTGGGAAAGCAACCGCCTGGTGGCCGTGGAAAAGAACCCTAGCTACTGGGATGGGGCGCCGAAGCTGGACGCCGTGGTCTTCCGTCCCATTACCGACGCCAACACCCGGGTAACCGAAATTCTCTCCGGTGGCATTGATTTGATGGTGGAAGTACCGCCGGACAACGTCGCCATGTTTGCCAAAGACAAAGGCTTTAGCGTGCACGAACAAGTGGGTCCGCATTTGTGGTTTCTGATTTTAAACATGAAACAAGGCCCGTTTACAGACCAGCGGGCGCGCCAGGCCGTCAACTACGCCATCAATAAAAAAGCCCTGGTGGATAACGTATTACAAGGTACGGCCACGGTGGCCACCGGCCCCACACCATCGGCGTTTGCCTGGGCTTATAATGAAACGCTTGAGCCTTACCCTTATGATCCGGCCAAGGCCAAGAAACTGTTGAAAGAAGCCGGCGCTGATGGCGCGGACATTACTTTTTATGTTACCGAAGGCGGCTCGGGCATGTTGAATCCCATCGCCATGGGCACGGCCATACAAGCCGACCTGGCCAAGGTGGGGCTCAACGTCAAAATCGAAACCTATGAATGGAACACCTTCCTCGGCAAAGTGAATCCCGGCCTGGAAGGCAAAGCCGATATGGCGGAAATGGCCTGGATGACCAACGACCCGGACACCTTGCCGTTTCTGGCGCTGCGCACCGATGCCTGGCCGGACAAAGGCGGTTTTAACTCCGGTTATTATTCCAACGAACAAGTGGACAAATTGCTGGAGCAAGCGCGCGCCGCCACGGACCAGGCAAAACGGGCAAAACTGTACAAACAAATGCAGAAAATCGTCTACGATGATGCGCCCTGGGCGTTTATCGCCAACTGGAAACAAAACGCCGTGACCACGGCGCAGGTAAAAGGGTTCAGTTTGCAACCGTCGTTTTTGCTGGTGTTGAAGGACGCTTACAAGCAGTAATCAAAACAATAAAGATGCTTGCCAAGATCAATCATCGTCAAGATTAATGAAGTCCTACATACTAAAACGCCTGATTTTCACCATCCCTGTATTATTGGGCATATCCATTATCGTGTTTTTCATCATGGCGTTGATCCCCGGCGACCCGGCGCTGGCCATCCTGGGTTCCTACGCCACGCCGGAAAACGTCGCCAAATTGAACGAAGAATTTGGCTTGGATAAACCGTTGCTGCAGCAATATGTCATCTGGCTAACCAATCTTCTCCAAGGTGATTTTGGCCGTTCCTACAGTTTGAACCGGCCGGTGCTGGATGAAGTGCTGGAGCGCCTGGGCCCGACGCTATTGCTGGCCGGCACCTCGCTGTTGCTATGTACTATATTCGGGCTGGTGACCGGTATCGTCTCGGCGGTAAAACAATACGGCTGGCAGGACAAAATACTCACCTTGATGGTATTGATCGGCATATCCACGCCGTCGTTCTGGTTGGGTTTGATCCTGGTGCTGATATTTGCCGTGCAACTTCAAT
>JAJDNG010000173.1 GCA_022340845.1 Gammaproteobacteria bacterium | reverse complement strand
CGTACACTGAAAACGCCGACGGCACTTTTGATGTACCTTCCGGTGCCGGTGGAATCCCGCAACGCTTGAACTCTAACGTTCCCGCCACACCGGATGCCGGCTTACCGGGACATATCGCCTTCGCCATCCTGGGACAGAATGCCTTGCTGGACTTGGAACTGTCCGCCCTGCAAATCGAAGGTAAGGGCGAAATCATATCCAATCCGCGAGTGGTCACTTCCGATCAGCAGGAAGCTATCATCCAGCAAGGTACAGAAATTCCTTACCAGGAAGCCTCTTCCAGTGGCGCGACCTCTACGTCGTTTAAAGAAGCCGTATTGAAGCTGCAGGTGACCCCGCAGATTACCCCTGATGAGCGCATCATTCTGGACTTGCAGGTCAACCAGGATGACGTGGGCAGCGGTACCTTCAATGGTGTACCCCCCATCAATACCAAAGCCATTCAAACCCAAGTATTGATCAACAATGGCGATACCGTGGTCCTGGGTGGTGTGTATATCGAACGTAACGTGGATTCGGTCACCCGAGTGCCGTTTTTCGGTGACCTGCCGTTTATCGGCGCATTGTTCCGGTCTACCAGTAAAGACGACAGCAAAGAAGAATTGCTGATTTTCGTCACACCGAAAATCTTAAAAGAAGCGGTATCAGCCGCAACTCAATAATCCGTCACAACACGTTGCAATTCCAAGGGCGGTTGATATACCGCCCTTTTTTATTCACCACGCAGGCACGAAGGCCATGAAGGTAAAAAAACACTAGCAGGCTTTACTTCGTGCCCTTCGTGGTTAATTTATTAGCCTCACGAACTTTTGAAAAAATCCCACCGCTTTGGCATTATCCAAGGGTTGTACTTTAAAAAGCCCAGGGGCCCATACAGTCAAGTCATACAATTAGACACAATGCCAAATCTATTTCTCATCGGCCCCATGGGTGCCGGAAAAACCACCATAGGCCGGCAACTGGCCAGAAACCTGGGCCGTAATTTTTACGACAGTGATAAAGTGATCGAAGAACGCACTGGGGTAAGCATCCCGTTGATTTTCGAACTGGAGCAGGAACAAGGCTTTCGCAAACGGGAAAAAGCCATCATCGACGAACTTACCCAATATAATGATATTGTGCTCGCCACCGGTGGCGGCGCTGTCCTGGATGCGGAAAACCGCCAGCATCTGGCCTCCCGAGGGCACGTCATTTACCTGCATGCGCCTATTGAGTATTTAGTCCAACGCACCTCCAAGGATAACAGCCGGCCACTATTGCAAACCGAAGATCCAAAACGCAAACTGCAGGAACTGATGGAAATTCGTGACCCTTTGTATCGGGAGACCGCCCACACCGTCATTGAAACCGACAGTTGCCCGGTCAAACGGGTGGTGGCGAAATTACTCAACATGATTAAAGAACAAAACCTGTGAACAAAATCGATAGTTGAAAAAATTCATTATGAAAACCTTGACCGTTGAGCTCGGGGACCGCAGTTATCCCATTTATATCGGCACTGACCTGCTGAGCGATCCAGCTCTTATCAGCCCGCACCTGACGGGTCAACAAATATTGATCGTCACCAACGTCACCGTTGGCCCGCTGTATCTTGAAAAAGTGCAATCGGCATTGCGAGGCTTTGAGGTACAGAGCCTGGAACTGCCGGACGGCGAGCAATACAAAAACCTGGACACACTCAATCTCATTTACGACCAATTGTTGACCAGCCGGTTTGACCGCCAGTGTACCCTGGTGGCATTGGGCGGCGGTGTGGTGGGCGACATCACTGGATTTGCTGCCGCGACCTACCAGCGCGGGGTAAACTTTATCCAAATTCCCACCACGTTACTGGCGCAAGTGGATTCCTCGGTGGGAGGAAAAACCGGCGTCAATCATGCCTTGGGTAAAAATATGATCGGTGCCTTCTACCAGCCCCGCTGTGTCATTGCCGATACCCAAACCTTGAATACCCTGGATGATCGGCAGCTGAGCGCCGGCATAGCCGAAGTCATTAAATATGGCTTGATTGGTGATTCCGAGTTTTACCAATGGCTGGAGAACAATATGACGGCCCTGCTGCGGCGGGATCCGCAGGCATTGGCCTACGCCATTGAACGTTCCTGCCAGGACAAAGCGGACGTGGTAGCCGCAGACGAAAAAGAAAGCGGGGTGCGGGCCTTGTTAAACCTCGGCCACACCTTCGGCCACGCCATAGAAGCCGGCATGGGCTATGGCAGCTGGTTGCACGGTGAAGCCGTCGCCACCGGCATGTTGATGGCGGCGGATGTTTCCCAGCGCTGCGGCTGGATATCGCAGGATGAGGTCCAACGGCTGGAAAATCTGTTGCGCCAGGCGCATCTACCCGTGCGAGCGCCACAACAGCTGACCGCGGAGAGGTTTTTGGAAATCATGGCGGTGGATAAAAAAGTCAAACAAGGCCGCATTAACCTGGTGTTGTTGAAGAACATTGGCCAGGCGGTGATCAGCGCAGACTACGATCCAGCACTGCTGCGTGCCACGTTGGAACAACATCCCAGCAGTGCCTGAATACGATGACCCTGATATGAAACGGTCCTAACTCGAATTAAACAATACGGACTAATCGATAGATAAGCGCAAAACGGTAACGACAATCTCATGAAACCACACACCACCCTTGCGCCCTATGCCACCACGGAAGATAATTCCCGTGGCCGACGCATCGCCGAACCGGCACCCAACAACCGCACTCAGTTTCAAAGAGACCGCGACCGCATCGTCCATTGCGCCGCCTTTCGGCGCCTGGAGTACAAAACTCAGGTGTTCGTCAATCACGAAGGCGACATGTTCCGCACCCGCTTGACCCATACCATAGAAGTGGCACAAATCGGCCGCACCATCGCCCGCTCCCTCAACGTCAACGAAGATCTCACCGAAGCCATCGCCCTGGCACATGACTTGGGCCACACGCCGTTCGGCCATGCCGGGCAGGACGCCTTAAATCATTGCATGCGTCAGTATCATGGCTTTGAACACAATATGCAGTCATTGCGTATTGTCGACGCCCTGGAGGAACGTTATGCCGAGTTCGACGGTCTCAATCTCACGTTTGAAACCCGCGAAGGCATTTTAAAACACTGTTCGCTGAAACAAGCCGAGAGACTGGGTGATGTAGGCGAGCGTTTTATCAACAAATGGCAACCGGGTATCGAGGCGCAAATTGCGAATATCGCCGATGAAATCGCCTACAACAACCACGATGTGGACGACGGCCTGCGCGCAGCACTCATCGATATCGAACAACTCAAGAACCTGCGATTGTTCCGCCAGCAATACGACATTGTCTCTGCCAGTTACCCGCGCATTTCAGAAAGGCGCAAAGTGCATGAAATCGTGCGCCGCATGATCAATGAACAAATCACCGACTTGCTACGGGACTCACAAGCGGCACTGCATGCCGCGCAACCCGCTTCCAGGGAAGAGCTGACCCAGTTGGCAAAACCGGTCATCGGTTTCAGCGACACCATGAAAGCGGATATCCTGGAACTGAAACAATTCCTGCGCATGAATCTCTACCGCCATTTCCGGGTACACAGGATGAGTAAAAAAGCGCACCATATCATCGAATCGTTATTCGATGCCTTTATAAACGATCCGCAACTGCTCCCGCCCGAGGCTTTCAATAACGTACAAAAACTGCAAGACTCTAAAGCCGAGGCCGGACAAGCGCGCGGCATCGCCGACTATATAGCGGGCATGACAGACCGCTTCGCCATCAGCGAATACCAGCGCATATACGATCCTTTAAAATTAACGTAATATGCGGCATTGACTACCCTACGCATCGTTCACTGCCGGCGCTTGACAGGGCCTACGGAAATACAACCGACGGTAAAACAACCAACAGTGCAAAACCAAACCGAGCCATGCGAATTTATTTGCAAACCCGTCCTAACGCCAACACCATCCCCCGTTTTTACCACCTTGCATTGCAGGAAGATTTACTGGAAGGCTGGACGTTGGTTAAAGAAACCGGATATCAAGGATCGAAAGGTAAAGTGTCGACACAACATTTCGGCAACCAGGACGACGCCCTGCAAGCCATGCTGCAGATTCGCGATGCCCAGATCAAGCGCGGCTACCAAGTGGTATTCGTGCAAGGCCAAACCAGGCCCGAATAATGCTTGGCTGGGAATTGAACCCCATTTTACGAAATTATTGAGTGGTTAATCGGCCACTCTCCGTGTGGATTAATCCCTGAAGATGGACATCGAACACGACAACCGCAACGCGCCCAGTTATCTGGCACATTACGGCATGCATCGGCCTCCGTTTGCCACAAACACGGAAGACGATATGTACTACCCCGAGCCCACCCGCAGCAAACGCCTGGATATCCTCCTGCATTTAACCCAATACGGTAATGAAATGTTGTTGGTGACCGGCCCGCAAGGTAGCGGCAAATCCACTCTGATGCAGCATTTTTTAAAAAAAGCCCCCAATAATTGGAAAATTTGCAACTTGGACGCCCATGCCAAATTGGACCAGGAACAACTGCTGTACCGTCTTTGCCACAATTTGAATCTACCGGTGGAACCCGGACCACTGACGACAATGACAACCAATGTAAAGCGGCAACTGGATCAGCTGCTGGCGAGAACACAAACCGTCGTCATTGTGCTCGACGACGCCCACTTGCTATCCAACAGCGTACTGGTGTTGCTCACCGAATTGGCCAAAATCAAAAACCAACACTCCGGCTCAATCTTACGTATCGTGTTGTTCGCCGAGCCCCAAATCAAAATCCAGTTTGCGTCCATTGAGCTGGAAAACAAACCCAAATACCCCATTCGTAAAATCGATTTGCCCCCATTTGACGAACAACAAACCGGTGCTCTTATCCGCCACCGTACCCGTATTGCCGGCCTTCAGGCGGACAGTACTTTCACCGACTCCGCCATAAGCAAAATCTACAAACAATCCGAGGGCATACCAGGCAACATCATTGAATTGGCGCACCGGGTACTGTTCGAAATGACACCGCTCAAGCGACGCACCAAGTCAAAACCCCAGGCCGAGCAACCCGTGGTGGAAAAATCCAAGTCGCCATTACGCTGGATGGTTGCAGGTGTAGTAGTGGCGATCATCGCCTTGGTCCTGGTATTCCAAAATGAAATTAATCAACTGTATACCAATACCCATACCAACAAAAACGAATCGTCGCTGCCCCCCAACTCAGAACCACAACGCACTGTCACCCCTCTGGCCATCCCGGAACTAACGGAAGAAGCTCTTGATTCGGATGCCGCCACTATCGAACCGACCGCCACTAGTCCGCAATTTCAATCAGGCGCCAATGATGAGGGCGATGAAATTATCGCCGGCGAACCACAGACCGTGCGCAAGCTAGACTCAGAAGCACCGGACAAAGGCAAAAAACACACACCGATTGCGCCATCGGCGACACCGACGCACGTCTTGCAGCCGCCATTGGCATACGACATTCATCAGGAACGCTGGCTATTGAACCAACAACCCAACGATTACACCTTACAATTGGTGGCGGGCTACCAAAAGTCCACGGTTAATAACTACCTAAAGCGACATAAATTACCAGCGGCTGAATTAGCGTATTACCACAGCCTGCATAAAGGTAAGGACTGGCACAGTCTGGTGTATGGTGTTTACCCCGACTACAACAGCGCCAAACTTGCCATCGACACCCTCCCCGCCGCGGTTCGCACATCCAAACCCTGGATACGACGTTTCCGAGGCATCCAGAAGGAAATCAACGACGCGGCTGACGAGCCCGCGCAGAATTAACCACAAACGCCTACATCACCAACCCTGCATGGACTTTAAGCTCATTCGCCACGAAGCGCCCGAAGGGTAAAAAAAATTTCATTCTTTTTCTTCGTGCTCTGCGAGTGCTTGGTGGTTAATTTGTTTTGTCGTGATCCGGGCACGATGCCAAATAATGACGGCTATTTTGCCGCTGGATCAGATAGAAATGTACGCTTTGTCTTCCATTTCAGTCGCGGGTACAAACATCCATTGAACCCACTCCCTTAGCACAGTATAATTTCCAGCCATTTGCCCTTATATAAGAGCAAATAGGCATACATAACCTACTGAAATATAATAATTATTAAAGATATCAACGCGCAGAAAAGCGCAAAAGAGTGGACCATGTCACTGACCAAGGCAAACAGCAACGGCTTATATCGCCCGGAATTTGAAAAAGAAAACTGCGGTTTCGGTTTAATCGTGCAAATGGACGACAATCCCAGCCACTGGCTGGTGGAAACCGCCATTCAAGCGCTGGCGCGTTTGACTCATCGGGGCGCCGTGGCCGCCGACGGTAAAACCGGCGACGGTTGCGGTTTATTGCTGAAAAAACCCGATGCTTTCCTGCGATCGGCCGCCGCGGCATGCGGCATCGAACTGGATGAATTCTACGCCGCAGGCATGGTGTTCTTGAACCGTGACGAAGCACTGGCGGAACAAGCCCGTCAAACGCTGGAAGCCGAACTGAAAAATCAGGATTTAGTCGTTGCCGGCTGGCGAGAAGTGCCCACCGATCCCAGCGCGTGCGGGGAAGAGGCGTTAAAATCACTGCCGACCATTAAGCAGATTTTTGTCAATGCCGGGCACGGCATGAGCCAGGACGACTTCGAACGCCGCTTATACACCGCCCGACGCATCACGGAAAAAGCCTTAAAGAAACTCAAAGACAAAACCTTTTACGTGCCCAGCCTCTCCAGCCGGGTGATATCCTATAAAGGTCTGGTGATGCCGAGCAATCTGCCGGTATTCTATAAGGACCTGCATGACGAGGAGCTGACCTCGTCGTTATGCGTATTCCACCAGCGCTTCTCCACCAACACCTGGCCGCAGTGGCGGCTGGCGCAGCCGTTTCGCTATCTGGCCCACAACGGCGAAATCAATACCATTCAAGGTAATCGTTACTGGTCCGTGGCCCGCGGCCATAAGTTCGAGTCTCCGCACATTTCCATGGAACAAGTTCGTCCGCTGGTATCCATGACCGGCTCGGATTCCAATTCCTTAGACAACATGTTAGAGGCCCTGCTGGCCGGTGGCATGGACATCTTCCGCGCCATGCGCCTGCTGATTCCGCCGGCGTGGCAAAACATGAGCAATATGGACCCGGACTTGCGGGCTTTTTACGAATACAACTCCATGCATATGGAACCCTGGGACGGACCGGCCGGCATCGTGCTGACCGACGGCCGCCATGCCGCCTGCACCATGGACCGCAACGGTTTGCGCCCCGCACGCTGGGTCATGACCAAAGACCGGCATGTCACCCTGGCTTCTGAAATCGGCGTGTACGAGTACAAGAACGAAGACGTCCTCATGAAAGGCCGGTTAAAGCCCGGCGAAATGATTGCCATAGACACTGAAACCGGCGAACTGTGTTTACCATCTGATGTAGACACGATGCTCAAAAACCGCCATCCCTACCGCCATTGGATGACCGAGCACGCCAAACATATCGAGTCAGTGCTCAATGAGCAGGAAGAACCCAGCATCATCAAACCCATGGAACAAGCCTCGTTGAAAGCGGCGGAGAAACTGTTCCAGGTCAGCTTCGAAGAACGGGATCAAATACTGCGAGTCCTGGCCGAAGGTGGCCAGGAAGCCGTGGGGTCCATGGGCGACGATACACCGTTGCCGGTGTTGTCACGGCAAGTGCGCTCGTTATACGACTATTTCCGCCAGCAATTTGCCCAAGTCACCAATCCGCCCATCGATCCCATTCGAGAACAAATCGTAATGTCATTGGCGACGTGTTTGGGCCGTGAGAAAAACATGTTTGAAGAGAGCCCCAAGCATGCCGAACGATTGTTGATTGACTCGCCGGTTCTATCCACCAGCAAGTTTAATCGCTTGCTGAATATGGATGACCCCGAATATACCAGTGAACTGATCGATTTAAACTTTCCAAAAACCGAGACGTTAAAATCCGCCTTGCAGGCCGTCTGCGACCGGGCAGTGCAAGCGGTGCAAAACGGCAAAGTCATTCTGGTGTTAAGCGATAAGAACTTTAACCGGGACAGCCTGCCCGTTCACGCCTTATTGGCAGTGGGCGCGGTGCATCACCGCTTGATCAAAGAAGGTTTGCGTTGTGACGCCAATATCATCGCCGAAACCGGCACCGCCCGCGATCCGCACCATTTTGCGGTGCTGATCGGTTATGGCGCCACGGCCGTGTATCCTTACCTGGCCTACGAAACCATGATAGGCATGCAGCTCAGCGGCGAAATTACCGAGCGCAACAGCGTGCAACTGTTCCGCAATTACCGCCAGGGCATCAACAAGGGTTTGTATAAAATCACCTCGAAAATGGGCATATCCACCATCAGCAGTTACCGCGGTGCGCAACTGTTTGAGTCCGTCGGACTGAATGATGAAGTGGTGGATTTGTGTTTTCAGGGCACCACCAATCGCTTGCAAGGCACCAATTTCGACGATCTGGAAAACGATTTGCGCGCCCTGGCCAAGCTCGCCTGGAATCCACGCAAATCCATAAACCATGGCGGTTTGTTGAAGTACGTGCACGGCGGCGAAGACCACGCATTTAACCCCGATGTGGTTGCCGCAATCCAAGCGGCCGTCAATAGCGGCGATTTCGCCGAATATCAAAAATTCGCAGCCCTGGTCAACCAGCGCCCCACCCTGGCATTCCGCGACTTATTGAAACTGCGCGAAGGCGCTAGCGCCATAGCCGTCGATGAAGTGGAACCCATCGAAGATATTCTTAAGCGATTTGACTCCGCTGCCATGTCGTTGGGCGCATTATCCCCTGATGCCCACGAAACCCTGGCCGAGGCCATGAACACCTTGGGCGGGCGTTCCAATTCCGGCGAAGGCGGTGAAGATCCCAAACGCTACGGCACGGTGAAGCGCTCTAAAATCAAACAAGTGGCCTCCGGGCGTTTCGGCGTCACCCCCGCGTATTTACGCAGCGCTGAAGTCATGCAAATCAAAATCGCCCAGGGCGCCAAGCCCGGCGAAGGCGGCCAATTGCCCGGTACCAAAGTCAACGATTTGATTGCCGAACTGCGCTATTGCAAGCCGGGGGTATCGCTGATTTCCCCGCCGCCGCATCATGACATCTATTCCATTGAAGATCTGGCGCAGCTGATTTTCGACTTGAAACAAGTCAATCCGGACGGTTTGGTCTCGGTCAAGCTGGTGGCCGAAGCCGGCGTCGGCACCATCGCCGCCGGGGTGGCCAAAGCGTATGCGGACTTGATCACCATTTCCGGTCACGACGGCGGCACCGGCGCCAGCCCGTTAACCTCCATCCGCTATGCGGGCAGTCCCTGGGAACTGGGCTTGACCGAAACCCACCAGACCCTGCGGGCCAACGACTTACGCGGCAAAGTGCGCCTGCAAACCGACGGCGGCTTGAAAACCGGCCTGGATGTGATCAAAGCCGCCATTCTGGGGGCTGAGAGTTTCGGCTTCGGCACCGTGCCCATGGTGGCCATGGGTTGTAAATACCTGCGAATCTGCCATCTGAACAACTGCGCCACCGGCGTGGCCACGCAAAACAATATCCTGCGCATGGAGCATTTCAAAAAAGGCGGCGTGGAAAAAGTCATGAATTATTTCAAATTCGTGGCCCAGGATGTGCGCGAGCACTTAGCCAGGCTTGGGGTGCGCAAGCTAACCGACGTGATCGGCCGCACCGACTTGCTGGAAACTCTGGAAGGCAACACGCCCAAGCAACGCCGCCTGGATCTTTCCCCGTTGCTGGCCAACGGCAAAGTCGCAGCAGACAAACCTCAATACTGCATGGTGCCCCGCAACGAACCCTTCGACAAAGGTCAGCTGGCGGAACAAATGGTGCGCGATACCTTACCGGCCATTGAAGCCAAAACCGGCGGTGAGTTCAGCTACAAGGTGGATAACACCAACCGTTCCATCGGGGCCCGCGTCTCCGGAGAAATCGCCGTGCGCCATGGCAACCAGGGCATGAAAGACACCCCCATTCAAATCAACCTCAAGGGCACGGCAGGACAAAGTTTCGGCGTGTGGAACGCCGGCGGCTTACATCTGCTGCTAGAGGGCGACGCCAACGACTACGTCGGCAAAGGCATGACCGGCGGCAAACTGGTCATTTATCCGCCGGACGACAGCCAGTTCAAGAGTTACGAGACTACCATCATCGGTAATACCTGTTTGTATGGCGCCACCGGTGGCAAGTTGTTCGCCTCAGGCATGGCGGGCGAGCGCTTTGGGGTACGCAACTCCGGCGCCATTGCCGTCGTGGAAGGCGTCGGCGACCACGGCTGCGAATACATGACTGGTGGCGTCATCACCGTGCTGGGCGCGTGCGGGGTGAACTTCGGCGCCGGCATGACCGGTGGCCTGGCGTTTGTGCTGGATGAAGACAACACGTTTTACGACAAATACAACAATGAACTGGTGGACTGCCATCGCGTTGCGCCCGAGTCCATGGAAGCCTATCGCAATTATTTGCGTGAGCTGATCGAAGAATTCGTCTCAGAAACCGGCAGCAAGCGCGGCCAGGAAATTCTCGGCGATTTCAGAAGCTGGGTGCGCAAGTTCTGGCTGGTGAAACCCAAAGCCGCCGAACTGGATTCCCTGCTGGATGACTTACGACGCATGGCGGCGTAGGCGAAGCTAACGATACGTAATGCAGGCACTGCCTTCATGATCCGACAAATGATACAAAAAACGAATACAATTCGTCATTAAAACAGAAAACTAACATGGCTAACAATTTTCAGTTTGTACAAGTCCCCCGGGTGGACCCGAAAAAAAAATCCGCGAATGAAAGGATCCATGAATTCCGGGAAATCTATGGCCAATTCGACGCCGAAGACGCCGCTTCCCAAGCCGACCGATGCCTGGCGTGCGGCAATCCCTATTGTGAATGGAAATGCCCGGTCCACAACTACATCCCCAATTGGTTAAAGCTGATCAACGAAGGCAATCTGGAACAAGCCGCCGAGCTGTCACATAAAACCAATACCTTGCCGGAAGTGTGCGGCCGGGTATGCCCGCAAGACCGCTTATGCGAAGGCGCTTGCACCCTCAACGACGGCTTTGGTGCCGTCACCATAGGCTCCATCGAAAAATACATCAGCGACACCGCCATCGCCCAGGGCTGGCGGCCGGATCTGTCCCAGGTAACACCCACCGACAAAAAAGTCGCCATTGTCGGCGCCGGCCCCGCCGGACTGGGGTGCGCCGACGTGCTCACCCGCAACGGCGTGAAAGCCGTAGTGTATGACCGCTATCCGGAAATAGGGGGTTTACTCACCTTCGGCATCCCCGAGTTCAAGTTGGAAAAAGAAGTGGTAAAAACCCGCCGCGAAGTCATGGAAGGCATGGGCATCGAATTTGTGCTCAATACCGAAATCGGCAAAGACATACCTTTACAGAAACTGCTGGACGACTACGACGCCGTATTCCTGGGCATGGGCACGTATACCTACATGAAAGGCGGTTTCCCCGGCGAAGACCTGGACGGCGTGTTCGAGGCCTTACCCTTTTTGATCGCCAATGCCAATCGCCTGTTGAAACTGGAAAAAGACCCTGCCGACTTCATCGACATGAAAAACCAGAACGTGGTAGTACTGGGCGGCGGCGATACCGCCATGGACTGCAACCGCACGTCCATACGCCAAGGAGCGCAAAGCGTGACCTGCGCTTACCGGCGCGACGAAGCCAACATGCCGGGATCCAAACGGGAAGTGGCCAATGCCAAGGAAGAAGGCGTTAAATTCTTATGGAACCGGCAACCCATAGAAATCGTTGGCGACGGCAAAGTCGAAGGCGTGAAAATGGTCACTACTGAATTAGGCGCCCCTGATGAGCGCGGCCGGCGCACTCCCGAGCCCATTCCAGGCTCCGAAGAAATCGTTCCCGCCGACCGGGTGGTGATAGCATTCGGCTTTCGCCCCAGCCCGGCGCCCTGGTTTGATGAATTCGGCATCGAACTGGACGAGCGCGGCCGGGTCAAAGCCCCAGCGCTAAGCGAATTCAAACACCAAACCACCAACCCCAAAATCTTTGCCGGCGGCGACATGGTGCGCGGCTCTGACCTGGTGGTCACCGCCATCTACGAAGGGCGGCAGGCGGCCGAGGGAATACTAGATTATCTGGAAGTTTGAACCTGAGTAAAGATATCTTTATAACTATGAAGTCTCATCGAGCACGAAGCGTTCTAAAACAATATTAAGTTTTTCTTCGTGTCCTTCGTGACTTCGTGACTTCGTGGTTGTAATCTTTTTTGTCCCACCATTCGCGGGAGATTTCTCCGCGAGAGCCACCTCCCCTATTCACGGGATACCCTCCCTAAACCAATTCCCCTATCCTGGTGTCACTATCAACGAACGCAGTCTAATAGAACGACACGGGAGAATACCATGGAAACATTATCATTCGACGGCGCCGGCTCCGCACATACCTCCGACATTGTGACTTATTATTCCGACTCAAGTGCATGGCGGCCGAATCATGAGCGTGCATCACATCGATCCAGTCACGAGACGCAGCGCACCCGAAAACCCTACACAATACCGACAATACGTATTTTTACCCTGGGACGGTTCTCCATTTTATTGGACAACCAAACTGCCGATTTCAGCAGTAATGGACAAAAGAAATCCCTGGAACTGTTGAAAACCCTGATCGCCTTCGGCGGCCGAGAAGTGGGAGAAGTGCGCTTATGTGAAGCCTTGTGGCCCGATTCCGACGGCGACGTGGCCCACACCACGTTTTCCGTCACCTTGCACCGCTTACGCAAACTTATCGGCAGCGAAGCGCTGCTGCTGAACGACAGCCGCTTGACCTTAAACCCGGACGTTTGCTGGGTGGACGCCTGGGAATACGAGCGCACCATAGGCGAAATCAAACACCTACTACACATCCGGCCGATGGATCCACAACACATCAGCAAACTGGTACAAAGGGCCATAGATATATACCACGGACCCTACTTAGGCAACGAAGACGAACAGCCCTGGTTTCTGACCTACCGCGATCGGTTGCATAACAAATTTGTGCGCTGCCTGCTGGACGTGTGCGCCTGCCTGGAAAAACACCATCGCTACGATGAAGCCAGCCAATTATACGAAGCCGGCCTGGACATCGACGACTTATGCGAAAGCATTTACGTCAAGCTGATGGCCTGCTACCACAACCTGGGCCGCCGAGCGCAAGCCATGAAGGTCTACCAGCGCTGCCAGTCCGTCATCAAAGCGCACTGGGGCGTAGAACCTTCCAGCGAACTGCAAACACTTTTTGAATCCCTCAAAAAATGTGCATAGTCTTTATGTTATACCTCTCCCCTGCGACATAAAGACCGCACTGCTCTCTCCTCCTAAGAACAGGGCTGCGTGAGGGATACTTAAGGCCAGGCGAACCATCTGCATCCTCCCGCCTGGCCTTTTTCTTTTTCCACACCACCGTAAGAGCGTCCCTATGGGGCGCGACTTGTAAATATAACCACGAAGCCACGAAGCCACGAAGGAAAACAATATGAGTTGGTTTTGGTTTCCTTCGTGTTCTTCGTGCCTTCGTGGTTAATTCATTAAATCGCAACACCAACCCTCTCTTAGTGTTACTTAGGGTTTTTCCTTACCCCCCCAAAAAATTTCGGTAATAATTCACAAATCAATGGTTATTTTTCACCCTATTTGATGTGAACTTCTTCGCTGCACAAATCTCAGCATGTAATAAAATACGATTTCTATAGAATGGAACGAGATACAAAAGTACACTAAACCATCGCCAGAGTAACGGTGTCCACCCTTTACTCTGTAAAAAACACAACAACAAACGAGAACAAAGAGCCGTCAGGGGAAATGAACAGACTCAGCACACTCACATTCACTGCCATGGTGTTCGGGGGCATAAACATGCAGGTAATGGCGCAATCCTTACCGCTGAAACGCCCGGGCGACGAACGTCTCGACGTGGAAAAGGAAATCGAACAGCCTAAAGAAACACCGCAACTGACCCTACCGCCTATCGAAGAATTACCAGAGACCGCCCCCGTACCCGGCGTGCTCAAATTCGAGCTCAAAGGCGTGCAATTCGAAGGCAACACGGTGTTTTCCGATGATGAATTGCAGGAATTGGTTAAAGATTATATAGACCGTACCGTCGCCACTTCCGAACTGGAACAAATACGCTTGCTGATCACCAAGCATTACATCGACAACGGCTACATCAACTCCGGCGCGTTAATTCCCGACCAGGATTTAGAGGATAATATCCTGAAACTGAAAATTGTCGAAGGCCAGCTTACCGCCATCAACTTACAAAACGACGGCCGGCTGAGACCGAATTACTTGACCGGTCGCATTTCTCCAGAACCCGAACAACCGCTAAACATCGGCGACTTACAAGAGCGTTTGTATTTGTTACAACAAAACCCCCGCGTCAAACGCATCAACGCCGCTCTAGGTCCCGGCGCTCAACGCGGTGAAAGCATATTGGATATTCGTATTACCGAAGACAAACCTTACTCTCTGTCCCTGGAATTCAACAACTACCGCCCGCCCAGTGTGGGCGAGAAGCAAGGGGAACTCCGATTTTCCCACTTGAACCTTACTGGTGGTGGTGATTCCATCGATCTTATCTACGACGGCACCGAAGGACTCAATAGTGGACTTTTGTTTTACAAATATCCTATTTTGAAAAATGACACCACGATCAATTTAGAGTTGGAGAAAACCGAATCTGAGGTCATTGAAGAAGAATTCAAAGATCTAGACCTAACCAGTAAATCCTGGTCAGTTAACGCCGGATTCACCTATCCCTTGTACAGATCTACCTACGCTGAATACGATGTTGAATTTAAACTATCCAGGCGTCATAGCAAATCGTTTTTGGGCAATAATCTCATGCAATGCCAATCACACGGCGCCTGCGACGTCACCGCACTGCGACTGATACAGTCCGCGCTATGGCATGATCGCGATGAAGTGTTCGCATTCCGGCATG
>JAJDNG010000167.1 GCA_022340845.1 Gammaproteobacteria bacterium | reverse complement strand
CGCCTCGAAAACAGCATAACGTCCGTCAGAAGGTGCAAACGCGGTCAGGCGGGTACCGCTGTCATTAAAATGGGTCACCAGCAATACCGGTTGACCTTGCGGCGGCGCTGTAAGTTGTGGATCGATGGCATCCCATGGCACACCAAAGGTTTCATGTTGCCATAAGCCCGCTCCAGTGGAACGTATTATTTCAAATGACTGGCCGTCCGCACTGGCCAGACTATAAGCCGCATTCTGAATCGCGGAGGCTGTATGCAGATATTCATTCGTCAAGGTAAACGTTTTTTGTTCATCACCGGACATGATAACCACGCGATCGGCGCTGAATAAACTGCCGCCTTGAAAATCCGGTAAAGCCAAGGCGAAATCAAATCCCGCCGCGGGTTTCCCCCACAATTCAATTTCCTGCAATGGATCGATGATACTGACACGGTTGGCTTTTTTTGAATAACTGATAAAACGCGATTCCAGTTTCAACACGTTACCGCTAAACGCCGTCGCGCGTAAATAGTTCTCGGTAGAAGGCGGGGGCGGAGTTATGTCGCCGGTTCCATCACTACTATCTCCGGCACAAGCACCGACACACAATCCAATAGCAATAATTATCACCCTTACCATAACGTCCTCGCCTTCCAACCAAACCGATATCCAATTCCCAGCCCTACCCATGTACGCCCGCCATCCACATCGCCGATGGGATCAAACTGCCAGTCGCCCCATCGTTGCCCGGCTTGTAGTTTAACGGCCAGATCCGACACGATGGTATACGACATCACCAAGGAAGCGCCGTAAGAGAAAGAGTCGTCCGCATAATTCAGTGTTTCGCCGGTGGATTGATCCTTTAGTGAAATGTTCATTTTTTCCATGCCCATCTCCACATTAGCGCCCACCGTAAAATGGCCCATAGCGTACTGATATCCGCCCACCACCATTACGGTGGTTAACCTGACTTTGGATTCAATGGGATCGCGAATGGTATTGCGCTTCTCCACCGGCAGCTCTCCCAATAGACCCAGGGAAAAGTTTCCCAGATGGTAATTCGCAAAAAAATCAATACCCGTGTGTTCCGAGCTGCCACTGAGTTTCTCCCAGGCGTTGTCCGACCAGTAATACTGCCGCACCTCACCCCCGAATCCTATGGGACGGAAATTCATCACTTCGTCCAGGTTCACAAACTGACCGGCGCTGGCTTTGACTTTATAACGCACAAACGGCTGGTTGCTGTCCGGCGTGTACAATGACACATAACTTTTCCCGGGATTTAATGGGAAGGCAAATGGCAGCCGGCCTTTTTCCTGGTTATTCACCTGCGCATAGAATCCACTCAGGTTTTCATCATAGGCTTCCAGTACCGGCAATCCCTGCTGCTGCTTCTGGCCGAATAATGGAATATCGGCATCGCCGATAAACCTGGCGTGGGCGGTGGGCCGCTGCCGGCCCTGGGTAAACGTCCAGGTTCTGTCGCGGGCGTAATCATGGGCCTCCAGCGCGGAAACCATGCCGTCTTTGTTGCGGTCGTAGATGGACAACGCCTCCAGCAGGTAATGAGTGTAAATGTCGCCTTGCAAGTTATCATTTTCCCGTGCCGCCTCACCTTTTGCCGCGGCCGCCAAAACCAGTACGCCCTCTGACACCTCACTTAATGGTGGCAACTCACCTTTGGCGCTTTTGATCAATTGTGCCACTTTGGGCGGCAGTCGCGACTTGCCCTCGCCGGAATGGCAGGTGGCGAATATCACCAGCTTTTTTCGCGCCAGTACTTTCTCCAGCCACGCAAACAGCGCGGTATGCGACAGCCCGGTAGTCAATAGTCTGTCTTTTTGTGTATCGTGCATCACGACATATTGATCAAGCTCACCATCGGCGGTTTGCGCCAACGTTCCATGACCGGAGACATAAACAATCACTGTATCCTCCTGACTGGCATTGGCCGAAATATCGTTTAACGCCGCAACGGTTTTATCCAAAGTGGCGGATTCATCGGTTAGCAGGATTTTATGCAGTTGATATTGAGTCTGGGTTCCAAAGTGATCAATAACGTTAGTGGCGTCGTTGACCGGCCACTTCAAATCAGGCCAAAAGTCATCGGCGTAATGATTGACGCCTATTGCGACCACGTAGTATTTGGGCTGGGCCTCGGATTTAATCGCTTGCTTTGACAACAATACATCCGAAGCGCACGAATACGAGTGTATTGCGAACAACAATATCACGATCAAACAACGGTAAAGCCATGCATGAATGTTCATAAAGAGTCAATGTGCACGCAAGACGCTTTTGGCAGATCCGCCCAGATTCGTGTCAACAATCTTATCCTTTGGCTCAGCCTGTGTTCGTTCTCTGCGGCAATGGCGCAAAACATCAGCGCGTTGTCCCCGCTTTCCAATTGGTAGCCGTACACTTGCCCGTCGGCTTGCAGTAGCCTGCCCATGCCCGGTTGTAAAACACCCGCGCGATAGCGCACTTCCGGCCGGCCATTGTCTTTTGCCATAGCCAAGGCGATGACATACGGCCGGGACATATCCACTTTAAACACCACAGTTTTACCAGGTGCTTGGGTGCCGCGCACACTCTGCATTTCACCATTGCTTTGCAGTGTAAAGGCCGAAATATTGACCAATGGAAAATCCCCCCCTCCTTTGCTACGTTCCGGGCCGGTTGTTTGATAGCTGGATAACATAGGCACGAGCGCTAAAACCATCACCGCCGCGGCAGCCAACGACAATAGACTTGAGACGCGCTGGGAAACTTTTTTCGCCATCGCAGGTTGATGCAGATCCTCAACGGCTGTCGCACCACTGATGCGCGACTGCAATGCAGTCCAGGCTTTTTGTTTGGCCAGTTCATCCAGCGGCTGGCCGTGTTGGTTAAAGTCCTGCTCAACCAGCGTCATAAACTCCTCATCACTCAACAAGGGATGATTCTGGTGCTTATTTTTTTCTGACTTGGTCATTGGTTCGGTAACGGATCCGGTTTTTGATTCGGTTATTGCTCGGTTTTTAATTGCGCCTTAGGTGTCTACTCATTTTCAGTACAAGTTATCACGGAGATTTTTTATGTGGGTCTCGATGGTTTTGCGGAATTTTTGCCGCGCCCGCGAAATTCGATTGGTCACGGTACTGATTGGTTGTCCTTTGGCCTCCGCAATTGTTTTCGCCGACAATCCCTGTTTGTAAAATAGAGTTAACGTGTCGTCCTGGGTTTGTTGCTCGAATTCAATCAGCAACTCCCCCAACAGTTCCACCTCTAATGCTCTCTGCAAAGAGGGGGATACCATGTCATGCTCTTTGGCATCCTCCACCGCTAATTCGGCTGCATCAATATACGCATTTTCAGTGTTGCGTTTTCGCATGTAATCGACGGCCAAATTCCGCGCCGTGGTCACCAACCAGCTTTTAATGCCTTGTGGGTTCTGAATGCCGGCGATATTTTTATACAATTTAAAAAAACTCTCTTGCACAATATCCAGCGACTCATCTCCATTTAATCCACAGCGCTTCACCACATAATGCACCAAAGCGAAATACTGGTCGTAGACTAATTTAAATACCGTTTTGTCACCGGATTTGAGGCGCTCGAATTGCTGTGTATTTAAAAACTGTTGTGACTCCATTTCCTTTGTTCATGACCGGCTGGTTTTTTGGTTATGTGCCGATGGTAACAAAGGGCCTGTATCGGCGCCAACGGTTATTGCGTCGAAAGTCGTTGGTCAGCGCCTTATTGATAAATATTATCCATGGAAACTCACTTGCTTAGCTTCAAACTCCTTTTTATTCACCTAAATCATATGCTTTTTATATATGTCGCACCTCATTGAGATATCCTGCTTGCTCCGCTTTTAGCAGCGCTTCGACCCGGTTGCTGGCCTGAAGCTTTTGAAAGATGTTGTAGATGTGGCTTTTCACAGTGTGTACACTTATATTGAGTTGACGCGCGATATTTTTATTATTCAAGCCTGCTCGAATACGCGCTATAATTTCCTGCTCCCGGCCTGTTAACCCTATAAGCTCGCCCTCACCGGACTCGCTTTTTCCAGCTATTGGCGTCAATACATCGTATACGCAGCTTAACAAAAGCCGCATGATCATTTTATATTTGTGCAACAATGAGGCGTTTATATTAGTAAACAAATAGAAGCAACCGATGTCATGCTCGCTTCTAATAACTGCGTCAAATACGATATTGCCTGCGTCACTTTTTACTTTGGTGTCGAAATAAAGGCGGTTATCCGCTCGGTTTAAATGATCGACATACAAAAGCTGGCGCGTATTGAGCCAGTTAGCAATGAGTTCATCATAAAATGCGGATCGTTTGGGAATTTCGCGTTCAGCGTCGATTGGCCGTTCAAAAATGTCACCCATAGGAATACATATTTGTGAGCGGTTTGTATTGCGATCAAATACGCCGATACCACCCAAGCGACAGGGCAGAATTGAGTGAATAATTTCCGCTATGGACGTGGACGGTAAGCCTCCTCGCAAAGGCATTTTGTGAATAGTGTCGATGACACCCAGCAACAAATGCAATTCTTCATAACGTATTCCACCTTCCAAAATATCTTCCAAATCTCTGTGCATAACCGGACTCCCTTTGGGCCACATTAAGCCGTCACTCATAATTATTTTCGTTGGGGTTTATTCACTAGACGTGCAAGGGAGCAAATTGCCGCACGCAAATTCGATTTTTTAGCGCGAGTCGTCGTCGGCTCACAACCCTGCGCTATATCAATTGCTCGTAAAAACGGCCTGCTAATTCGGGGAACATCGACTACGCTTTTAGCAAACTGGCCGACAATAGAGAGGGAGTGAGCATGCCTATCAAAGCGATAAACAATCGGATTTTTGACGCCCGCCCTGACCGTATCGATTATCGCGACCGGATTTACAATCCGCCCCTGGTGTCGCTCCCGGAACAATACCCGGTCCCCACCGTACTCCAAGAAATATTATTGGACTACGCGGATAACCATAAACTGGTCCTCGACCAGGGACAGGAGGGCGCATGCACCGGCTTTGGGCTTGCCGCCGTGGTTAACTATTTACTGTGGAAACGACATAGTGAGGGGGAACGGACCGGCAAAGCGGTTACGCTGAAAAAAGTCAGCCCCCGCATGTTGTATCAAATGGCTCGGGTATACGACGAATGGCCGGGCGAGGATTACGAAGGCTCCAGTTGCCGCGGCGCCATGAAGGGCTGGCACCGCCATGGGGTTTGTTTGGAAGAAACCTGGCCTTATGCCAATGGTCGGTTTGTGCGGCCCAACCAGGGTTGGGAACGCGATGCCGCGCTGCGACCCTTAGGCGCGTATTACCGCATCAACAAAGATTCCATTGTGGATATGCAAGCAGCGGTGCATGAAGTTGGCGCGATTTACGTTTCCGCCATGGTGCATCGGGGATGGTTTCTGGAGGAATCGGCAAAACTTCCTGTCATCAAAATGAAATCCGGCGAAACCGGCGGCCATGCGTTTGCCATTACCGGGTACACCCCCCAGGGATTCATCGTGCAGAACTCCTGGGGACACGATTGGGGATATCTTGGATTCGCTGTGTTGACCTATGAAGACTGGGTGGAACACGGCACCGATGCCTGGGTGGCGGTGTTGGGCGCTCCCATGGAGACCCGGATCGGCGTGAGAACCCGCAGTAGCAGCACCTTAAAAGATATGGCGTCCGGTAAAGCGGAGTGGTTTTGGCGCCCTGATTCCGCCGAGCGTCAATACGAATACAAAAACAAAGCCGTACAACCGCTCGCGGAAACCAAGGCCTACGAACATACTGTGGTATTCGGAAATGACGGCCGGCCGCTGAACCGTTTTCTTGACATGGAAGATGTGCTCGCCGCCGTGCGTGAAACCGCATTCAGCTTGCCGTTGTCCTGGCTGCAGCAACAACAAAAGCCCAAGCTGGCCGTGTATGCCCATGGCGGGTTGAACGATGAAGAAGCGTCCATCAAACGGGTGCGGGTGATGGCGCCTTATTTTATTGAAAACGGCGTCTACCCGCTGTTTATTACCTGGCGAACGGGTTTTCGCGAGTGCCTGACCTGCATGTTAAACGATGCTGTCAATCGTTTCTTCCGGCCATCGGAAGCAGAACCGAGCCGCGGCTGGGCGACTGAGTTAAAACACCACCTGGCCGAGGCCAGAGATCGTTCCATCGAAGTGGCCTGCGAACAGTTGCTGGCCAAACCCATCTGGGTGCAGATGAAACAAAACGCCGCCGCCAGTATAGAAGAAGGGGCCGGCTTGAGCCTGGTCGCAAAGCATTTGCTGGAATTGCACAAGCAGTTACCGGAACTGGAAGTTCATTTAATCGGTCATTCCGCCGGCTCCATTTTGCTGGGGCATTTGCTCGACCAACTTAAAACGCAACAACAAAAAGTCACCACCTGCTCATTATATGCCCCGGCATGCAGTGTTGGATTTGCGCTCAGCCATTACGCCCCCGCCCTGGATCATGGCACCCTGCAGTTTGATCGGCTTTATTTTGATATTCTCAGCGATGAACGGGAGAAGGCGGATTCCGTGGGACCTTATGGTAAATCGTTACTGTATTTAGTCAGCAGAGCCCTGGAGCAAAGTCACAAAACGCCGCTGCTCGGCATGGAAGCGGTCTGGAAGGAAAGCGCGCAATCAGAAGACATGTGGAATACGGCCTATCTCGCGCAAATTAACACATGGCGAGAATATGCCAGTGAAATTAAGGCTCTCACGGTTCACAACAAAAAACGCTCGCAAGTATGGGACGGAGAGGAACTGATACCGCTTGCACACGGCTCATTTGATAACGACATCGAGGTATTAACGGCTACTCTGCGCCGCATCATTGGCGACAAGCCAGAGACAAAAGTGGAAAACCTGCATGGCTTTTAAGTGGCTGTGCAAACCAAAACAGAGTGTGAAACAGGTTTTGGGTTGATAGGAGTTACGAAAAAATCGCTGGATCACCTTTAGGGGCAAAAATCGGTGACCCAGCGCTCCTCCCCCATACTACTCTTTATGGTTACTTGGAAGGCAAAGGTATTGGCTTTAACTTTAAGTCTTCCGTTGAGGCGGTAACAAATCCATATTTCTTATAAATATTTTGCGCGTCTTCCGTGCCCAGGTAGGACAAATAGCGCGATGCATTAAAGGGGTTTTTAGCGGTTTTCAGTACGCCGATCGCATAACCCACTTTGTGGGCCATGTTGTACGGCGCCGGAATACTCACACCATCAATATTGCGGCCTTCGGCTTTGGCGTGTTTCACTTCCGTGGTCCAGACAATACCCACATCCGCTTCCCCATTTTCGATACGATAAGGGGTTTCCCTGTGATGGCGCTGGGTAAACCAGGTCTTACCTTCAATGGCCCAGCAACTTTTACATTTTTTATCCGCAGTCACTTCTTGGTAAAGATCGAGATCTTTTAGCATTTGCGAACCATAAAATTTAAAAATACCCTCTGTCAGCGGATTAGGATGAGACTGCACTAAATCCTTACGCGCCAGATCTTTTGGTCCTTGGATGTTTTTAGGGTTGCCCTTGGCCACCATCAATTCCAACTGGTTGTGGGTGTAAATCATATAATCATTCATGACGCCCTTGGCCTTAAGTTTCTTCAAGTGGCCCAGATTTACACTGGCAAACAAATCCGGATTCTGCGCGGTTTTTTGCCCGTCAATTTCACCTTGCTTGAGAATCTGGCCTTTCATAATCTGGCCGGGTGGAATGGTTTCCACATAAATAGTTTTGATGTCCGGATTTTTTTTCTGAAAGTCCTTAATCAACTCTTCCATTGCCATAAACTGGTTACCCGCCAGGTACATCACCAAATCGGACGTATAGGAATCGCCGATTTGACCGAATTTGATATCCCCATTACTGTGGAAAGTCCGGTAATCGTGCCCTTGACCGTCATCTTTCGCGGCATAGACATTACCAACGGCGGCTCCGAGCACCATAGCGGTAACAGCCAGATTTTTAATCATTGATTGCTTCATTGTAAAGGCTCCCCCTTGTTCAACTGTTCGTGTAACTATGGTGGGTATGCTATGTCATCACAATTCAAAAAATAACTGGCGCGTACCCCAGATGGCACTAGGGTTAACCCTAGCCAGTTTTTTCCGAACTTCGTAGTCATTATTAGTCAATAGGGT